>JAQBVM010000557.1 GCA_027623095.1 Verrucomicrobiota bacterium
AGCGACGGATGTGGCAGGAAGTCAATTGAACGTTGAACGACTTCTCGAAACCGAAAAATCCGCTACTGCAATAGACTTTCCGCTTTCCGCCAAAGCTGGTTAATCAACTGGGTCGTCGTTGATTCCTCTTGGCCTCGCCCCCTGAGCAATCCTGGCCAGTTGAAAATCTCCTGTTGACACGGTTATTTGGGGTTCGTGTATGATGCCGTTTTTCTGTCATATGACGCAATAGGAATGTTGGCACGGAGGCCTGTGATGTCGAACGCGACTTTGTCAATAGAGATTGATGCCGAGGATCAGCCGGGGATGCTTGACGCTTATCGCAGTCGACCTAAGCAGTTGGCTCGATGGTTGTTGATAAGTCGCGAGCAAGTCAAGGCGAAGTATCGAGCAGCCAAGGTCGAGTTGAATCGAGTGAAGGTGCGGGTTGCGGATGTCTCCGAGAGTCGCGACAAGTGGAAAGCCAGGGCCGAGTTTTCGCAGCAGGGACTCGTTGCGATGCAGGCCGAGGTTGAGCGTTTAACCGCTTTGATCGATCAGGCTCCGTCGCGCCAAAAAAAAGTGAACCGCAGCCCAGCTTGACGATCATGGTCCCGCCAGGCTCGTCCATCAATGAGCCACCGTCGAGCTTACAGCCGGCAACGCAGCCAGCATTGATCATTCCGCCGGGACCGCCGATCGATTCGCTTGAACGTCTATCACGTCATTCGTTCAGTTTATCGACGATCTACTATGTTGTTGGCTCGGTCCTTGCCAGCAGTTTGTCAATGCTATCGACGATCAGGACGCTGGATTTCTTTTTCCCCGAACAGGCCAGGCAAGGTTTCATACCACACCCCACTTCGGGACGGATGTGGTTGCTGCGACTGGGATACTACCGATTGCACGAACCGATCGAGCGTGCCGACGATTGGTTCTACATGCTCGACCACGCGGTCCAGATTGGCAAGCATCGCTTTTTAGGAATCATCGGCATTCGCTTGTCGATGCTGCCTGCCGTTGGCGAGTGCCTGACGTTAAAAGATATGCGCGTGATTGCCTTGCTTCCGGTCGAGAAATCTTCGCAGCAGATCGTCCATCAGCAGCTTGAAACGCTGAGGAACAAGACGAGAATCACGCCGGCAGGGATGCTCAGCGACGGCGGCAGCGACTTGACGGGTGGCATCGCGAAATTCTGCGCCGCGCATCCTGAAACGCTGGGCTTTGGAGACCTCCCGCACCAGGCGGCACTGCTTTTGAAGAAGCGACTCAAAGAAGACGAGCGATGGTGTGGCTTCATCAAACAGGCAACGCAGACGAAGTTCGAGACTCTTCAAACGGAACTCGCGTTTCTGGTGCCGCCGACACTCAAGAGCAAGGCTCGCTACATGAATCTGCAAAGCATGCTGGGATGGGCACAGCGGATCTTAACGGTGCTAGATGATCCCACTCTGATCCCCCCTTCGTTTAGCAGCGATAAGCGTCTGCAGGAGAAGTTCGCCTGGCTGAGGGAGTATCGTAACGATGTCCACCTCTGGTGCCGTTGGCTGGCGATCACCGATGCCAGTCTGGACCTTGTTCGTCGTGGCGGTTATTGCGCAGACACCAGGGCAGCCATCGCGCCACTGTTGGAGCCACATTGCGATAGTGACCAGAAACGGAAGCTCGCCAACGAACTGATTGTCCGCGTTGAAAACGAGTGTTCGAAAGTCCCAAGCGGTCGTCGCATGGCTGGCACAACAGAAATTCTGGAATCAAGTTACGGCAAACTGAAGATCGTCGAAGGAAGCCAATCGAAAAGTGGTTTCACCAGCCTGGTTCTAGTCTGGGCCGCGCTGTTTGGCACAACCACCATGGACACAATTAAAGCCGCGATGGTCACCACGCCGACTAAGCTCGTGCATCGTTGGGTCCGCGAAAATCTGGGCCTGACCGTTCAGTCCAAACGCACCCAGTTCGCCAGAATCCTACGCCTAAACCTGACAGAAAAACAACAAGATACCTAAACTCCCACAATTCCAGATTTTCAACTGGCCACTGTGGCCCCGCCATCCCGCCGCCCCAGTCGTCAGACTTCAGCGGCGGTCACTTTGCGCCCCTCCGACGCAATTCATTCTTCCAGGCCTCAGGCGAAAACCGGCTCGACATCTCCGTCGAGCAAACCGCTTCCGCCGTCCCGGCGACAGTCTGCTGTCAGCGCAAAATCGCGAGCTTTTCGGCGGCGATTCTTCCCGGAAGCCACTGACGTCCAATGGAATGACTGGCGCTGGCAGTCCCAAAATCGAATTCGAAGACTCGAGCAATTCGAAAAGATTGTGACGCTGTCAACGGATGAACGCGACGCACTGGTGCAGGGCGGAACGATGTTGCCGGTCGGAATCACACCGTACTACATGAGTCTGCTGGATCCTGACGATGCCCTGCAACCGCTCAGACGCACCGTGATCCCGACGACCAATGAGTTTGTGCGGACCCTTGGTGAAGCGGACGATCCGCTTGGCGAAGACGGGCACAGCCCGGTTCCGGGCCTGGTCCATCGGTATCCCG
>JAQBVM010000164.1 GCA_027623095.1 Verrucomicrobiota bacterium
AATTAGGGCTCCAGGGACTGTCGCCCCACCATGATCTCCGACAACCGACCTCATTCGGAGATGCGCCCAGCTAGCGTTCTTCAAGTTTTGTTCCATTGCCGAAACCTGAGTCGTTCGCTTAGAATGCAGCGCATGAAAACCCGACTTCACACATTGCACCTTGTCGGATTGTTCGCGGCGCTGTTTCTTTTGCCGTTCCAGTCCGAGGTATTTGGAGCGGAAGACCGGCCGAACATCCTTTGGCTTATCGCGGAGGATTTCAGCGCGGACCTGGGCTGTTACGGGACCAAAGAAGTCTGGACTCCGAACCTGGATCGGCTCGCGAGCGAAGGAGTCCGCTACACGAGAGCCTTTACAACCGCGCCTGTCTGTTCCGCCAGCCGATCGGCTTTCATGACGGGGATGTATCAAACGACCATTGGCGCCCACAATCATCGGTCGCACCGGGACGACGGTTATCGGCTGCCTTCCGGAGTCCGCGTCGTAACAGACCGGCTTCGCGAAGCCGGTTATTTCACCGCCAATGTGCGCGAGCTTCCTTCTTCATTTGGATTCAGGGGCAGTGGCAAAACGGACTGGAATTTCACCTACGAGGGAAAACCGTTCGACTCGAACCAATGGAACGATCTGAAGGCGCATCAACCGTTCTATGCCCAAGTGAATTTTCAGGAAACGCACAGAGCCTTTCGCGCGCCCAAGCGCGCTGATCCGGCAAAGGTCGAGCTTCCTCCGTATTATCCGGATCATCCTGTCACTCGAACCGACTGGGCTGAATATCTCGATTCCGCTAGCGAACTCGACCGGAAGATCGGTCTCATTCTTGAACAGTTGAAAGTGGATGGGCTCGCGGATAACACAGTAGTCATATTCTTCGGCGATCATGGACAAGCCCATGTCCGTGGGAAACAGTTCTGTTATGACAGTGGTCTGCGAGTGCCCTTGATTATTCGCTGGCCAAAAGGTTTCCGGAAGCCAAGCCACTTCGAACAGGGAAGCGTCGATGGCAGAATCATCGAGGCGATCGATTTGACAGCAACCACACTTTCGATCGCCGGAGCGCCCAAGGTTTCCAACATGCAAGGACGCATCTTCTTGGGCGAACACGCGGATCCGGATCGGCAGTACGCATTTGGCGCCCGGGACCGCTGTGACGAGACTGTTTTCAGGTTCCGCACTGCGCGCGACCAAAAATACCGATACATTCGCAACTTCACTCCGGACCGTCCTTTCATGCAGCCGAACGCCTACAAAGAGCGGAGCTACCCAGTCTGGAATCTTATGAAGCAGCTTCACGCGGAAGGCAGATTGACGCCCGTTCAGGCCGTCCTTCTCGCGCCGAATATGCCCGCGGAAGAGCTTTTCGATTTGGAGACCGATCCGTGGGAAATAAACAATCTTGCCAAATCAACGGATCCCAACCATCAGGAGGCTCTCAATCGCTTGCGCCGCCAGCTTGAGAATTGGATAGAACAGACGGACGACCAGGGACGGAACTTTGAACCTGAACAAGTCGCGGCCCAAAAAGGCGCCACACAACCCGCGTCCAATCCGAATGCTCCGGCGCCGGGACTGCGATCCACTCAGTAAAAGCAGACCTCTCGACTAAACACACAGCACAGAAAGGAATCGAAATATGAATCGGCGAAAGTTTTTGAAAACTGGCATTGGCGGCATCGCTTCACTGGCCGCGCTTCGGACGGGCGCGTTGGCCGCGGAAGGCGAGAAGCCATTGCGCGTGGGTCTCATAGGGTGCGGTTGGTATGGGAAAACAGATCTGTTTCACTTGATCCAAGTGGCGCCGGTCGAAGTGGTGGGGCTTTGTGATGTGGACAGCCGGGCGCGCGATCAAGCGGCCGAATTGGTGGCAGGGCGGCAGACCTCCAAGAAGCGCCCGCCCGTTTATGGAGATTACCGGCGGCTTCTGGCGGAGCAGCGCCCTGAAATCGCACTCATTGGCACGCCAGATCATTGGCATTGCCTGCCGATGATTGAAGCGTGCAAAGCGGGAGCGGATGTCTATGTGCAGAAACCGATCAGCTACGATGTGGTCGAAGGGCAAGCGATGGTTGCCGCGGCCAGGAAATATGGACGCACGGTCCAGGTCGGTTTAGAGCGCCGCAGCACGCCGCATTTGTTGGAAGCGCGGGATCGTTTCATTCGCTCCGGGCTCCTTGGCAAGATTGCCTATGTGGATATTCATAGTTATTACGGGAGTCCGCGCGAATTCCCGCCGGTTACGACTCCGCCCGAAAACTTGGATTGGGAAACGTATGTGGGGCCCGCGACCTGGCGCGATTACAGCCCGGGCATCCATCCGAGAAGTTGGCGCAATTGCCGCGAATTCAGCAATGGGCAGACGGGCGACCTCTGTGTGCATTTCTTCGATGTGGTGCGGTACTTCCTGGATTTGCGCTGGCCCAAGAGCATTTCAGCGAGTGGCGGAATCCTGATGCGAAATCCGGATTCGAACATCAACGTCCACGACACGCAGACCGCCCTGTTTGATTACGGCGACATTCAAGTGGTTTGGAACCAGCGAAACTGGGGACAAAATCCGGACCCTGATTATCCCTGGGGAGCCACTCTTTACGGGGACAAAGGAACTCTAAAACTCAGCATCCGGAGTTACGACTTTATTCCGAAGGGAAGTGGATCGCCTGTCCACCAGGATTGCGTGGAAGAACGGGAACAGTACCCGGAGGATCTTCAGCATAGGGAAACCGAGATTTTTGCAGCTCCCGGCAACCGCCGGCAGTTGAGAAACTTTGTGGACGCCCGTCAGCGGGGCGAGCGTCCAGTCGCCGATATCGAGGAGGGCCATATTTCCTCCGCCTCGTGCATTTTGGCCAACCTCTCGATGGATCTTGGCCGGAGCCTGCGCTGGGATTCGGAAGCTGGCCGCGTGGTGGGGGATGACGAGGCGAACCGGCGACTGACGCGCGCGTATCGAGGCGATTGGAAGCACCCTCATCCGATGAGCGTATGATCGATTGCCGGGTGATTCGCGGCGTGGGACGGACCTTTTTTTGGCGCTTTGTACCCACCCTGTCGTTGGCTTTCATCATCGCAGATGGAGCGCCAATTCGCCTGCTAAGCGCGGAAGCGAATCTTGAGAAGATCACTCAGGCAGAACTCATCGATGATTCTAACAATGATGGAGACAGTTTTCGGATTCAAGCAGGTGGAAAGGTGGTCCATTTACGGCTCTATTTTGTGGATTGCCCGGAAAAGACAGCCAACTCACTCGGAGCGTTTGAACGTATCAAAGATCAAGCCAACTATTTCGGGGTAACCAACGCCGCCCGAATGGTCTTGTATGGCGCAAAAGCCGAAGAACTCGTCAAGCAGCAGCTTTCAAAACCGTTCACAGTTCATACGGCTTGGGCTCGTGCGCCTGGAGCCTCAAGCATTGGCCGCATTTACGGGTTCATAACTACCGCCGACGCCAAAGATCTGGGTCGGCTCCTTGTCGAGCATGGCCTGGCTCGATCCAATGGAATAGGGCGGCGATTGCCAAATGGCACATCGAGTGATGATTTCCGCATGATACTTCGTGATCTGGAATTGTCGGCCGTGCTCAAGCAGACCGGTATCTGGTCCGATAGCAACGCCGACAGAATCGCCGAACTTCGAGCCGGAGTGCGAGCCGAGAAGGAAAAATCGAACGAACTAAAGAAAGAGGTTCGTCGAATTCAAGCATCGCCACGTTTGATTGACATAAACGCAGCCGACAAAAGCGAATTGCGGACCATTCCGGGCATTGGGTCTGTGCTTGCGGATAGGATCATAGAAGCCAGGCCATTCGCATCCGTCGATGATCTTATCAAAATCAAAGGGATTGGGCCTGAAACTATGAAGCGAATCCGATCGTCCGTGACCCTCGGAAAGACGAAGGAATGACTTCGGGCGCAATTCAGATGGCATCGTCAAATCGAGTTTTTCCTAGCCGTTGGCTCAAGGTTCCACGATGACGCGGGCGCCGACTCTCACCAGTTGCGGGAGATAGTCAGCTTTCTAATTCGCCAGGCGGAAACACCCGTGCGATTCAGTATGGCCAACTATAGCGCGACTTGATCGGGGATTCCTTGTGCAGGTGATTTCTACTTGCCTGAGGGGCTTTTCAAAGCTGATGATCTGGCGCATGCCTGAAAAACCCGATACGAAGAGCGTCGGCCTGCCCATGTCCAGCAAATGGGATCCCGAGAAACTGCGGCAAGAAGAGGCGTTTCTTCAGGATTTGGAGACTAAACCCTTAATTCAGCGCTGCCGGGGATATATGAAACTGACGGGCCCCGCGTGGATGCAGAGCGCCATGACGCTGGGAGCCGGCAGCGCGGTCGCTTCGGTCGTGGCAGGCGCGTCTTTCGGATACACGCTGCTTTGGGTGCAGCCGGTGGCGATGATTCTCGGCATCCTGATGATGGGCGCTCTGGGGAATGTGGTGTTGACGACCGGTGAACGACCATACTCCTCGTTCGCGCGTGAGATCCACAGCTCCGTTGCCTTCTTGTGGGCACTCGGTTCGATTGTGGCCTCGGTGGTTTGGCATTTTCCGCAGTATGGTCTGGCGGGAGCGGCTGTTTGGGATTTGGCGAATCTCGTTGGTGTTCCGGAGGATTCCGGGGCGGCCCAGTACGCGGTGAAATTTCTCGCCGGTTTTGCCATACTTGGTTTCAGCATCCTTGTGACTTGGAACTACGGCGCGGGCACGCGAGGCATTCGGATTTACGAAGGGTTTCTTCGTTGGACAATTCGCCTGATTATCGTGGCATTCTTGTTGGTGGTGATTCGAACGGGGGTTAATTGGGGTGCGCTTTTCGACGGCTTCTTCGGCTTTCACATGCCTCAAGGCGAGGGTTCCATGACTTTGGTGCTTGGCGCGATCGGAGCTTCGGTCGGGATTAACATGACATTCTTGTATCCGTATTCGCTGCTGGCCAAGGGTTGGGGGAAACATCACCGGGGACTGTCCCGCTATGACCTGGTGAGTTCGATGTTTCTTCCATTCGTGATCGTGACGTCGTTGATCATTATCGCGATGGCGAACACAATTTATGACCCATCAATGAGCGGCGTTCGAACCGACCTGAGGCCAATCGACGCGGCGCGGGGTCTGGAAACAATCCTGGGTTCTTCGCTGGGGCGAATCATTCTTGATCTTGGCTTCATCGCGATGACATGCGGGGCGATCAGCACGCATATGGTCGCCTGCGGCTTCACGGGGTGCGAGATGTTCAAGCTGGAATACACTTCGAAACGATATCGGATGTTCACGCTTTTGCCGGCGATTGGCATTTTGGGTGTTGCGTTTCCGAGTCCCTTGTGGATGCCCATTGCGGCTTCGGCAATTGCTCTCACGATGCTCCCGATTGCCTACATTGCGTTCTTTATCATGAACAACAAGAAGAGCTATATCGGTGACGCGACCGGCGTGGGACTAAAGCGGGTGATTTTGAACTGCGCGCTGTTGATCGCGATCATTGCGGCGTGCATTGCTTCCGCGATCAAGATCAAGAGCGGTGTCATCGACAAAGTCTTTCCAAAGCCGAAAGCAACGGCTGCGCTGAGGACAAATTAGATTTTGCGACAGTTTCACAAAAGGCCAATTTCCCGTTCGATAATGAGAATCTCCTGTTGGCGAAACTCTTCTTTCAAATATTTCTTAAGAGCTGATAGGACAGCGTGTGAAGCGGCTGAGTCCTGACTGATAACACGGTAGATCACGATTTCATCGCGATAAGTCACATCGCCAAATCTCCAGAATCCGTGATTGGGCTGCGGGAAATAAGTCAGCCCTTCAAAATGAGCAAGGAGTCGGCTCTGCAAGTCCTGGAATTTGGCTGGCTCTATGGACGTTCCGTCGTTGTAGTAAAGAGGAATGAAAATGTCATACTCTTTCACCAGCAACCTCCTCCAGGCTGGGGGAGACGGCTTCCCGACTCACCTCAGAGAATTTGATACCGGCTTTCCGTAGAGCTTTCAGCGCCCCTTCGGAAAGCACGTAAAGGCCCCGTGGTAACACCATACCCGGAGAATGACGCAGCAGAATCGGCAAAGCCTTAGCTTCGTCCTCTCCGCTTAGATGAATAATGACTTTCATGGAAAACCTGTAAGCCTTGGGCGGTTTCGACGCAATGCAAGAATCGCGCGCGCGGGAGAGCCGCGCATCTTTGAATTGTTGGACCGCGGGCTGTCGCAGACCGCAGGACTACACGAAGTGCAACCACCCGTGTAAACCCTAGAATTCTTGAACTTCAAAAGTTGCTGCAAGTGAGTCACCCGTTTTTGAAAACCGAACTACCTTTGCCGCGTCTATGGGAGAGCCTAGGATTCCTAGGTTGGGCGAGGGTTTCCTTAAACGGAACTTGTGCCCACTGCTTCCTTAAGATTCTTGAATCCGTTCTCGGTCAGAAGTCCGCGCAATCCTTGAACAATCTTTTTTGCGATGCCGGGCCCTTCATAAACAAGGCTTGTATAGACCTGCACCAACGATGCTCCCGCTGTGATTTTTTCCCAGGCATCCGAAGCGTTAAACACACCTCCCACTCCGATAATCGGGAGTCTTCCGCACGAGCTTCGGTACAAATGCCGAATCACCTCGGTGCTCCGTTCTCGCAACGGACGTCCGCTCAACCCCCCCTCTTCACCATAAACTCGCTGGAGATCGGCGTTGTTCGATGCCGGACGAGTGACGGTTGTGTTCGTCGCCACGATTCCCGCGATCTCCCGCTTAAAAGTGATCTTCAAGAGTTCATCCAACGCCTCAAAAGGGAGATCGGGAGCGATCTTCACCAAAATTGGTTTCGGGTGCGATGAATCCCTGAGCGAAACCTTGTTGTTTTTAACGATTTGCTCCTTCGTCCTCTTAGCTCTTGCCGACGCCTCTTGTTGATTTGCCTCTTGGACGGCTGCCAGCACTTCGTCGAGGGCAGATGGGTTTTGCAGTTCGCGCAAGTTGGGAGTGTTTGGAGAGCTTACATTGACAACAAAAAAATCAGCATACTTCCAGAGCGCATGAAGCGATTGAGCATAGTCTTCGGGGGCTTGTTCCAAAGGCGTCGTCTTCGACTTTCCGAGATTGATTGCGATCGGATGGTTTGGCCAGCGCCCGCGCGATTCCCATTCCGTGAGATTTGCCGCGAACTTCCGGGCGCCGGGATTATTAAATCCCATTCGATTGATCAATGCTTCCGAATCCACGGCGCGAAACAGGCGCGGCTGCGGATTTCCCTCCTGAGAATGCCACGTGACTCCGCCGAGTTCCGCAAACCCGAATCCGAGCCCCTCCCAAGCGGGGAGCGCAGTGGCGTGTTTATCCATTCCAGCCGCAAGTCCAACGGGATTTGGAAATGACAATCCGAACAAATCCACAGGAAGGTTCGGACTCTCGAATAGCGATGCGATCGCATCGCCCAACACAGGGCTTCTGTTTGCCCACGAAAGCGAGGCCAGCATCCACTCATGCGCGGCTTCAGAATTCTGTTCGAACAGAATCGGTCGAATCACGTTGCGGTAGATCCATGTCATAACGGCGCTTCAGATATGCCGGAGGAATTCCGGACCCCGGAGTGATAAATCAAATTCCGATCATGGAAAAGCAGGAAAGCGATGTCTCTTTCCCAATGGGCGCAGCTCTGAATGAGATCGGTTGTCGGAGATCGTGGTGGGGCGACACTCCGTGGAGCCCTGATTTATCCTTGTGGGATGGTACCGAGCGAACACGAGCTGTGGAACCGCGAGCGGTTTGGAGATTATCGCGTTTCCGTTTCACCTGTGCACCTTAATCTTCCACATTGAGGCTGGTCAGGGCTCTGCGGAGTATCGCCCCACCTGAGTTGATGGTTCAAATAGAGCGCAGACCCTCGTTCAGCGAGCTTCGTGCGCACGAGCCTTAAACGTTCAACGCTCCGTTCCGAATTTGAAATTTGAAATTTGAAATTTCAAATACATCGTTCAAGGAGACACGACTCTGTAAAACAAGTTCGTGCTCTTTGGGTCTCCAGCGTTGCCAATCGGCAAGAGAAGGGATCGAGCCGTTGTATTGGTCACATCGAGCCACTTCACCAAATCGGCCGAACTCTGAATCCTCAATGGCTGCCGGGATTCGTTGAGCACTTGAAGATCGATTTGTCCGGTTCCCAGGCGTGAGAGGGTCACCGCTGGCGGATTCGTCGGCGCGCTTCCCGGTGCGACCGAGATTTCAAGCAGATCGGTGTTATTCGTCAGAACAGGATCGGGCTCGTTTCCGGATACCGTCGCCCGGAGTTGAAGGGATCCCGACAGCGTGGGTACCAGGCTTAACACAAGGGTTGTCTGCTGGCCATTGTCCATATTGCCAAGTTGATAAATGACGGCGCCATCGACCGGTTCGAGACTTCCTTGAATGAAGTCGCCACGAACGAACCGAACACCGTTCGGAAGGTCCAGCGTGAACTCGATTCCGGTTCCCGAGATTTCGCCGCGATGACGAATGATCACTGAATAGGCGAATTCTTCACCGGCTTTTACGGGATTCTCGGGTCCCGAAACCGTTAATGAAATGTCTGTCAAGGCGTGGAACCCTCTGTTGAGGAGCCAAACCACGGCGTTCTTAAAAAGTCGTTTTCGCTCCGTGATGGAGCGTGAATCGGTTCCATTCGAGGCCAAAAAACTCTGAGTCACCGACCGGGTCTGGGTGAAGTTATCCGCCTCATAGGCCACCAGGACATCGCTGGCTCCGGATCGCGCCAACGAAACGACGCCGGAGCCGGGTTGAACCACGCTGGCAATACCGGGCGGATAAGCAAATCCCGTGACCACTCCGAAATGTCCTTGGAGGACCGCGTGTTCGATCGATTGATTCGGTTCGATGACACTGGTTGCGGTTCCGGAGGAGCGAAGCGCGAGGTGCGTCAGTTGCTCCCAGTCGGTTCGACTGCTGCCGGTTAACGCCGCACCAGAGGATGCGACGACGTCACCAATCATATACAAGGGGATTCGGTTCTGTTGCGCTTCGCGGAAAACCCGGACATCGTTGGCGGTCAACCCTCCCTCGAGCGCACCGAGGTCGTCCCAAATAATTAGCTGATAGTCGTTCACCGATTGAAAAGTGAAGCCCTCTTGGTCGAAGACTTGTGAACTCAGACCCAACTCGAGCAAGTAGTCCTGGATCTTGCGTATTTCGGGATCCGGAAAGTTTCGAACGATGGCGACTTCGGATGCCGCGATTCCTCTCTTGACCAAGAGCCTCACCGGTTCCGCGATTGTCTGGGCGCCTTCGTTGTCCGTTGCGACGGCGGTTAACGAGTATTCACCCGCCGCGTCATTTTCCCAGATCACCGAAAACGGCGGTTGCACCCGTGTTTCCAATAGAATCGAGCCAACAAAAAATTCAACGCTCTGCACGTTTCCATCCCGATCCGACGCATCGGCGGTAATCGTGATTTCCGCGGGTGTTGTCAAAGCGGAACCGTTCAAAGGATTGATGATTCGAATCGTCGGAGGAACGTTGACAGCTTCGTCATCGTCGAGGATTGTCCCCAACCCCTGGGCGTCCACGATCGTGGCATTTACTGGGTTGCGGAGATTGAGAAGAAAGGTCTCATCGTTCTCCCGCAGGGTGTCTCCGATCACGCTCACAGCCACTGTTTGCGTGAGGATTCCGGGTTCGAAAGTCAACGTTCCCGAGGCTGGCCGATAGTCTTCACCCGAAACGGCGGTTCCGTTCTCCGTCGTGAAATCGACGGTAACCGTTCTCCCGCTCGCGATTGACAAACGAACGATGAAGGCTGCGTTGGTTATTCCAGAATTCCCTTCCACCACTGCAGCGTCGGAAACGCTGATCGACGGTGCGACGTCGTCGTTGATGATGGTGCCGATTCCCAAACTATCCGAGATTTGGGCGCCCAATGCGCTGTCGAGGCGCAACTCGAACGTTTCGTTCGGTTCGTCCAGAAGATCGCCGATGATATCCACAGCGACCAGGTTTGTGAGAATTCCCGGCGGAAACGAAGCGGTTCCGGAACGCGCGATATAATCGGTCTTTTCGGTGGCTGTTCCTGGAAATGTGGCAAAATGCACGGAAACCAGCTGCGCCGCGGCCTCGGAGAGCCGAATCGTGAAATTCATTTGGTTTGTGCCGGAATTTCCCTCGACGAGAGAAGCGTCCGAGATCGAAATCATTGACTCGACATCATTGTCCAGAATAGTGGTTGTCCCGGTGTCCTTGGCGATGGTTGCGCCGGTGGCTGAGCTCAGTTTTACAGAAAACGTTTCGGTTGATTCGTGGAGCATGTCGCCAATCACTTCGACTGAAATCGTCAATGCGGTTACTCCCGCCGGAAAAATCAAGACACCGCTCGTGTGCGTGTAATCAACGTCGCGTGTTGCGGTGCCGGCCATCGTGGAAAAACTAACAGATACCGTCCGCGCGCTGGGCGCGCTCAAACGGACTGGAATCACGGCGTTCTTGATGCCGGAGTCGGTTTCCTGAACCGTCACATCGGCCATCGAAATCGAGGGAATCGCGTCATTGTCACGGATTGTCACGGTCGCGCTGGATCTGCCGATCGATCCGTTGTTTGGATCGGAAAATCGAATGGTGAATGTTTCGTCAGGCTCCGAAACCGAATCGTCTGCGGATAAAATCGATATCGTTCGACTCGTCACGCCAGGCTCAAAAATCAGAGTGCCCGCCACGGATGTGTAATCCGCGGGCGAGCTGGCGGTGCCGTCCTGCGTGGAGTAGCGAACGGATACGATCCGGCCGCTTGGCGCGGAAAGACGCACCGCAAACGCAATGGAGGCGCCTTCCACAAAAGTGGCATCATCCGCTTGAATCGCCGGCGCTCGGTCGTCATTCGTGATTGTCCCAATTCCTTCACCATCCAAGAGGAGTCCTCCGGCGGGTTCGCTGAGCTGAAGAATCAGCGTTTCATCCTCCTCGTCAAACCGATCGCCGCGGACCTTGACAGTGAGTATTTGGATCGTGGCTCCAGGCTCGAAAGTGAGCGTGCCCGCTATGGCCTCATAGTCTGCAGGCGCACGCGCTGTGCCGTCCACAGTCCCATACTTGATCGTGATCCGATTTGCACTTGAGGCCGAGAGCGCAACCGTGAAATCGAGGCTTGCGGTTCCCGCATTCCCTTCCGTGACGGCGGCGTCGGAGACGGAAATTCCGATCGGCGCGTCGTCATCCGCAATTGTGCCGACGGCCTGGGAGTCCCGAAGGGTTGCATTGACAGCGGCGCCCAGATTGACAAAGAAAACTTCGTCTGATTCAGCGACTGTGTCGCCGCGTACCGGAATCAGAATCAGGCCGCTTGTCTGACCCGGATCGAGCGTCAGGGTTCGTTCCGTGACGGTGTCGTAGTCGCTTCCGGCTGTAGCGGTGCCGTCCGACGTGCTGTAAATGACCGAGACCGGCTCCAGGGCGGGCTCCGAGAGCGTTACTCGGAACACGGCGTTGGTGGTTCCTGTATTTCCTTCCATCACAGACGCGTCCGCAATGGTGAGTGACGGCAACCGATCATCATTGATAATCCGCACCGTTGCAGTCTCTTTCGCAAGCGTCGCGTTCATCGGAGAAGACAGAAGAATCTTGAATGTCTTATCCGGCTCGGCGCGCGTGTTTCCGTGGATGATCAGTGGAATAGGCGCAATGGTCTGGCCTGGCTGGAATGTAACGGTGCCGGAGTTTGCTTCATAATCATTTCCAGCCGTCGCGCTCCCGTCCTCCAAAGCGAAATTCACGGTGATCACCACACCCGCCGCGGCGGAAAGACCGGCTGGCACAACCAGGGTGAAGTTGCCGGTGTTTCCCTCAATCACCTCGGCGTCGCCAATCGAAATTGCGGGAGCTGGATCGTCATTGACGATCGTTCCTTGAATCCGAGGGGCGGCGAGCACCGCATTTGATAAGTTAAACAGATTGATATGAAACGTCTCATCCAACTCGTGAAGCGTGTCACCGAACACGAAAAACGGCACCGTCCTGCTGGTGATTCCCGGTTCGAAAACCAAAACACCGCCGCCGCCGATGTAATCGCTGCCTGCGACAGCGGTGCCGTTGGTCGAGGCATACATCACGGAAACAGTTCTGCCGCTCGGCGCGGAGAGGAAGGCTGAAAATCGCGCTTCCGTAAGGCCCGCGTTGCCTTCAGGAACCAAGATATCGCCAATCGTTAGAATGGGAAGTGGATCATCATCGATAATCACTGCCTCGGCGCGCGATCTAAGAATCAACGCGTTCCGTGGTTCGCTCAATTCCACCACGAACCTTTCAACTGGTTCGGAGATTGAGTCGCCGATGATCCCGACCGAAACCACCCGACTCGTCTCACCGGGGGGAAAGGTGACTATTTCCTCCTTCGGCACGTAATCTTCGTTGCCTTTCGCGGTCCCATCCACCGTGTTGAACTTGACCGTCACCGCCAGTGCGCTCTCGTGTGAAAGGCGTACTGTAAACACAGCAGCGATCACACCCGAACTGCCTTCCGCGATTTCTAAGTCGTCAATCGAGAGGAGCGGCGCGTCATCGTCATTCACGATGGTTCCGCGCGCGACGCCTTTCTCTATTCCGGCATGTGCAGGGCCAACAAGACTCAAAGTAAACGTTTCATCCGATTCGCGAATGGTATCGCTGAGTACAAGCACAACGATCGACTGGGTTGTTTGGCCGGGTTCGAACACTAATGTTCCCGGCGTTACGATATAATCGATTCCGGCTTGCGCTGTGTCGTCCGCAGCCGCGAAACCGACGGTTATCGAATAGCCACTCGGATGGGACAGGTTCACTGGGACGAGAATCTGAAACGCGCTCTCGTTTCCCTCGATCACGGTGAAATCGGAAACGGACAGCAACGGTTCGGGATCATCATTGCGTATTATTCCTAGCACCACCTCGCGCGAAAGGGAAACGTTCACCGGATTTGAGAGCTTCAAGACCAAGGTTTCGTCCGGTTCATTGAGAAAATCTCCCAGAACGGCAACCTCGATGGTTGCGGTCGTTTGACCCGGAGAAAGCGAAAGTGTTCCGGCTTTCGCCACATAGTCGTTACCGGCCTCGGCGGACTCGTTGGCGGTGGCGAAACTCACGGAGATCGGCTGCGCGCTTGCCTGCGACAGGCGTACTGGAAAGATTAAACGCGAAACCGTTCCGCTGCCCTCCTGCACTGAAGCATCCTCAACGAATACCAACGGAAATAATTCATCATCGAGGATTGTTCCAATCCCTGCCGTCCTGGACAACTTAGAGTTTCTGGGATCGAAAAGACCGACAATGAGCGTCTCCTCCGGTTCCGGAATCAAATTGTCCTCGATATCAATCGCGATCGTTTTGCTCGTTTCTTCCGGCGCAAATGTCACGCTGCCTTGTTTGGCCGTGTAATCCTGTCCCGCCTCAGCCGTCCCGTTCGATGTGGCATAGCGGACCGAAACATCCCGTCCGCTTGCTGCGGAAAGGATCACTGCAAATGTCATTGAGCCCGCATTCTCATTTGCCTGGACATCGTTAATCGAGATTTCAGGAAGAGGATCGTCGTCCAGGATGATCAATTGCGTCTGGTTGGTTTGCAGAGTGGCGTTTTGTGCTTCGCTCAAAATCACCCGAACCATCTCGTCGTTTTCGTCGAGAGTGTCGCCAAGTATCCGAACGGTGAAATTCTTTTGAAGATCACCCGGCGCAAACGTGATCGATCCATTCGCAGGCGAATAATCGGCGCCCTCGGCAGCCGTTCCGTCCTCGGTGGAATAATCGACGTTGACCGCTTCACCGCTGGCCTGGGACAGGCTTACCGCGACGATCGCATTGATAAAGTCCGCGTTCCCCTCAAGCACGGCGGGCGCGCTGATGGAGAGGAGGGGGAACGGATCATCATTGCGGATTGTTGCTTGAGCCCGATCTCGGTTTTCAATGAACACTGCGTTCCTAAGATTGGAAAGCTTCAGGAAGAACGTTTCGTCGGGTTCGCGCAATCGATCGCTATTGATTAGTATGGTCACTGTGGCGGTGATCTCGCCAGGCAGGAGTATTACGCGTGCGCTGGCGGGAAAGAAATCGCTCAACGCCGTAGCGGTTCCCGCTTCTGTTGCGAAATCGAAGGAAACGATTTGTTCCGCGGCGGCGGTTAGAGTGATGTTAAAAAAAGCCTCCGCAATCCCGGTATCGCCTTCGGCAACCGAAATGTCAGCGATCAAAAGGCCGGGAGTCGTATCGTCGTTTACAATCGTGATCCGGCCAGGGTTGAGTGGAATCTCGGCATTTGTCGCGTTCTCAAGATTCAAGAAGAACACCTCATCCGATTCGCGAAGCAGGTCGCTGACAATCTCCACGGACACTGTTCGATTCGTTGTCCCGGGCTCGAACTCCAAAGGGTTTGATGTGGTACGGTAATCACCCGGCGCTTTGGCTGTCCCATCACCGGTGCTGTAGTCCACCGAGATAAGCTTCCCGCTCGGCAAGGAAAGTTGGACATCCACGAGAACCGCCGCGACCCCGCTATTCCCCTCAATCACCAACTTTTCAGGGATCAGGAGTCTTGGGGGATCATCGTCATCGAGTATGGTGAATTGCGTCTGCGTCACCGCGAGCGTCGCGTTTTCCGACGCCGAAAGATTCACGAAGAAGACTTCGTCCGGCTCATCGATGGCATCGCCAACAAGGGCAATGCTAAATGTAGCGGAAGATTCTCCGGCAGGGATAGTTACGGGGCCAGGCTGGTTTTCGAAATCTTGCCCGATCACCGCAGTTCCACTCACCGGCGCGTAATTTACGACCACGGGCACGCCGCTCACGTCCGGGATGCTCACACGGAAAACCGCCAGCGAACCGGGGCCATTTCCCTCCAAGCCAGACGGGCTGTCGATCGAAAGAACCGGCTGTCGATCATCATTTAGAATTGTTCCGATCGCCTCGCCTTTGGCAATCTGAGCTTCGAAGGCGTTCGTCAGTCTCACTCGAAATGTCTCCGCAGCTTCATTCAGCACGTCACCCAGCACTTGAATGGAAATGGTCTGCTGGAACTCTCTTGGATTGAAATGGAGGGTTCCCGACTTCGGAACATAGTCGATATTTGCCTGAGCCGTTCCATCGACGGTGGTATAGAAAACGGTTGCTTCCCGGTCGATCGCTTCTGCCAGGCGAACAGTAAACACCATATTCGTTGTCCCAAAATCGCCTTCGGTCACACTGGCGTCCTCGATGGAAATGGTCGTGCGCGGTTCATTATCCACAATAATACCCAACCCTTGCGCATTGGTGATGATTGCATTTGTTGCTTCGGAAAGCAGGATGAAGAATACCTCGTTGGGCTCGATCAGCGTGTCCCCAAGCACGGGCACTGTGACAGTTTTGCTGATCTCGCCAGGATTAAAGGTGAGTAATCCCGCCGAGACGGCGTAATCTAATCCTACTGTTGTCGTGGCCTCTTCCCTGGCGTCATCCGTGGAGTATTTGACGGTTACCTTTTGCCTGCTCGCCGGGAAAAGCGTTACGGTGAAAACTGCATTCGTTGCATCGGAATCGCGCTCGAGCACGGACGCCGTCGAGTTGATTGACAGCGAGGGCTGCGGATCGTCATCAATTATTGTTGCCCGAGCCTGTGGGAGAACAATAGTGCCGTTCGTCGCGCTCGAGAGATTCAACAATAAAAAAGTCTCCTGCGACTCGTTCAAGAAGTCATTGACGATCGGGACCGAAACACTGTTGGTCGTTTGACCGGGATTAAAGACAAGCGTGCCAAATGTCGTGACGTAATCTTTTCCGGAAACGGCCGTGCCGTCCGATGTTGCATAATCGACACCCACCAACTGGCCGCTTGCGGAAGAAAGCGTCACCGTGAAAACCGCATTAGTTTCTTGCGGAGCTCCCTCGGAAACAGGAGGCGCATTTAGGACGGAAATTTCAGGAGGCGAGTCATCATCGAGAATCGTGGCCTGGCCGCGGCCCTTGGCGATCACTGCGTTTTCGGATCGAGTCAAGTTTACGAAGAATGTCTCATTCGCTTCGTTGATTAGATCGTTCACGATCGGCACTTCGATTGTGGCTGACGAAAAAGCTTTTCGAATCGTGATTAGGATGGGAACGGAAGTGAAATCTTCGCCCTGTATGGCGCTCCCGCTCTCGGTTTCGTATTCCAAATGAACATCCTGGCCGCTGGGCGTCGAAAGATTCACAGTAAATACTGCTTTTCCAGAACCTTCCCTGACTTGAATATCGTCAATCGAAACCAGCGGGGCAGGATCGTCGTCTCTT
>JAQBVM010000558.1 GCA_027623095.1 Verrucomicrobiota bacterium
TATCTTTTGATTCGCCCACTGCGAGAATATGCCTTGGGCAGGGGTGGTCTTGTATTCTGTGAGCATCCGATCAAGGTCGGCACAAAAACGGCCTACGTTGACCTTCTCATTCTCTTAGCCGGATTGAAATTCCATTGTGAGGCGGAAGCGTCCTGCCATCGCGTCTGCAACGATCTCTTAAAGGCCAATGCAAATCGGGCCGATGGGCTGTTGATCGTCACTGCGAATCTATCGATTGCAAACGCTTGCCGGCGACAGTTGCGTCGTTGTCCGGATCTGCCGACTTCATCGGTTTCGGATATCGCCGTTTGCACTCTCGGGGCGGCGATCGCGAAAATCGCAAGTGTCTTTGAGAGTCAATCCGTGTTGTCGGAACGCGGTGAGCGGCCGATCGGAACGTCAACCAAAAGGGGACCAGAATGAGAATATATTACTCGCGCGTTGTCGCGTTCATCCTTGGAATCGCTGCCGCTGTGTTGCTAATCCGCTACCGGCATGTGATTGGAGGGTTTCTCTCCAATGTCGAAAGAATTGGGCCTTACCATAGTCCGGAGGAACAGGCGATGGGACTCATCGCGCTCGGACTCAGTCTGGCATTCGTCTTGGCGCTTGTGAAGATTCTAACCGGCAGCGGCAAATACTGACTTCCCCACCGGATGAATCCGCCCAACTCAACGCGATCGCTCAAATCTAAAATACGACACCTCCAAGCAATCCAAATCAATCGGTGAAAGCCTTTTCAGCAATAGGATCAACCAATCAAAACCAGGAAAATCTATGAGACAAATGGTAAATGGACAAGTTGTGGACGTGCCCACCGGCTCGGACGGAGCACTGAATTCGGACACCCTCAGAAAAGCTGCTGGAATTCCAGATGACAGACCGCTTGTTCTGCAGATGCCCGATGGGAATAACCATCTGGTTAACCCAGGGGAAAGACTCAAGATTAATCCCGGCCAATATTTCATGGACGCGCCGTTACATACCAGAGGTTTCGTAGTATGAGTTGCCCAAGCTTTTCTCGTCTGGAACGCGATCTGGGCGAGTTATCCCACGCCTTCCAACTCTGGATTGACGAGGATAACGAATTTGTCGTCGTCAGCGGAGTCCGCCTGCCCCCTGGGTACAACACCCGCCAGATCGATGTGCTTATCGAGCTTCCCGATGATTATCCGTTCAGTCCACCAGGGGTGGCTGATAGCCCTGTCTACCTTCCGCCCAATCTGCGGTTCAGAGGGCGCGCGCTGGATGATCTTCACAAATTTCGAACACCGTGCTGTGAAACTCCGGGGTTCGGACCTTGGGCCTGGTTCTGTTACGAAGATGTTCAATGGTCACCCGAGAATGACAACCTCATCAAGTTTCTTGAGATGATCCGCGCAGATCTTACGAATCCCGAAACTAGCTAAGAAAATATGAAAAAACTCAAAAGCGAAACGCCGTCGAGCTTCGGATGCGAAGTTGCCTTGCGGCTTGACCAAAACGTGGCAAAAGAACTCGACACCCACATGCGCCAGGATTCTCGCAAGGAACAGATGGCGTTCGGCCTCGCAGCCCTCTCCAGGACCGCTGAAGGAAGTCTCCTAAACCTCACCGAGTTACCCTTGCCAGGAGCGGAGGATTTGAGTGAACAGTCGGCCGTTGGGGTTAGTCCGACGCGCCAATTCCAAAGCTATGTTTATTTGCGCGCTTTTCAGACAAAGAAGGCGATCGTTGAATTCCATACCCACCCGGGTTCGAGCACCCCGGAGTTCAGCGGCATCGACGATCGGCACGCTCAATCCAATGCCCTTTACATCAGTCGCAAATTGCCCGAACCGGTCACGCTCGCATTGGTGGTCGGCAACAACCGATTCAATTCATTCAATGGTGTTGTATATGATCGGGCTCACGCGGCATTTCGGGGATTGGACCGCTTTGAGGTACTCGGGCGGCCATCCGAAACCCGACTATTTGGAGAGCTGACGAAGTTCCGCCCCGGCGAACTCGATCCACGTTTTGATCGGCAAAACCGGATTCCTGGATGGAACCAGCACGGAATCGAAAACCAGCGGATTGCGATTGTCGGAGTTGGAGGCAATGGCGCTCAGTTGTTTCAAACGCTTTTGAGCATCGGCGCGGGGCGAGGCGGTTTTATCGCCCTATTCGATCCTCAACGAGTGGATCGTTCCAATCTGCCAAGAATTCCGTACGCGTTCGAGGAGCATGTGGGAAATCCTAAAGTAGCCGTTGCTGCACATTATGCCGGATGCAAGAGCGCGCGCACTCCAATTTATCCGTTTCCGTGCTCTGTGGCAGAGAATGCGGCTAAGGAAAGACTGAAAATGGCAACTGTCATCTTTGGCTGCGGTGATAACGATGGCGTCAGGAAAGAACTCAACGAAGTTGCGATTCGCTACAGCATCCCATTCATTGACCTTGGCTGTGACATTCAGACAAACGGCGACTCGGTCAACGCGGGAGGACAAGTGCGGGCGGTTTTTCCCGGGGAGAATGCGTGCTTGGTTTGCTGTGG
>JAQBVM010000559.1 GCA_027623095.1 Verrucomicrobiota bacterium
CGGGGTGCAAGCTCTGCTACCATCCATGCGTCGGGATGGCCAAAACGGAAATCCCGGTCAAGAAGCGAGGATCGTACCGATCATCGAGGAGTTTGAGTCAAGCGTTGCTCCCACCAGAGTCGAGACAGCCTTTTCACTTTCCGGGGCAGTGCTCGGAGGAGAAGAGACCAGTGGACCTCCTCGACGAGCCGGCCGATAACCTCATCTTCTTCCAGCGGCGTCCACGGCTTAGTCTGCTGCTGGTTAAGTGCTGGACCCTTCAATCCGGAGGCGATTGGGGCTAGGCGTCGCAGTCCCACCTCGCTCAATAGCTTCTCATAGTGGCGCAGCACTCGGAGCCGGCTGCTGTGAATGTCCATGCGAGCGCTACGACTCCCAGGAACCACGCGGTAGTAGCACAAGAACTCCGGGACTACGTCCAGTTGGTATCCCATCAGCGATAACCGAGCCAGCAACTCATGGTCTTCGTTGCCCGCCAACGGATCGTAGTCGGTTGAGAACCCTTCGATCTCCTCAAAAACCTGCCGTCGAATGATCATGGTGACGTCACCGAAAACGTTCAACAGAAGGCCGGCCTCAGGGAAGTTCCCGAAAGGGAGGTGTACGTCAGCATCCGGCGAAAGATGTTGCGCGTGCCGTAGCAGGCCGGCAAGGGGGGCACTCCCTCGGAATCGGTAGAGATAGCATGTCAGACAGTCGTAACCTGATTGTTCGATGCTCTGTATGAACCGTTCCACCATATTCGGCACCGCAATGTTATCAGAATCCATGAAACACAGGTACGGACTATCACCCAGGGAAACGGCATAGTTCCTGGCGCTACAGGGACCGTGGTTCTGGGTTGAGGCAAAAATCCAGCCGCGGGAGCGGTATTTCTCGGCGAGCCGCCTGTAAAGCTCCCGAGAGTTTTCCTCCGTCGACCCGTCGTCAACCGCGAACACGTTGAAGGTATCCACGGTCTGATTGTTGAGCGACTCGAGAAGCTGGGGAAGGTAGCGCGCGGCGTTGTAGTAGGGAATGCAAATGTCAACAAGAGCCTTGCCTCTCGGCTTCGCTAGGGAGGGGCGGGACACGGATGGTTGCTCGCCGGAGCTTCGGAAGTCTTCAGCAAGTTGATCATGAAGTTGAATCCATCGCTCATTGGCATCCTGCGGGTTGTAGCGAAAGAGTTGGCTCTCCGGTTTCGGGCACGATCCTAACCAGTCCCGCAGAGCCTGGGAAAGCGAGTCGTGATTCGGCTCGAACAGTTGGTGTCGGTAAGCGTCGCCCAGTAACTCGGAGAATCCGCCAGCCGTCGAGCAAATCACGTTAAGACCTGGAATCATCGACGATTCGATCAAGCTGTAGGGAAGATTGTCAAGCAAACTCGGTAGTACGACGAGCGAGTCGCTTCGGTGATCTTCCAGATAGCGGTTCGCCTCCATGGTATCGAGGTCTTTCAAGTGTTTGACTCGAACCTTCAGACTTGCCTCGATCGAAGCCGCAGCCTGTCGTGAGCTGCCGGAACGGTGAACGCCTTCGGATCCAACCAAGACGATTTCAGAAATCCCGTCCAGCGCGGCGTCCCCCTTCATGCCGGACATAACTTCGACGAAAAGATCGAAACCCTTTCGGGTTTCCAACCGCCCGTAGAAAATGATACGCTTGAATCGACGGTCGGCGCCACCCAGGTCGTTTAACTTCCGGGTCGATAAGAATGGATTGCGCAGCAACAAGACATGGTCCGCGGAAGGAGTCTCCCAGCCTTGCTCACGACACCAGCGCAGCATGTGTTCGCTCGGCGATACGAGGTAGTCTGTATTCCTGACTACATAGCGTTCTAGGTGCTCGTCAAACATCTGCTCATAGGACTCCATTGGAAGACCGAGACCCTGACGGTTCCATTCGCTGTTGCCATGCATGACGGTTACGATCGGGGGATGGTGACGAGGGTTGAAACGGCGTTTTCTTATCGCGTGTAAAGCGTTAGCACGCCATTCCGCGAAGTAAACGACATCGGCGTCATCGGGAATCGCCTCCACCGCGAGTTCTGAGATTCGAATCGTTGGGAAATAAGATTTGGGAAGTTCAAGCGGCTTCCGGTGAACGCACACTACGTCAAGATTCTCGTGTGAATAGAAGCTTTGCCACTCGTCATCGGGACATCCCGGCGCCTCTGTGAAGATTAACGTGACCCGATGGCGCCCCCTCGTCAGCAGGAGATTAGAGAGGTGGCCCACAAACGTGGCTATCCCTCCGTTCTTGTAGGCACGGGGGATCTGTGGACTGACAATGACGGCATGCGTCTGGCGCACGATTGAGCTTAGCCCTTCCCTGGTAAAATCACTAACAATTCCAGTTTTGCGGCACAGTTTGGAGGCGTGGCAACCTGGGACGCTCAGACTGAACTGACCGGAGTTCGACCGAGAATATTGTAGTGCACGATATTGTATCAGAGGGTAGTCTAGAGTTGTCCAATGCAAGATGATCCTGAAAGGAGGGAGTGTTTCCAATACAAGATGATCCTGAAGA
>JAQBVM010000560.1 GCA_027623095.1 Verrucomicrobiota bacterium
ATGTCAGCACAATCCCCAAATCCCTTTCCAAGCCCTCGTCAAGCACCGCTCCAAATAAAAAGACCGTGAGGGGCAAGCGCGCCTCTTCGCCAAAAACCATTGACGCTCAAAAGCCCATTCTTCTAAATTCCGCCGTGGCCGGAGCTGAACCTTGCTTTTGCGCGTAGCGCCATTAATGTCTGCGCGGCTTGGATCGAGAATCGATTCCTAGAGCACCTCTTTCCCCGGGTCCGACGGCAGTGCGTTTTATTGAATAAGAAGAAATGAACATTCACGAGTATCAAGCGAAACAACTTCTCTCTCAGTACGGGGTTTCCGTTCCGCAAGGAAAAGCATGCGCGACCGCCGACGAAGCTCGCGCCGCCACCACAGAACTCCTCGCAAAGGGCGCCAATCGTGTCGTCGTTAAGTCCCAAACACACGCTGGCGGAAGAGGCAAAGGCACTTTCAAAAGCGGGTTCAAAGGCGGTGTAAAAGTTTGCGCGACCGCCGACGAGGCGGCGCAAACAGCCGGGTCGATGCTGGGGCAGGTTTTAGTCACCAAACAGACAGGCCCAGAGGGACGGCTCATTTCGCGCGTCTTGGTCGAACAGGCATCCAACATCAAGAGCGAGTTTTACATAGCGGTGCTCTTGGATCGAGGAAGCTCGCGACCGCTGGTCATGGCAAGCACGGCTGGGGGAATGGACATTGAAGAGGTCGCCGCCAAAACACCGGAGAAGATCATTAAAGAAACGATTGACCCAGCGATCGGAATGATGCCGTTTCAAGCACGAAAACTAGCGTCCGCGCTCGGGCTGAAAGGCAACCTGATCGGCCAAGCTTCAAAACTGCTGCTGGGCCTTTACAAGACCTGGTGGGAATGCGACGCGTCTCTCGTTGAGATCAATCCGCTTTGCCTCGTCGAAAATGACGATGGCCAAGAGGCATTGATCGCGGTGGATGCGAAAGTGTCCGTGGACGACAATGCCCTCTACCGTCAGAAAAGCATCCACGCGATGCGCGACCTAAACGAAGAGGCCCCTCTCGAAATCGAAGCCAGCAAGCACAATCTGAACTATATCAAACTGGATGGAAGTATTGCTTGCCTGGTGAACGGGGCGGGACTGGCGATGGCGACGATGGATATCATCCAGCATTTTGGGGGCAGCCCAGCCAACTTCCTGGACGTGGGCGGCGGCGCCAGTAAAGATCAGGTGACAGCGGCATTCAAAATCATTCTAAGCGACGCGAATGTGAAAGCGATCCTGGTCAACATATTCGGAGGTATCATGCAGTGTGACGTGATTGCCGCCGGAATTGTCGCAGCCGTCAAGGAAACGCACCTCGCCCTGCCACTGGTCGTGCGGCTCGAGGGAAACAATGTCGAACTCGGCCAGAAGATCCTCAAGGAGTCGGGCCTGCCGCTAGTCAGCGGCGACACGATGGCGGACGCCGCCGAAAAGGTCGTTCGATCCACACTGGATTAGAGAATTCAGCAGGCGAAGATTTCCGAATGGAAACCTTGGCCTAACTCAGAAGCAAAATATGTCTATCTTAGTCAATCCTACCACGAAGGTTCTGGTTCAGGGAATTACCGGGAGCTTTGGAGGTATTCACGCGCAGTTAAGTCTTGCTTACGGCACACAAATCGTCGCCGGAGTAACCCCTGGCAAAGGCGGCCAACTGTTCGACAATCAAGTTCCGATCTTCGATACCGTCTCCGAAGCGGCCGCTGCGACCGGTGCGACGGCATCAACGATCTTCGTTCCCCCCGCGTTTGCCGCCGACGCCATCCTTGAGGCAGTCGATGCAGGACTCGAACTGGTCGTTTGCATCACGGAAGGAATCCCCGTGAACGATATGGTGAAAGTCAAACGCGCAATGCAAGGGGCGAAGACGCGGCTCATCGGACCCAACTGCCCCGGGCTTGTAACCCCGGGCGAGGGTAAAAACTCCTACGGCGGCTGCCGAATTGGGATCGCGCCAGGATACATTCACAAGAAAGGCAACATTGGCGTTGTTTCGCGCAGCGGGACGCTCACCTACGAAGCGGTCTGGCAACTCACGACGCGAGGGGTAGGTCAATCCACGTGTGTCGGCATTGGGGGTGATCCTGTCAACGGCACCTCGCATTTGGACATCATCAAGATGTTCAACGAAGACCCGGATACGCACGGAATCATCATGATCGGTGAGATCGGAGGTTCCGCCGAAGAAGAAGCGGCGGAATGGATCACGAACAACTGCAAGAAACCGGTTGCCGGTTTTATCGCGGGCGCGACCGCGCCTCCGGGCAGGCGGATGGGGCACGCCGGCGCAATTGTCAGCGGCGGAAAGGGAACAGCGTCGGCAAAAATCGAGGCTTTTCGCCAAGCGGGGATTGGCGTAGCGGAAACACCCTCCGTTATGGCGGAAACGCTCCTCTCAATGATGTAAGAGTTGAGTTGCAGTGTTGGCGGAAACCCGAGCCGATTCGCCGGGGAATTCAGTTTTCCAATGCGCGGAATCGAGCAACAAGGGGCCGA
>JAQBVM010000165.1 GCA_027623095.1 Verrucomicrobiota bacterium
CCGATTCGGTATTTCATCCACTTGCAGGCCGTCCAAGATCCGCAAGATCTTGATCGAACCATCTTCTCCGCTTGATGCCAGAACTGTGCCATCAGGGGAAAATGCCACAGAAGAAACTTCGCCGACATGCCCCCAAAGAGTCCGAACAAGCCCCCCGGTGGAAAGACTCCATAACTTGACGGTTGAATCCGCGCTGCCAGTCGCACAGAGAGAGGCATTCGGTGAAATTGCGACGCAAAATGCCCCTCTCGACTCGCCGCCGTTCATCCACAATATATCGGGACGAGATTCCAAGGCAGAGCACTCAAAAAGACT
Organism: Verrucomicrobiota bacterium; assembly: GCA_027623095.1. Lineage (GTDB taxonomy): Bacteria > Verrucomicrobiota > Verrucomicrobiia > Limisphaerales > SIBE01 > JAIPJX01. The sequence continues at coordinate 316 of JAQBVM010000165.1, forward strand.
CAGGAAGAAATGGACAACGCTAATGGCTGCCACTTTGCGTCGCTGCAAAGGTCGTTGTTGGTTCATAACAAGAGACGGTGGCAAACAAAAGCGTTCATCAAACACCTTCTTCCACCTGACATGGTGGCTTAAGCCCGATCCGGCGCAAGGCAGGCCAGCCAGAGCGCTGCAACGCAGTCCACAGGGCAAAAATCCGACGCGAATGTCTCCACCATTTGCAAAGAGTTATTTCCATACTTTCACTATCTCAATCGTCTCATCCGTGATTACAGCACCAACTCATTGGTTGCTGAGTAGGAAGGGCGACCGGCCTCGATTTCTCACTTCAACCTGGCGCGATAGAACCGATATGTCCAGTTCGTTGCCGTCGGTTCCACGAATACGCTTACGTCGTTGGTGCTCGTTACGTCGGTCAGACTGCTCCACTGCCGCAAGTCCTCGGAAGCTTCAATGCCGTAAGTTCGCCCGTTTTCCCCATCTATCGCGTATTGAAAGCCGTGAAGAACCGAAAGCTTCATGCCTTTGAGTTGCGGGCGAATCGTGAGGGAGACGGTTACGCTGCGTACGACTCCTGCCGGATTCGAGATTGCGACAGAGTAAGAACCCGCATCCCCGGACTGGACACTTCCAATCAGATAGGTGCTATTGGTTGCGCCCGAAATTGACTGCTCTCTGTGAAACCATTCGAAGGACGGTGCTGGTGTCGCCGTAGCGATGACGCGAAACGCGGCTTGTTCACCCTTGGCCACAAACACGCTTTCAGGCTGGCCGGTAATGGCCGGAGGGACTTGCGGCAGCACGACCAATTTCGCCTCCTGGCTTAAAGCCACCCCGGCATTGTTCACAACAATGGCCGAATATAATCCCGCGTCGATTTGACTGACACGGGTTAAAATGAGAGTTGCGTTTGTCTCGCCGGTAATATTTTTCCCATTGTAGAGCCACTGGTAGCTTAATGGCTGCATTCCGACAACATTTGGCCTGAAAGCCACCGACTCGCCGACAACCTTGCTCACACTAACGGCCTGCGACAGATTGGTTGGCGCAAGCATCAAGACATCAACAGCATCCACTGTCACTCCATTCAATGCGTAATTGCCGTTAGCTCCTATAAATTCAAGCCTTGTCGTCGCCGATTTCGCAGTAAAGAGGAATTGCTGCCGCACGTAACCGTGACCCGCGGTTGGCCGAGGAGTGAAGACGGCGAAATTATTTTGATCGGACCAGACTCTGGCTGTGAGAGACAAGCCTTGGACTGCAATCTTACCCTCGAAATATGTGACAGCATAATTCTGATTAGCGACGCTATCGAATGTCTGCGAGATCACCGAAAGACTTCCCGATGTGTTGGGTTTGCTTGTGAAGTTCAGATGATATGATCCATCCACGGGCGGGAAATCTAAGCCCCCCGACAGACCGTTGACATAATAGGTCACGCCGCGAGTCTCCCATCCAACAAGGAGAGTATTGTTCTCAAAAAGGTTGGTGTAAGAGTTCTGTGGCAAATTACCCGGAAGCTCGAAGCTGCCGTTGATGAAAGGGGAGCCCACGACAGCGAGCGGGAGGAAGAGACAGATACTCGCGCAGATGCTTTTTATGCTTTTCATAGGTATCCAATTTTCCAGGGCGACCGACGAACCACGGCAAAAACAAAGGGCGCGGACCCAACGCACCCCCACCCGTGGCACCGCGAAGCGCCTGTGCAGAGAATACGCCAAGCCGCGCCATGTGGCGCGTGCTCGGTCGGTCTCTGCACTCGGAAATTTCGCGGTTTTCGGGTGAGACCGTAGCCGCAGCTACGCTAAATTTTTCGAAATTGCTTACATAGAGTTTTCGGTACATTACGTTCGTACAGCATACCAGAGCGCCGAACAAGCCTTAGTTCTGGCTCAATGTCTGGTCACTGCCTTGCCTTCAAAACCCGGCGCGCCGTAGGGTTAGGCTTCCGTGGCGCGCATCGGGATTCACTCAAACTTGTGAACTGCCCCGGTCGCTTACGCCGGTGGACTTGTTTCGTTCCCGTCCTCGCACTCTTCAATCGCGACGTTCCTTTCGGCTCCCAGTCGCAGGGCGATGATGTTCGCCACGGGGAATTCCCACAGCTTTACCCGCCAATCGTTTGCGCCGGGCCAGTAATCGGGCCAATCGCGGAGTATCCCTTCAAGCACTCGCACCAAGATGCCCGCGGTCCCTCCCAACTTCCTTCTGCCTTTCTCCCAACTAGCCACAACCGCAGGTGCCGTTCCACACATGGCCGCCACCTCAGTTTGCGTGATTGTTTTCCGCAATCGCGACAGCGCATTCAGAGCAGAATCCGATTGTATTACGTTCCGAGCGGAACGCGACAAGCGGCTTGGCAATAGACCGCTCAATTTTGGAACGTACGGTTTTCGAAACATCCTGCGGCTCATTGTCATCTGCCTCGGCATCTTAACACAGTCACGAGCGTACGGCCAGACCCGCGCACACGCACGCTATGTGTATTCCAACAGTCCCTGTGCGCAAGCCGGACCCCATATTCAGCGATCAAGCGGCCCGGTCGCGGACCAGCCAAGGAGGTGGGGATGGGGATTCCCGCTGAAGAACAGGTCGGACGACCGGGCCAAAAAGAAAACTCTCCCAATCCGGGAACACTATTGGGGCAAGGTCGTACTGCCGTCGAGCAAAACTTGTTCACAGGCAGAGAGACGTAAGCGTCGCTTTCGATCAGGTTGAAACTCTGGCCGGAGTCGCGCATTGACGTATCCCACGCTCTGGCGCGTCGAGACCCACCTCCCCCCGCTTGCCCCCGGTGTCTGTCTGTGCTGTCAGCCTGTGCCGGAGTCAAATGGCCGGCGCACGCGAAGAACTCGGTTCAAGAAAAGCAGGGAGTCACCCGCAACGGAATACTTGCCACCCGTTGCTCTGTGACGCTGGCAAAGAAACCGCCAGCCGTTCGAGGAAAGCCTGGAACCGGACGCAATTCAGCATTGCCGCTCCTACGCGCTGGAAACCGAGCGCAATGGGCCAGATGTTGCGTGAGACGGAACACGGGCGGAGGGGAGCGCAAGGACACCCAGGCGGTGGCACTCGCGGTTCCAATAAGGCACCGCGAGTCAGCAAGCTTCCGACACTCTCCGAATCCGGCATCAGCAAGAAGGAGAGTTCGATCTGCCAGAAGCTTTCCATGACGGCGCAGAAACTCGCAGAGCTGCCTGATGAGACGTTCCAAGCGTTTCAGAACTCGAAATACCGGACAGAAACCGGACAGACAAAAAACCTTGTTCCTTTGATTATGTTGTAAGTATTTGGTGTTGAGTGGCGCACCCATCAGGAGTTGAACCTGAAACCTTCTGATCCGTAGTCAGACGCTCTATCCAATTGAGCTATGGGTGCTGCCCAAGTGCGCCGAATCTACAAATCGCTTCAGCGTTGCGCAAGAGTTATCGAGATCGCGGAGCGCGCTGGACAGAGACTCCTCTGACGGATCTGAAATGCCGCGAGTTGCGACTAGTTCGGTTGGCGAAATCGCTATTCTACTCGCACAAAAATTCCCTGACTCAGATTTGTGAACGAGCCGCTTCCGGTCGTTGCTAGATTCACGGCCCGGACCTGGTAGAGCTTTGTGCCGGATGGCGGAGCATCATCGGTAAAACGGGTTTCTCTGATTGGGACATGGGTGACCTTAGACCAAGGGCCGTCAAATCGATTTGTCGAGCGATAGACGAAATACGTTGTGCCCGGATCTGTTGAGGGTTGCCATTCCAGGGTTGTGGCGTTTTGTGATGATGCCCTTAGATCGTTCGGCGGCGCCACCGTCTGTATCCGCAAAGTCGGATCACCCAGAAGCGCGACAAATGCGTTCTCATTGGATTGATAGACACTGGCGTTCACCGAGCGCAGGAATCCGCTTCCAACCGTCTCGCCCATCCCGAGTTGTTCGAACGAGAGCGGAACCGTGTTAATCGGAAGTGGATTAAACCATGTGGCGGCCAATCCGTAGCTGGGTGTCGCCAGGAACGATCGCATTAGGCTGTTTGTGTAGTCCCAATCGACGCAATAGGATCCAAAGACGGTGGCGAAGGAGAATCTAGGTTCGGTTGTCAGTTGCGTTAGGTCGCCCGATTCGTGGTACCGCCCGAATCGTCCCATGATTCCGTATGGCAATCCCCAACCCGAGTGAACACCCCAAACAGCCGGAGTGGAGGGTTCAAACGGGTCACCGTCCACGACTTTTCCAGGAGTGGCGCCAAACAGACGGCTGCCGATTCGCAACGCATTGACATAGGTTCCGGGACTCGACCTGTCCGGAAAGAACGCCCCCGCCAGCACGCGCTCTGGAAGCAGGAACTGTTTGTGCCGCCAGCGGTGATTCTTCGCGAGGTACCTTCGGAGCAGAACTTCCTCAGAGGCGGGTTTGAAGGCGGGAAGATTCGCGAAATCGATTCGGCCGACAGCCAACTCAACTCCCACGGCGCCGTTTGAATTCTCAGGGAATCTGTTCTGGTCGTATTTTCCATCTCCGCTCAGATTGTCATGGCGTGAAAAGTGAGGGCCTTCGAGGCGGCTTCGTTCATTCACTTGCGTGTCTGTAAACTTGCCGTCCACGTCTCCATAGATCCCGTCCGCCGGGAGCGCGCGAAATCCGTGTCCGTCGGGATTCTGAAATCCTGAATACGGAATAGGCACGTGACCCATCAAGATCACGGCTTTTGTATGCGCCGGATCTCGAGTGTAAACCTGCCGAATGAATGAGCGGATAGTCTCAATGGCAGACGTGTTTGAAGGCCAGTCCTGATCGATATGCCGTGGAACGTGGGTGCGGATGACGTTCCATCCATCTCCTGACAAGTCTGTGCTAAGCCTCGTTAGTTCCGCACCGATCTTGTTATCGAGCGAACTCTCGATCACTAGAATCACCTTGCCGCGATACTCGTTTGGCGACGCTCGCAGCCCCGTCAACAAGTATTCGTTTCCGATTTGGTATTCGTATCGTTGTCCGGCTTGCACGTTGGAGTCTGTGAATTTGTAAGGAACGTAATTGGTCGCCAAGAGACTCCATTGAAATTCGCCCAGCTCGCGCCTTCTGATGTTTACGGGCCGAGGGGAACCGTGTTTCCACGACAGATTCAGCGAATCGGAGTTCGCGCTCGATTGAACGCTCAGTTGCATGCCATTCGTGTAACCTCCAGCGCCGACGATTCGCCAATTCTGATCGGTCTCCGTCGGCAGAGCGATCGATTCCTGGAATTGGCTGCCCCTCATTAACCAGATCCTATTTCGACCGTCTGTGTGCCTCCAGATGAGATCCGTATTGCCGAGGCGATTGAATGATCCGGTTCCAGCGATGTGAAAACCGAGGTCCGGTTGCGGCTGGATTGCGCTAACCGATATCCGGTTGGTACCCGCGAGAAACCAAATCGCGTTGTGGCCGGTCTGCGTGTTCCTCCAGACGATGTCCGTATTCGCGTCGTTGTTGAAATCACCCGTTGCGGCCGGTTCCCAGTTGGCTCCCGTTGCGGGTGAGATCCAGCCGACGTTGCCAGTCCATTTTGTTCCGGACATGAACCAAACGGCCGAACGTCGATGCTCCCGATCATGCCACAGAACGTCGGCAAAACCGTCGGCATTGAAGTCGCCCGTTCCAACGACTTGGAATTCCGTAGAGCCCATCGGCAACGGAAGCCGTTCGATTCGGTTGGTGCCATTCATCAACCAAATCGCGTTGTGCCCCTGTTCCTGCGAACGCCAGAGCAAATCCTCATGGCCGTTGCGATCGAAATCGGCCGTTGCAACAATGGTCCAACCGCGATCCACAGCGTTGGTAATTCGTCCGCTAGTGACGAACTTCGTCGATTCCAAAAGCCAAACCGCGATTTCGTTACTCACGGCGTTTTGCCAAACGATATCGGTATGACCATCCGAGTTGAACGCTTGCACGGAGAATGCAAGGCAATAGACAGCGAGTGCCGGGAATGTGGCGCCCGATTTGAAGATTCGCGATGACACAACCGGGAGTATGGACCGAAACAACCGACTTTTCCAGCGCGAGCGGCGTAGTATTCAAAAGGTCTTCGCGTCTCGGATCGATTCATTGGGCTCCGTTTGCCTTGCACATGCTATTACGGCGTTGAACCTTTTCCGGTGGAGCGACGCTCTGTGGAGCTCTGATTTTCTCCAACGGGCGAACAAAGTCACGGCTTCACAGAGTGTCGCCCCACCTTGTTACGCAGAGTGAGGAGCACGTTCTTTCGATTCATGGAGCGACCGCAGACTCGTCCTCAGCAGGCGGACCAGTTCCTCAACGTTTGATTCGTTCAGCGGTTTTCTTAACACGACATCGGCCCGTTTCATTTGTGGTTGTACGAATTGCCGATGCATCGGATTGACAACATTTGTGAATTGTTGTCGCACTGTTCGAGCGTCGCGTCCCCGTTCGGAAACGTCTCGACGCAGGCGCCGATCGAGTCGAATCGCGATTGGACAGTCAATGAAGATTCCCAGGGCGAAAAGCGAACGAATCGAGGGACGACGCAATAACCAAAGGCCTTCAACGAGGACTATGGGTTTTGGCAGGTACGGCGTCCGATTTTGTGACCGGGTGTGACTGGCGAAATTGTAGCGCGGCAAAGGGATGATCTGCCCCGCGCGAAATCCCCGGAGGACACTTTCGAACAAGGTCCAGTCGATCGCCCGTGGATGATCGTAATTGATTGTTCGCCGCCGAGTTTCTGATAGGCCGGATCGATCTTTGTAAAAGTCGTCGAGAGAGATTCTCGCGGCGGTTCTTCCCAGGCGCCTTTGCAGCTCGGTAGCTAGCCAGGTTTTTCCGGAACCGCTTCCTCCGACAATGGCGACCAGTTGAGATCGATATCTCATAAATTCACTGTAACATTTTGTTACGTTCGATCGCCAATGCCTTCTTCGGTGTCGCCGCTGTTCGGTCCTTTGGAAATTTCGAAATCCGGCTTGACAGGATTGAAGAGTTTCTGCGTTCTGGCGTTTCATCAACCAGAGAGCGGCGGGGATCGTTTGGTCAACAGCCGCGCATCTAGAATTGCGATTATGAGTCTCGATATTTTTAAATTGAACGGAAAAGTGGCGTGGATCACCGGTGGCACCAAAGGGCTTGGTTTGGCAATGGCGAATGCGCTGGCGAGTGTGGGCGCTGATATCGTTGTCAACAGCCGGACGCGTGCCGAGGCGGAAGAGACCGCGAAAAAGATTGCCGGCGAGCACAAGTGCCGTGCGATTGGCCTTGAAACCGATGTTACAAAACCGGAGCAAGTGAGCAGTCTGGTGAAACGCGCTGCCGAGGAGTTGGGCGGCATCGACATCCTGATCAATAATGCCGGTGTGAACGTTCGGCAACCGACGATCGATCTTCCCCTGGAAGAATGGCAGCGGGTTCTGGATATCAATTTGACCGGCCCTTTCATTTGCAGCAAGGCGGTGGCTCCGCAAATGATCAAGAAGGGATGGGGGCGAATCATCCACTTGTCGTCGATCCTCGGGCACGTTGGTTTGGCGGGCAGGACGCCTTACAGCGCGACGAAAGGGGGAATTCTCTTGCTGACAAAGACGCAGGCTCTCGAGTTCGCCACGCATGGAATCACGGTGAATGCGATTTGCCCGGGCCCGTTCAAGACGGCAATGAACGAAGTGCTGCTGAAGGATCCGGAGGCATTCAAAGCGTTTGTTGCCAAAATCCCAATCGGTCGATGGGGTTACTTGAACGAATTGGATGGCGCGGTGATTTTTCTCGCGTCCGAAGCGTCCAGTTTCATGACTGGCGCGGCCTTGACGATCGATGGCGGGTGGACCGCTCAATAGACCGGCGGCAGCGGGGATTATTTGCGCCTATGAGCCCAAGACTGGCCGCGGCGCTCGAGAAAATCCGGACTCTAGCGGAGCAGTTCAACCATCAGAATCCGCCTCTTAAGAAGCTCTGGAGCCGGGCATTCTCGGAAGATCCGGACCACGCATCGAGCGCGATTCATCGGATCGCGCGGGAATACGATGTGGCGCTTGCCGCTATCGCGTGGACCTATTTCTGGGTGCGTCAGGGCGATCTGCTGCAGGCGAGACACGAGCTCGAGAAGGTGGAGGAATCGGGAAACGTCGAGACGCTTTGGGGCGGGCTGGCATTGATGCTGTTCGGGGAGTTGCTGATTGAAACCGGTGAGCCCAAGGAAGGGGCGAAACGTCTCGAACGCGCGGAATCGATACTCGGCGAACCCCGCTGAGTATCACGCGGATATAACTGGGAGATGCACCGGCCGTTCCCGAAAGTTGGCCATTGTCGTGGAGCATCCTAGTCGCTATTCTTCCAACGTAAAACTTTCAAAAGCGAACCCTCTCAATGCCGACTCTTGAAATCCAGCCCGCCCACCTTCTCAAGGTTCGCGCGATTTTGGCTGTGAATGGCCCAAATGCGGAAGTATGGGCTTTCGGCAGCCGCGTCAACGGGCACGCACATGAGGGTTCAGACCTTGATCTGGTCGTGCGCAATCCGAACCGGTTGCTCGCGCCGCAAAGTTGCTTGCGCGACCTCCGCGATGCCCTTAGCGAAAGCGATCTGCCTTTCGGAGTTGAAGTGCTGGATTGGGCGCAAATCCCCGAAGCATTCCGCCGCGAAATCGAGCGGCAGGATGTGGAGGTGACATCACCAAAACACAACGGAGTGGAATGAATGTGCCGAACGGCGCTTCAATTGCAATGGACTGACGGAGACTTCTCCCACGGATTCCGAATGAGCCACTTGTCTCAAACTTTCTTTCCATCCTTCGGAGAACTAGCGTCTATCGATTGATGAAACGACGAATCTCGGTCATTCAAGATGGGAGGCACCCAGTCTCCACCAGGCAGCAATGACATCCTCGAAAATCGCGTCGGTATTCCCAACGAGCCCGGCCAAGCCGGTTGCGAAATCCGAGGCTGCTGTAAGCGTCCACGGGTTTGCGCCGTCGTCCGGGATGAACACGGGCTTACCCGCCTGCAACCGTGCCGCGAACGTGTAACTGCCGCTGGAGACAGGGTTGGGAATCCAGCGTTTCGAGTAGGTATGGGAAGGACGCACAATCGTAACGGAAAAACCGGAAGTCTCGCGCTGTTCGAGAAGCCACCGTTCGCACTCCAATTTCTTCTGCGCGTACTCCCAGAATGCGTTTCCCAAAGGCGCGTTTTCGGTAAGCGGCAATTCCCGGTGCCATCGATGAAAAGGATTCTCATAATCTGAATTCCTCAGCCGCAGTCGTTTGCAGGATCGAAGGCGGCGTTCCGAAAAACTACCCCGTCGTCCGTAGGGGAAAAGGAAAAGAGCCGGTATTCGCCTTCCAAACACCGGCCCGAGCGCCGCTTACTCCAATCTCAATTCGCTTTCGAGAGGGAAATCGCCATTCGAAAGCGTGAGATGCTATGCCAGAAAACCCAGATCGGATGTTCCGAAATTCTGGATGTTCGGGAACACCGCCGGGAGTTGATCGTCCGACACACCCATCCATTTTGCCAGCGTGGCGCCGAACTGCTCGGTTGCCGTGGTGGGAATGAGCGCGCCTCGTGTTCCGGAGTCGTCAGGACCGCCTAGGGCCATGGACGGGAAAGTGCCGTACATCGCCCCGCCCTGAACCGCCCCGCCCATGATCAAGTGATGGTTACCCCATCCATGATCGCTGCCGCTGCCGCTTGGCTGAAGCGAACGGCCAAAGTCCGAAAGCGTGAAACTGGTCACGCGATCGGCCACCCCTATCTCCTCGGTCGCATTGTAAAATGCCGCGAGCGCGTCGGACACGTTCTTCAGCAGGCTCCAGTGCTGCCAGCTTTGCGAGCCGTGGGTGTCGAATCCGCCCAGCGAACAAAGAAACACCTGCCGGCTCATGCCCGTCGTCGGGTGCAGTTTGATGACCTTCGCCACCTGTTGGAGCTGATTGCCAAGGCTCGTTCCGGGGAAAACCGTATTGATCGTGGCGGTCGTTCCGGTTAGCAGGGCATTTAAGTCCAGAGCATCTTTTCGAACTTTGTTCGCGGCCTGCACCAGCGCCAGTCCGCTGTCCAAATGGAGGACTTGCTGAAGTCCCGTGCGCCGCGCGGCAGCCGCTGTCTGCGGCCATAAAGACATGCCGGCGACATCAAGGTTGAAGCCGGGCAACAGGCTTGCCGATTGAACGACATTGCCGGTGCAGAACAGGGATGGTCCCGAAATGGAAACCGTGGCTGGAAACGTCGAACTTCCGTTCAACGATTGCAGCGCGTCCGCCGCGCGGCCACCCCAACCGGTGCCCCCCGAGGATGAAGGAATGCCGCTCTGCATTTGCTGAATCTGATCGGAGTGAGAAAACAGGTTCGTTGGCAACGGAACCGCATTGGCGAGATACTCCGGCCGGGTGACGGGCTGCACGAGCATTCCAGCGTTTGCCAGCACGGCGAGCCGGCCTTGCGCCCACAGGGGGTGGACGGCCGCCAGCCCCGGATTCAGGCCGAACGGTGTGCCGTCCGGTGCAACGACCGGGAGGAGCGCCCCGTTGTTGTCCGGGAGTGCGATTGACCCGCGGGCGGTCTTGTAGGCGTTGAAATCAGACTGGATCAACGGCACAACCGTGTTGTGGCCGTCGTTGCCGCCCGCCAGGAAGACACAGACCAGCGCTTTGTAATCGGTTTGCCTGGCCTGGGCCAGCGCGTTCATCCGTCCAAAGCGCGATAACAGTGCGGTCGCACCCAAGCTTTCCAGAAAATGGCGGCGAGTTATTGAATACTTATTCATGGAATTCTTCTTTCGTTAATGGGGTTCGTTGCGGGTTGGGGATTAGTGCTGAACAGCGTACTGGCCGCTTAAGGCCGTGAGATAGAGAACGGTTTCAATGCGCGCCTTGGCGTCGTATCCGGGCGCAGCCGCGGTGATGAGCACCTGTTTCATCGCATCCGGCATCCTGCCGTAAAGCAGCGTTTGATTGGCGGCTTCCACCAAGGCGGGCATGTCATTCCCGTATTCTTGTCCGCGGGCAGAACAGTGCCGAGAATGCTCTTCGCCGAAGTCGCGTGGTTCTGCTGGCGGGATTCCATCGGAGCATCGAAATACTCCCAGTTCGTGTTTTGGGGCGTCGCACCAGGGGCTGTAGCATACGTCCATCCCGTGAGAGCGAGCGCTACGTGTCGCACGGTTTCTTGATCATAGGTTGGAACCGGCTGCCCGTAGGCGTCCAACACCTGGGAACCATCCGGATTTAATTGCCACAATCCAATTGTGAAGAGCTGCATCAGTTCCCGGGCATAGTTTTCATTCGCGCCACCTGCCATTCCCGGCTTCTTCGAGTTTGCCAAATCCAGAAATTTGCCCATGGAAGGGCACACGGTGATGTCGTGGAGCAGATCGCGGTAATTTCCGAAAGCGTGCTGGCTCAAGAGCCGCAACCAAGGAAGCATCGCATCGGGGTAGATCAGTTTGTTCGCCGAAGGCACAATAATTTGACTGAGCGAGTAAGCGACACGCTGGCGGAGCTGATCGGGCGCGGTGGTATAATTGTACGAAACCCATTGACGCAGCGGGCCCATCGAGTTCTCCGCTGGGGTTGGAATGGGGGTTTCCGGCAGGCTGAATTGATCCGCAAGATACGCGTCGATACCGATTTGTTCCACCGCCGCAAGGGTCGCCGGGGTCGGACCAAAGGACGATTGCTCCAGAAATCGGGCGCCGTCAAGCCAGACAGACGGCGGTGGCGGGGACGTCAGGGTCACCATGGCCTGGGCAAAGGATGACGGACTGGCGACCGAAGTGGCGCGAACCGTGACTGTGCTGGAAGCCGGCATCACCGCCGGCGCCGTGTAAATCCCTCCCGATGTGATCGCGCCCACCGTGGACGATCCGCCCGCGGTTCCATTCACAGACCAAAGGACCGCCTTGTTGTCAATGCCTGTAACCGTGGCTGTGAAATCACTGCTCGTTCCCAACCCAACTGTCGCCGAAGCCGGCGACACCCCGATAGTCACTGCTGCCACAGAAACCGTGGCCGATCCGACCGAGGCCGGATACGCCGTGCTGCGGGCCTTAATCGTGAAAATGTTGGCTGCAGGGATCACTGCCGGAGGCTGGTAGAGGCCGGTGGCGCTAATCGTTCCCACCGTGGCGTCGCCGCCGGGAATATCATTCACCAACCAGGTGATCATGTTGGGGGAGATCGGGACGTAAGCGGAAAATTGACGAGTGCTCGTGAACTCCGTCGATGAATTCGCCGGATAAACAGCGATCGCGCCCGCTACTTGCGCATTGACGCAAAACGGGCCCAGGCTGCCAACTGAGAGTAGAGTGTAGAGTAAGACGCTTCTAAGTGTTTTCATTGTGGTTGGGATTCTGGACTAGCGCTTTTTTCCATCCGGCCCTGCCGCGACCAGTGATCGCGAAGGTTACTGTGGAAACTGATGATGTGGTTCTCGTTCGTTTCTTTCAGACAATCCAATTCCACGCTGGGTGATGCTTAACACGTTTCCTTTGTGGTTGAACATAGGCCTTTCGATGTATGCGTCCACAGGCAGGATCGAATACTTCATCCGACGCGTTTGTTGCCCCGCGTGTCGAGAAATCGACACACCAAAGGAAACTCTCTCGCCACTGTGAAGTAATGGAATTTTGAGTTCGTCGGCGAGAATCCTTTATTGACGACCGCTGGATTTCCTTTCTCCAGACAAGTTCACAATCGCGTTTGGAGGCCTTCTGTCTTGCGTCCATTGGTTGCATGAAACCTCCTCATGCGAATTATCAAAACGATGCCGCGTACTAATCCGAACAGAAGGCGTGGACTGGCACACAGAGCGCTTGGGATCCGGTGGATCGCGTGTGAACACGCGCCCATGCAGCCGAATTCGAGATTGAATTCAAACGGACAGCAAATCCCGCATCACGTGAGAATTTGGCTGGCCTGGAGATAGAGGTGCCGGCCTTCAAATCGCCACCATTCGCGAATGGATGCCACCGCAAACGCTCCGGTGTCCTGATTGGTGCCAACGTTCACAAATCCGGCGTTGCGTCCCGTGCCATAAATACCATAGGGATAAGCCCAGGGCACCTCGGGGTTCGGGAAGGCATGCCCTCGGACCCCATTTCTAGAAACGGCACTCGCAGAGTGTCGTAGCTTCCCGTGTACGTTGGTGGTGCGGCGCGCCGCCCCAGTAACTGGCAAAATGATCGGTGCCGTTCACCCGGCGGGTGAACAGCACTCGCTTGATAAGGCCCTCTCTTCGTCAACCGGATTTAGGATCAAGGACCATAGACCATTTGTCATGAAGTTCCGAAATACTCGCATCCGTCCGCTCCAGCGCCAGCAACACACTTCATTGCTTGCTGATACGTTTCGCCACAATACGGGTGGTCAAGAATTGAGAGGCGAGTCCGAATCCCAGTCGCTCAAGCCGATGAATTGCCTGATTTTGCGGCGTTCGAAGCGGTGTTGCGCGGGTTTGCCCGGACAGCGGTTCGTTTTGCGGAACCGGTGCTTTCGGTTGCGAACAATTTCAGTCATGGTTTCAGTTGTTTTTGACATAGTCGTTGTTTCCTTTTTCGTTGCTTTTACTTCGTCGGATTGAGGAGAGGAGCGCGAAGGTTGATGATCCCAGGAGAGCTATTTAGGATCAATGCTGCAACTGGTAAGATTCGCGTTTCAGCCCCCTGAAGTTCGGTGGGGCGACACTCCGTGGAGCCCTGATCAACCTTGTGGCGAAAAACGAACGAGAAGGCACAGTGGAAACACCGAGAAATCCAGGCAATCCGGCTTTTCCACAGCTCCAATTTGCAAGACATCCGTCCCACAAGAAGAAGTTAGGGCTCCACAGAGTGTCGCCCCACCAAGAGAAGCGAGTGGCGGAACCTCAGCCTCCGACTTCTGCGGGCAATCGCCGCTTTTGGATTTATCGCTTTCCCCGCATGCAGTCAGGCGATTCTCAGGACTGACCGCGCTTCCGCGAGTCCGGGCGCGGGACGGCCAAACTCGCTTGCGGTCACACGCGCCAGCGCCACAAGATGGCGCCAGCGGAATGCGGAACGAGTCGAGGCGAACTCCTCGGAGACCGTTCGATAAAACTTTTCGGCGTGGAGCGATCCATCCTCGCTCACCGCATAGCGCAGTAGGAGATCGAAGATTGGGCGTGGAGGATGACCAAGCTCACCGTAGCGGTGGACAAGCGCGCTGGCCTTTGCCTGGAGATTCTCGCGAATAGCTTCCTTGGTCTCGCGAAGCAGAGAATTCGGATCCTGCGATTTTATCTGGTCGAGATGCCAGCCAACCGGAAGCGGTTGCCAATTTAGAAAATCACCGCCACGAGCCGTTCGGTCCAAAGCGACTTGATAGGCGCCAAGGATCAGATTCGCAAAGCAGTTTCGAGCGTTGCTCGCTCGCGCCATGTTGCGCCAGGCATTGGCTGAGTCGCATGCGTGGACGCCGATCGAATCGCCATGGACACTGCCGACGGGTTTGCCCGGAACCTCTTCTTGGGGCCGCCGGCCCAAGTCACGAAGGATGAGTTGATTTGCCGCCAAAGTGATCGCTTCGCCAATGGCGTCTGGCGACATCCCCTCGGCGAGGGCTTCAGCGGCTGCCGCAGCCGCCTGCGTCGGAGTGGATCTGAAAATAGTCTGGCTCAGCGAATCGACCCAGCCGTCTTCGGCCACGCGATTTCCCGGCGAACGTCCCAAAAGCCCGTGTTCATCGAGCAGCTCCGGAAGCAAAGTCCGCGGCCTGTCCCATGTGGGCGAGTGTTGCCAGGATTCGGCTTTGACACAGTAACGCACGGATTGGCGAAGCAGCGTGTGGGCCTGTTCCAAACCGATGATGCCGGCCATGTCCCAAGCCCGATACGGCAGCACGACACGATGCACTTCCGTGTTGTCATGCACGGCGTGGAGAACGCCGTTGAATGCCTCTTCGGGCGAGTTTTGCGCAAGCGCGGCAAATGTTTGTTCCGCCGCATTGACATCTTTCCCGCGAACGGCGTCGCGCAATTGTTCGCCGCTGCTGCCCCTCGCAAGTGCGGCAGGCGCGACTTGCCGGAGAACCTCTCTGGAGCGTCCTCCAAACTCCTGAATGCGATTTGTGTTTCTATAAAGCACTTTGAACACAGGCAGCGGGCGCGACTCCTCTGGAAGCTCCTGCGACATGTAAAAAGCGGGCGCAAGCGCCATCATTGTGTGAAAACCGACATAGTCTTCGCCCCCAAACGTCCGGGCGTTGGCTAGCGCCGCGGCGGCCATTAGCCGGCGCAATTCTGTTCCGGACCGGAGTTGGTCGGCCAGCTTCGGCAGAAGCCGCTCGGCCGGAGTTTCCTGCATTAGGCAAACCAGCGGTTCGATCGCGCCGAAATGAATCGCGTTCCCCGCCTCCTCCGCGAACGCGGGCGCCAATCCAAGCCCATTGGCGACTTCGAAACCCAGGGTGCTAACCATCATTCCCCGGCCAACATCGGCCAGGAATGTTCTACGTGTTCGTGGGGCGTTCATGAGAGTTCTCCTTTCAGAATAAAGGTTGGATCATCAGCCTCTCATACGCTGATCCCTGCGGGCGTCAAGCAGTTTGCCCGGGATTCATTGATGTGTTGGGCTTGTGGGAACCACACTCCGACGTTGGTTGTCTGCGATTGTCATAGGAGATGAATTACCGAATGGCATTAGCCTTTAGGCGGCCTAGACCGGCTTATAGCAACTGGTCGAAGGGAGCGGCGACGGATATCTGCGCACAGCTTGTGACTACGTGCATCTGAACCCGGTGCGCGCCGTCTTGCTAGCTTAACTTCCTCCCGCCTAAAGCGAAAAGCCCAGCAAAAGTGAGGTTTCCTCAAATTTGTCGGG
>JAQBVM010000561.1 GCA_027623095.1 Verrucomicrobiota bacterium
GAATGCACCTTCCCTGGCACCGAGTTTCGACTCAGCTATACCCTCGGAAAACCAGAAAAAGGTGTCACCTAGGATTCCGATGAGATCAGGAGTTCTGAAATTACTATCAGTGAGTCGGCGTTGATCATCGTTCAGCAAGAGTCGTTTCTTACCCTGGGCCTTCACGGTTGATCATCTCGATGGCTTCGGCCACGGAACTTACCACGCGCACCGAAATCAAATCGTCGGGCCAAACTGATATGAATTCGTATAACCGTCGGGAGGAACCAAACCTCCCATACGCGTTGCCGTTTCAGGCCATTCTGTCGTGATCTCGTAGAGGGTCTGATCGACGTCGATTCGTTTGGTCTTCAATTCCGGATTCTCCAACAGTCATCATCCAGTCGCAGCCGAGAATACGACCGCTGGCCCAGCCACAATCGCGTTACGATATCTCCCGCGATTGTATTCGGCACCTGGTCGGGAAGCAACTGAGCCGGGAAGCAAGGATGATCCCGAATTCTTGTGTCCTTCCTGCTCGACACGGCTAGTATACACATGTACCGTACAGTCGTCAAGCCAATCTCAAGGCTTTTTTCGATCTTGCCCGAAAAGACGAAAAGGACGTGGCGGCTATGGTCTGCAAAGCATCCAAGGCGAGTCCGGTCTACCGATCTCGCCGTCCCAGGCAGTCCCCTCTCTACCGGCTCATTGAACGTTACTGGCCTGAGTTCAAGCGAACCTACCGGCAGCGATATCAAAAGCGCTATGGCCCCTGGCGTCCGATCATCGACGAGGTGATCCGCAAATTCCTCACCTGCGGCGATCTCCACTTTGGCTTTGCCCGTGTCCGCTGCAAAGAGTGCCACCACGAGATGCTCGCCCCTTTCTCCTGCCGCCAGCGATGCCTCTGTCCCAGTTGCCATCAGAAGCGCACTCTGCTGGCAGCCGACACGATTGCCCATACGATTTGCCTAGCCGTGCCGCACAGACAGCTGGTCTTCACGATCCCCAAGCGGCTCCGGCTTTTTTTCCGGTTTGACCGCCGATTGCTGGGCGATCTTGCCCGCGCTGCTTGGGAAACGGTTGCCGAGGTGTACCGCGAAGTACTGGGCCGTGAGGATGCCCTTCCCGGCATGATCGCCGGCATCCAGTCATTTGGCCAATTGGTGCATTGGAACGCGCATATCCATGCAATCGTTACCGATGGCTGTTTTGCCCCGGATGGCACGTTTATTTGCCTACCGAGGATCGACACGGACCGTTTGCTCAAGGCTTGGGAGCCGAAGGTCTTCGAGTTCTTGCTCGCGGCGGGAAAGATCGATGATCGGACGGTCGCGGAGATGCGTTCTTGGGAATATTCGGGCTTCAGCGTTGACAACAGCGTCACCCTATCACCGGGTGACACCTTTGGTCTCGAGCGTCTGGCGCAGTACATACTCCGTTGTCCGTTCAGCCTGGCTCGGATCATACGGCTCACCGAGGATGGCTCAGTCGTTTACCGAGCGGAGAAAGAGCACTGCCATCGTTTCCCTGGGGCCGCCAGTCGCGACTTGCGAGGCGGTCCGAGCAGGAACTTCCAGGTGTTCAATGCACTCGATTTTCTCGCGGAGCTGACGCAGCACATCCCTGAGAAAAACGAACATTTGGTCCGTTTCTATGGCTGGTATTCGCATCGGCAACGTGGAATTCGGGCAAAGGCCGAACAGGTTGGACAGGTTGAGTACCCGGAGGATGGGCCAACAATCGACCGCTCTGCTATCGATGCCGAGAAGTCGGCCAGCGACCGGCCACGTGCCGGTTCCGTCTCCACCTGGGCCATGTTGATCAAGCGGATCTATGAAGTCGATCCGCTCCAATGTGCTAAGTGCGGCGGCGAAATGAAAATCATCAGTTTCATTGAGCGCGATCAGCGATTGGTGATTGAGAAGATCCTGCGGCACTGCGACTTGTGGGAAGGTCCGATCCGCACCTTGGCGAACTCCCGTGGGCCACCCAGTAGTTCGGAGCGAGCACCGGATGAGCCGCGCGAGCTGCAATTAGTGCTTGATCCGGAGTTCCTGTAAGCCTTCTTGGCTCCAATGAGCCTACCAACTCCCTTCGTTTCAAAACGCCGATAGGCGGTGTTCGAACCCGGTGCGCGAACGCAACCACGGAAAAGTGCAATGCCGAGGTAATTCAGAGACTGTCTTGGCAATTCTTCTTCTTTTTTCTGCGTTTCAACCGGCATGAGCGAATCCGGCGAGAAATCCGAAGCCTCCCATGGAAATCCCACGGGCAATCCAACAAAATCCTTGCTTCCCGGCCAGGTGCTGGGTACAATCGGGGGCAATATCGTAACGCGTTTGGGGGGTATGCTGGGGCTTGGGGGGATTCAAATTCCTATCAGTTGGTGCAAATCGCCAAGTTCGATAAACGTTATACAGCCAAGGCAGCGTCGATAGACCCAAAATGGCTGCGCCCACCGAAGAGATCACGTTTAATGTTGTGAAGCCATCACTTGCTAAGTAGTCGCTGTAGCGGC
>JAQBVM010000166.1 GCA_027623095.1 Verrucomicrobiota bacterium
CCGATTAAATTGGTGCGTCAGCTTATTTCCGAGTGCTGCGGGCTGGGACAGCCCGCAGTCCAAACAAGTCGGAGAGGCTATGCGTTCGGCTGCTTGAGAATCTTCTCAAGCGTGCTCATTGTTTCGTCGAGTGTGTATTGGAGGTAAGTGTCCATTTCGTGATTAAGCGCCTCCAAAGCGGTCTCGGCGGCCTCTTGTGTTTTGAAGAAGCTGCAAGCTCGGACGGCCTCGAGACGAACACGCGGGCTCTCGTCATTGACCTGAACCTTGAGCAGCGCAAGCGGCTGCTTCACGCGATCCCGCCAGTAACAGAGCACGCGGGTTGCCGCGGCTCGCGCGTTGTGGTTTGGCGAGCGAAGCATCCGTTTTAGCAAACCCTCGTTCACCACATTGTGCCATTGATGCACCCAGAGCGCCTCCGCCATATTGTGCTCGTAGTTTTTGTCATTTTGATCGAGTGCCTCCGCCCATTTCTGCACCGCAGCGACGACCTGAGAACTCTCATGCTTTCCGAGCTCAATCTTCGCGCGTGTGCGAACGTCGTCTTCCGGTTCCCTGAGGAGCTCGACCAGCGCCTCAATCGGTTGACCATCGATTTTTGCCGGTTTTAGGAGCGGCCTTCCTTCATAGGTGATCCGGTAAATTCGTCCGTGCGTCTTGTCGCGGTTTGGATCGCGAATATGATGTTGCATATGACCGATGAGGGATTTTGCCCAATCCAGGAAATAGATTGATCCATCCGGCGCAACCGAGACTGCCGAAGGACGGAAATTCGGGTCGTCTGACTTCACAAGGTCTTCAATAGTCTCACCTTTTAGACCTGAGCCTTCCTCCGTAACGTTCACACGAAAAATACCCTGGAACCCGATTACGTTGCAGTTGAGGAAATTTCCCTGATATTCATCCGGAAAATGTCTGCTGGAAATCATTCCGGTGCCGGCGCATGGCCGCGAGGGGCGTTTCCAGAACTCCTGGAGACGTTTGTGGCGTCCGGGATACTCCACCCATCCGCTGAAGGCAGGAGCGAAGTAGTTCGCATTTCCGGTAGCGTCGGTAATGATGTCCGTACCCCAATGATCGAAAACCCGCCCGTGGGGATTGGCGAATCCATAAGCGACATACCGTTCAAATTTTCCAGTGTTCGGCTCGAATCGATAAATGCATGCGTCGTTGTTGCGAACGGGACCTGTGGCCGTTTCCACTTGGGTGCGGTGAAAGACGCCGTCACTCAGGTATGTGGCGCCTCCCGGATCAAGCACCATTGCGTTCGCTGTGTGATGCGAGTCAGCTGAATCCATCCCCATCAGCACGCGTTCTTTCCAATCCGCCTTGCCGTCGCCATCGGTATCGCGTGCAAACCAGAGATCCGGTGCTTGCATGACGAGAACGCCATCCTTGTAGAATTGAAAACCGGTGGGACAGTTCAGATCATCAAGGAAATGAATCACTTTGTCCGCTTTGCCGTCCCCGTTGGTGTCTTCGAAAATGAGCAGGCTATCGCCAGACGTGCTCGTGGGGGTGCGCTCGGGATAGCTCGGCCATGCTGCGACCCACAAGCGGCCCTTTGTGTCGAAACTCATCTGAACGGGACTGACCAACTCGGGAAACATCTCTTCACTCGCGAACAGGTTGACTTTGCAGCCTTTCGGCACAGTCATATGACCAATCGCCTCTTGAGGGTCGAGATAAGGTTTTACGTCGGGCTTGTTTGATTCCAGCGTTCGAACGGGCGGCAGGTTTGAGTCGTCCACTTTGAGATCTCCCCCTTTTGCGATCGCCCAGACCCGCGTGTCGCGATTAGCAGTTTTAACATCGCGCTGTGCCATCTCATCCTGCATCACGTCGTAATTCGTAATCATAGGGCTTCCGTTCCCGGCGACGGGGAATTTGAGCTGCGACCGCCCTCCGTACACATTGTAGCCGTCCACCGTTCTGTACCGGGCATGCCATTCGGTGTTTTTGTCCAGGACAGCGGCTCGGAGTTGTTCAAACTTCCTTGACGGGGCGGTCTCTCCAAATACAGCCCTGAAGATCTCGGGCGCGATCACGCGGTCTCCGTCTTCGGTCAGGTGAAGGCCGTTGAATGTAAGTGATAGGCCTTTGCGGGCCGAGTCCGCGTAAAGGCGGTTCGAAAGCGTGAAGAGATCCACAAACGGCACTTCGTTCGACGAGGCGATCTCCGCCATCGCGGCTGTGTAAAGTTTAATGTTTTGATTGTTGTCCGTAGGAACGTAGTAATCGGACTTTGAAAGAGCCTCGTTTGCGATTGGCGAGAAAAGTACGATTCGGGGATTTCCCTTGCCGCTGTAGTTCTGCGCCTTCGTCTGTTTCAGAAAACGGTCCAGGTCGCTCTTGAATTTCTCTAATCCTTTCTCCCCATTGAAGGACTCGTTAAACCCGAAAAAGGCGAACACGACGTCCGCTTTCGCTCTTGTCAGCCATTCGTCCGGCGATCCGAAGTTCTCCGAGCGATGCCGGAAAGCGACTTCATCCCCGGAGACCGCGAGATTGCGAAAGACAAGATCGTGGTTTGGGAACTTCGAATAGATAAGCGTTTCGAGCCAGCCATGATGTTGCATTCGATCGGCTAGGGCGTTGCCAATGATGGCGATCCGATCGTTCTGGCGGAGTTCGAATTTTGCGGATGCGGATTCTGCCTCCGGCGCGTTTTGGATGGAAAGACAGACGGAAAACAGCAGCAGGGTCGATTTCAGAAATGATTTTGGCTTCATTGTGATTGATTTGATTGCAATGGGGATAGTCGATCCAGAGTTCTGATGCAAAAAGAAAATCAATATTCGGGGGAAGCGACGTTTTTCGTCCTATTCGTCGCTCTTTGACTGGGATTCCGGCCCGGGTTTTTGGTTTAGCCATTTCCAGACGCGCAGGGCTTCGGTTGCTCCCCAGGCTTGCGCATCGCATCCGCGTTGTTGGTGCGGCGCGTCTCCGTCGAGGATTTCAGGAATCTGACCGGCGCACCCTTCGACAAGCAAACGATTCATGCTGCCGAGGTATGCCTTCGCGGTCTGGAGCGCGATGGGTTGGAAATCCCAGGCGCGGACGAGCGCCTCGCAAAACGACGGAAACGTCCACGTCCAGGCTGTGCCGTTGTGATACGCTGGTTTGCGCCTTGTGTCCTCATCCCCCGCGTATTGTCCCCAGTAGGGATTGCTCGGGTCATTCAAAAGTTGTCCGTTGTTTCCGATCACCGGCAAGGGCGGTGCGGTCGGCAAGGGCGCGAGTGACCGCAGAGCTCCCGGCAGGACGAGGTGACGGAGGGTTGCGCTGACGCATTGGCGCGCTTTGATTCCTGAAACGACGCCCAGGCTGACGGCAAAGAGCTGATTGCTTCGGAGCGCATGATCGACGACTGCTTGGTCGGCGGTTCGACCATCGGGAGCGATCAGTAGATCAGAGAAATACCCCACTTCCTCGATCCAGAATCGTTCGTGGATTGATGCCTCGGCGCGCGTTGCCAAGGTTTTCCATGATTCACCGGAGTGTTTCACTCCGATTCGTTGCAATTGCCGCAGCAGCCTTACCCAGAGAACCTGGATCTCGATCGGATAACCGGCGCGGGGGGTCGCAGCCGGGAAATTGGTGTCCATCCACGTGAAATGTTTTGGGCTCCAGATAAGACCTGATTTCGGATCCATTCGGATTCCATTTGGAGTTCCCTGCATGTAGCCGGTGGCAATATTCCGGAGAATATCGGCTATGGATCGGCCTCGGGGATCGACGACGATGTCCGGGATCGATTCATTTGCCAAAGCGCTCAATTCCTCACAGACGACTCCGTACCAGAGCGGTGCGTCGGAAGTGTCGCGGTTGGAGGCATCTTCTCCGTGAATACTATTTGGCAACGTGCCGTGCTCTTCGAATCGACCGAACGTCTCCAGCAATTGTTTGACCTCCTTGTGCATTCCTGCCGCAAGAAGACCCCGAGCGCATATCAATGAATCCCTGCCCCAATCGAGGAACCACGGGTAGCCCGCAATGACTGTTTTGGCGGTGTCGCGCCGAACCACGAACGCGCGTGTGGCGGTGAGAAGCCGGTGCCCAAACGTGTCGGTCTCGGGTAAATCCGCTTGAGCGCATGCATTCCGTACGGCGTTTCGGCGGGATTCGCCAAACGTCTCAATAATGTCTTTCGCGGGGTCTTGAGTCTCCGCAGTAACTGTTAAATGGACCGTTTCTCCTTTTGGAAGCGGCAGATCAAACCAGCCTGGACTGTAGGCGTCGCCGTGGCTGGTTTGTCCCCGGCTCTGTTCGTTCGGATGCGGAATATGATCGCACCATTCCTCTTCGTGGTGATATGAGCCTTTATCCGCAAAAGCGCGAAGTTGCCGATCGACAGCCGGTGTGAACTGAAAACCAGCCGCGTCCTTCAGAGGCTGGCAATGTGTCCTAAAGTGATCATCGGCACTTGGGTTTCGAATCGTTTCCCAATGAAAGTTACGGTCCTCGATATCTAGCCGGACAGTGAGTCGGACATCACGGGCGGAGGGCAGATCTTTTCCCAATGCGGGGGCTGTTTTCGGGCGTGTGAAGCGAAGAACGGTTGTATTGCTTCCTTCGAGCATATCGGCTTCCAGCCGGACCTCCACAGTGCGGCCGTCTCCCGCGTTAACGACGAAACGCCATTCGGCGGGAGGACCGTCCTCAAACGCGATCAAGCCATGTTCATCCAAAGGAGTCACGAATCCATCGGCGACAACCCACACGCGCGCCCGTTTCACAAAGACGTGCCTGTCCACCGGCACTTTGTCATGTAGATTGGCCCCCAGGAGACAGTCGTATTTGGAGCGAATTCGGCCAAAATGAACGCAGAGCCTGGCCATTCCTCCGATTCCGTTCGTGAGAAGGGTCATCTCGGGATGGTTTTGATCGCGCGATGGCACCGAAACTTCCGGAACTGGGGCGAGAAAACGAACGTCCGCTTCTACACGAGGTGTCACGTTACCAAATCGTTCCAACTGAATTTTGGCGTCTTCCTCCCGGGCTCGAGGCGCGAAATGAGCGATATGACCGTCCCGAACTTGAATCGATTCCGAATACTCCGATCCGCCGTTTCCCGCGGTCTCCAGCCGCGCCCTGAATGGAACCGAATCGAGCAGCAAGAGCCAATGGTCCGGAGGAATCGTCGTGATTCTGCGAACGTCCGGCATTCGCCAAATCACGACCGGCTGAAACGGATCTCCGGCCTCAATTTCCCGGAGGCGGGTTATTAGGTCGTTGCGCGCTGGAGAATGTTTCAATTGTGAAAGGGTCGCTAGGAAGGATGCGGGTTTCGAGTCAACCCAGTCCGCCAATTCACGCCAGGGAACAAATCCGATTTCCTCCTCGGCAGCCGCGTGCCGCAACGCCTTGATTGCCCAGGCAGCAGCGGCCCTGGCGCGGCGGTATGCGGCGCCGCTGAGTCCTTTGGGTTTCAAATACGGTGCCAGGCAATAACATGCTCCCGGAGCCAGTTCAAATCGTAATTTGTCAGACTGAACGCGTTTCGCCTTGGGCGGTGCTTGCCCCAAGAGGTCTTTGTCCAGTTGTCCAAGTTCCTGGAACACGTCGCCGGGTAACTCGAGTCCTTGAGTATTGGTAGCGTCCAAATTTGCGAGAACGAGAACATGATCCGCGCCTTCCGAAGAGTCGCGGCGCAGCGCGAAAACAGGGGAATCGGGCGGGCTCAATCGGGCAAGTTGCGCGCCGTCGAAGAAGCACGGATGTTCGCCCAGCAATTTGTTGATCGCAGCGAGTTCCGGCACGAGATTCTCCGCCTGGCCCCAGGAGAGCGGTGAACTCCCATGCACATCAACCTTCTCCCGAGCCAGCCACTCGACGCCGCAGGTGAATCCGAATGCTCCGTTGACGCTGGCCAGCCCGCAAAGGCGGTTTCGCAGAAGTGACCACAGCCGACCTTTCTTGGCCATTCGGTCATTGTCGTGCGTTTCACTGTAGTGAACATAGGTGCCGACGCGCCCACTTTGCCTGAGTCCATAGTCCAAATATCTGGACACTTGAGCACCGGTGTAGTTCTGGAACAGTTCCGAGTAGGCCCATTGCATTCCTCCATCCGTGAGAAGACTTTCAGTCGTTTCCCACGGACCACCAAGGCCTTCCAACAGGAATAGCGTGTCAGGAAACTGCTGGCGGACTCGGGCTGTGATATATCTCCATGCCTGCATTGGAACCATGTAACCAGCGTCACACCGGAAACCATCGACGCCTCGTTTGCACCATGTCAGAAACACTTCCGCGAGGTGATCCCACGGCGCCGAGCTCCGATGATCGAGTTCAACCAAATCTTCCCAGGTTACGCCCCAGGCCCCTGGGCTTACGAAGTCGCCGTGTTCATTCCGAAGAAACCATTCCGGGTGCGTGTTTTGAAGTATCGATCCCCAACCGGTGTGATTGGTCACAATGTCCAGGAACAAACGCCCACCCCGGCTGTGAACGTCGAATGTCAGCTCGCAGAATTGATCCACGCCGGTCGTGCGCCGGTCGAATTCAACGAGCGCGGGATCGATTGCCGTGAGGTCCAGCGAAGCGTACGGGCTGCCCATTCTCCCGAACCGCGCGTAGGTCGTGGGCACAGGATTCACAGGCAGCAAATGGATGATTCGGCAGTTTAAACTATCAAAAATGTGCGGAAGTTCGCGCCGCACGTCCCGGAGTTTCCCAGAGGGTGGAATGACCGCGCAGCCAAGTCGTTCGAACTCCCTGACCTGGGCTTCGGATTGGCTGGGTTCGGTCGCGCTCCGGCTTTTGCCTTCACCGAACATGCGCGCAAAGGCGCAATAAATCGTATTGCCGGAACGATACCGATCCGGGTGAACCGAAATTCCGACATCCGGGCCGTCCGGCCAATGCTGTTTTCCTTGCTCATCCACCGCATACGCTTTCGCCTGAAAATAACCGACTTCTGTTAGCGCTAGGTCGATGTGCCACTCGCCGCCCGATTCCCTCATCGGGATATCCCGCCAGGAAGCGCCGGCAATTGGCAGATTTCCCGCGTGTGAATCGACAATTTCTCTTCGAACGGCTGCCGCGCGCCCCAGATTGGTTCGGAGCATCGCTCGACTTGCATTATGCAACTGCGCGCCGCTCGCGCCGCACAACGTAAATCGAATGTGGTCGCCAACATGCCGCAAGCATCGGTCGCCTGGGACCGGGATCATTCGAAAATTCTCCATAGACTCCCTCTTCAACTATTCAGGTTCAATGCGATCGTTTTGCGAATTGTTACTCAACCAGCGTGTTTGGCGATCCCATTTTTGACGTTGCCGTGCCAGGTAAAAAAGACGGCGGTGAACACCACCAGCAAATTGAAGCAGCCCAAAACTTGCACGACGGATTTGAAGTCATTCATGTTGTCTTTATGTTCCAGACGGTTGCCAAGGAACATCAACGCCCCCGCGTAGCCAACGGCGATTAGCAGCAGCCACGGGACCACCGAGAACTTCGAACGGGCGAGAAGGTTGCTGACAAGCACATTGGAAAGCGTCAGCGGCCACATGCACCACGCGAACCACGGAAGAAGCGGGGCGATCGGAAGAAACTCCGGTTTCAAAATGTGGAACGGCAACCTGGGAAAAAGCGTGCATCCAAGCGCCGCGGCACCGCCCATCAGTGCCGTCGCACCCAAAGCCTGAGCGAGCAGATTCGTCTTCTCCGAGCGCGCGGCGCTTCTGACAATCTTGGGAAACATCACCATCGCGAGCGGACCTGTAAACGCGACAATTCCGCGCGCGATGGTGCCTGCGGCGGCGTACGGGCCTCTTCCGTCATCGAAATATTTTTGAACGAAAATCATATCGGCTGCGAACATGAATTGTGTTGCGCCGAGACCCAAGGTCAACGGAATCACTCTGCTCAACCAGGGGCCCCACTCGAACGCGCCCGCGGTTCGGTTCCAGGAGTCTCGCGTTTGCCAAACACCGATCATCAAGGCAAACACGATTCCGAGGAGAACCGCGGTGACTCCTGCCGTGGCATAACCCGCGAGGAGAACGACCGTGATCAGAACCGCCAGGAAGCGGCCTAACCCTTTCACAATGTTGGTCCAACCGAGCCAGAGGAAGTTCTGATTTCCTTGTAAGATCCCCTCCAAAATCGGCAGCCAAAGCATTGGCAAGCAGGTCAGCATCGTGACCCACAGGGCGGCGGGATTGGTGATCTTGAGCGAGAGCAATAGACTGTCTCGAAGCAGGTAAATGATCACTACACTCAGCGCCCAAAGGATCGATGTCGCGCCGAAGAGACCGCGAACCGCTCCCGTCAGTCGGGCGCGCCCTTCGTCGTCGATTGCGGCGGCGCTTTGTTTGGCAAACACCGTCTGGAGGGCGAGTGCGGGTATCATCATCAGGTTCAGCACTTGGAGGAGAACGGCGAATATGGCGTATTCGGCCTCCGGCATCATGCGCATCGCCGGAACATGAACCGCCCACATGAAAACACCACTGGTCGTCACGGCGAGAATCATCCAACTGCTCTGCCGAAAAAAGGTCATTCCGCCGGATTGGGATTTCATGTGGATGCGGGCGATGTCAGGAGATGATGGGACGATCTAAGGGTGTCGTTCGAGTCCGCCGGATTGGGCAATGTTCTCGATAAAATCAACGGCGCGGCGGCAGATGACCCGCCAGTCGAGGTTCTCCCGAACCCGGTCGCTGGCCATTTTGGCGAACTGAGATCGAGTCGATTTGGCATCCGGAAGCCAGCTTAAAACCGCTTGTCCAAAGCTGGGTCCGTCAAAGTCTGAAAATCGGATCATCGGTTCGGCGGCAAAATAACGCTTCGCATTCGCAAGTGGAGTGCTGGCCACCGGCAGGCCGATTGCCAGGTACTCCACAATCTTCGCCACGAAAGCGCAGTGAGTGCCGGTGGATTCCTCGTACGGAACAATCCCGACCGAAGCGTCCTGCAAATGGCGGCAAACTTCCGAGTAGGGGATGAAGCCGGTGGTCTCCACGGCGGTTGAAGGCGCCACCTGTTCCAATCGGTGCAGAAACGATTCAAGTGTTCGAGTCCGCTGGCCGACGAATCTGAATATTGTTCCGGGTCGTGCCTGGCAGATATCGCGGATACTTGTCAAAGCGATCGATCCGATGTGATGGTGGTCTAACGAACCGTGCATCACGACAATAGCAGGGTCTTTTGAATCAGTTTTTTCATTCGGTTCATAAAACGGAAAAAGTTCCGAATCAAAGCCGTATTGAATCGGCAACGTTCGATCCGGTGGATATCCCGTGTTCTTGAAGAGATCGGCGAGAGTATCGGATACAGCAAGAACGGCATCTGCGCGGTAGCGTCTAGGCAATGAGAGTTCGAATTGTTTCAAGATTCGAAGGAGTGCGGGAGGGGCCAGATAAGACGGCCACGTTTCCATGAACGCCGTGAGATAGTCCAGAAAGTTCATGATGACCGGAATCCCGAGCTTCCGCTTCAATTTGCCGGCAGCAACGGCGGCAATTGCATGCTGAGAAAGGATCAGATCGAAGGTGTGCTTCCGCGCCCATGACTCGACGAGTCTGGAAAGAAAGAACGGAAACAGAAGATACTTAAGGTTTCGAAGCCTGGCATATCGGCCCATTTTCCACGTGTGGAATTCGTGCAAGTGGACGCCGAACTTTTTCATAACCGCTCGAGAGTCGGAAACCGCCGGGCAGAAGATATGGACTTCATGCTTACGCCGGACAAGTTCCTGAACGAGATAGATCGCTTCAGCCGAACCTCCGCCCGAAGGAGGGTAGAACGGTTCGTGGGTAAGGAAGGCAATCCTCATCGCGCGGCTAAAGGAATTCTTCCCATGAATTTCCCGTCCCAAAAGGACACCGCTTCGGATGAAAACACCGATTCAAGCGCGTTCCTCGTTTTGCCTGGGAGGGTGAGACTCCGGTCGAACCCTGACTTCGGTCGAACCCTGACTCCGGTCTTCTCTCGTCACAATCGATTGATCGGGGTTCGGCGGGAGCCTCACCCTCCCATTTTCAGGGTAACCATTCCAATATGCTGGTGGGGCGATCACTCTGCGAGCACCGCAAACGATCGGCCCGGTTGGAACATTCCAATTGAGCGGTGGATTGGCTTCGGCTCTGGACGGCGGCAGAAGTACCCTGCTCATGGAAGAGACTGCAAGAATCGGGTTAAGAGAGCCGTTCCTTTGTCGAGGGATTCCAATGAAATCCACTCGTCGGCGGTGTGGGCCTGTGCGATGTCTCCCGGGCCGAACACAACACTTGGAATCCCCGCACATGCCAATACCGCCGCATCGCAAAAGAAATCAACACCTTCAGGATGTTTCTGGCCGGCTGCGCGAAAAAAACTCCTGACCAATGGGTGATTGGGATCGGTTTCTAACGGATCGCAGAAAGCCGTCCGAATATTGCTGAGCCGCGCGGAGCGGCCATACTGACGCAAAAGCGCTTTGATTTCCGCGTAAACCTTTTTCTCGGTTTCACCCGGAATCGTCCGCCGGTCAACGCTGATCCAGCAACTGCCTGGCACGATGTTGGGTTGCGTGCCGCCCGAAATAGAACCGACATTCCCCGTTGGGCTTCCCAAGAGTGGGTGCTTCCGGGTGCGCAACGATTCCGCGTACCGCGTTTCGAG
Source organism: Verrucomicrobiota bacterium (assembly GCA_027623095.1). Classification (GTDB taxonomy): domain Bacteria; phylum Verrucomicrobiota; class Verrucomicrobiia; order Limisphaerales; family SIBE01; genus JAIPJX01. The sequence goes on from JAQBVM010000166.1 coordinate 10,609, forward strand.
AAGATCGACGATTTGAGCCATCGCATGGACTGCGTTTCGACCGAGTTCAGGCCGGGAGCCATGGGCGGACTTGCCCACTGTATCCAAACGTATCCAAAGGTCGCCTTTGTGGGCTGTAACCACTTTCAAACGAGTGGGCTCTCCGACGACGGCAAGGCTCGCTTTGAATTTGCTGCCGGCAAGCGCGCGTGATCCTTCTTGCGAGTTTTCTTCGTCGATAAGCCCTGCGAATACGATCTCGGTCTGCTTCGGTCGGTTCGGGGAACCGGCGACGTTTAGGAGAGCCGTCAGCATTGCGGAAACGCTCCCTTTCGTGTCACAAGCTCCCCGACCATGAAGCCGCCCGTTTTTCGTGATGGGTCGGAACATTGAATCCGGCATCGAAGGTTCTCCAACCGTGTCCAGATGGGGAGCCAACACGACAGTGTCCACAATTCGTCCAGTCGGCCGGTAGCGGAGCAATACATTGGAGCGATTTGGGAGAACCTTGCGGAGTTCGGCGTCCAAACCGTTCGACGCGCCAAGTGCGAGTACGAAATCGGCCATATTCTTTTCGCCGCCTCGGGGGTCTTTGAGAGGCAGAAACGCAGGGTTGACGCTCGGAATGGCGATCAATTCCCGGAGTAGTGTCTGGCTTGAGATCATTCAGGTTCCGTTTCGCTGACTACACTATAGAGCCGGTTGTTTGATGTCGAGGTTGTGTCCGGAGGCTCGCCTACCGATCCGTCCGGGATTGGCTGATTTACATCCGTATGGACTTGCGAAACCATTCGATGAACAGGGGAATCCCCTGTTCGATCTTCACGCGAGGATTGTAATTCAATGCGGACCGCGCCTTCGATATGTCCGCGTAGGTGATGGGAACATCTCCGGGTTGATTCGGAAATCTGTCGATGGTTGCCTTCTTCCCAAGTGCCTCTTCCAGCAATTGGATCAGGTAATTCAATGTCACTGTCTGGGATTCGCCGAGGTTGAAGATCTCGAATCCGATCGGGCGCGAGACGCACGCCATGATTCCATCGACCGTATCCGTCACAAACGTGTAATCCCGGGCTGTGGAACCGTCGCCAAAAACTGGGATCGGTTTGCCGGCGCTGATCAGACGCGCGAATTTGTGAATCGCCAGATCGGGCCTCTGTCGGGGGCCGTAAACGGTGAAGAAACGCAGCACGGCGACATCGATGCCATAGACATGATGATAGACGTGCCCGAGCGCTTCGCAGGCAAGTTTGCTCGCGGCGTACGGCGATATCGCGTGGATAATGGGATCGGTCTCGGAGAATGGAACTTTCGCGTTCACGCCGTAAACGGATGAGGAAGACGCGAGCACGAGTTTCTTAATCCCCGCTTTTCGGGCGGCTTCGAGCAGATTCACAGTGCCTTCCACATTGACGCGCTGATACAGGGCCGGCGCTTCCAAGCTGGGCCGAACGCCCGCCCTGGCTGCCAGATGGATGATCTGATCGAACGCTTTTTCTTTGATCCAAGCTTCGAGATCGGGGTGATCCGTGAGATCTCCGTTCACAAACGCAAATCGATCGGAGATGGAATCCAATTCGTTTATGTTTTGCTGCTTGATCCTTGGATCATAGAAAGGGTTCAGGTCATCAAAAGCACAGACCGAATGCCCTTCGCGCAAAAGGCGCTCGCACACGTGCGACCCGATAAAACCAGCTCCGCCTGTGACCAGGAAATTCATGGGGCGGACGTTAGCAGACCGGGGAAACGATGAAATCTCAAATTTGAAATTTGAAATTTGACGGCGCTTCACCATTATCACCGCATGTTGAACGAGCCGCTACTGAAAATTGATCTTCCGGGAATTGCGAAGGTGAGAACTGGAAAAGTGCGTGAAATCTTTGATCTGGGCGATTCGTTGCTATTTGTGGCGACCGACCGGATTTCCGCTTTCGACTGTGTGATGCCCAATGGAATTCCCAGGAAAGGAGAAGTGCTCACGCAGTTATCGCATTTTTGGTTTGATCGCTCTGAATCCATTGTTTCCAACCATCGGCTGGCGGCGCCGGGCGATCCATTGCCGAAAGAGCTGGAACCTTTCAGTGCGAAGCTTGCTGGGCGAAGCATGATCGTGAAGAAGGCAAAGCCGCTTGCCATTGAGTGTGTTGTCAGAGGATACCTGGCCGGTTCGGGTTGGAAAGAGTACCAAAAGCAGGGAACTGTGTGCGGCATTCCACTTCCATCCGGGTTGCAGGAATCATCCGAGCTTCCGGAGCCGATTTTCACCCCGGCAACCAAGGCTGAAACCGGGCACGACATGAACATCGATTTCAGTGAGGCCTCGACAATCGTGGGAACGAAGATCGCTGAGAAATGCCGTGAATTGAGTCTGCGCATCTATTCGATGGCGCGCGATTTTGCCCGGCAGAAAGGGATCATTATAGCGGATACGAAATTCGAGTTTGGATTGATGGGGGAGGATCTCATCCTGATTGATGAAGTTCTGACTCCCGATTCCTCCCGATTTTGGCCGGCCGAGGGATACCAACCCGGACGCGGGCAGCCGAGTTACGACAAACAATTTGTTCGGGACTACTTGGAAACTGTAGATTGGGATAAATCGCCTCCCGCTCCGGCGCTGCCTCCCGATGTCGTCGCCAAAAGCCAGGCAAAATACCTCGAGGCATTTCGATTGCTTACGGGAAAGCCGCTCTGATGGCCCGTATTCGAGACTGCGGTCCGTACGATTCGGCCTCGTTGCGTTCACATGGACAACTTGATTGAGGAATTTGTTCAGTACCTCCGGAACGAGCGCGGGCAATCCGAACAGACGCAGAAAACTTACAAAGCGCTTCTCGACAAGTTCGTGGCTTGGGCTGGGAGATGTGGGCTGAAGGATTGGCGAAATGTTGAACTCACGAATTTGACGGCTTTCTTATTGGAGGAACAGCAACGTCCCTTGGAAGGAAGTTCGGATGCTTCTCTCGCCAGGCTGAGTTCCAGCACGCTTTATTTGGAGATCGCCGCCTTGCGGGCATTCTATCGCTTTTGTGAATCGGAGAAACTGCTTCCGCTAAACCTGGCGGAGAACCTTTCGTTGCCGCGGCGCTGGAAGAGGGTCCCGAAATCACTGACCGATTCTGAAATCTTGCGGTTGCTCGCCTACTCCGGGGTGGATGACCCGAGCGCGCTTTGTGACCAGGCGGTTCTTGAGTTTGCTTATGCCTGTGGACTGCGTCTGGCGGAGTTGTGCCGGGTGCGGCTTGAGCAGTTGCATCTGGATGCCGGATTTGTCACGGTGATTGGAAAGGGGGACAAGGAAAGGGTCGTGCCGGTGGGGCGCAAAGCTGTCGAGGCGTTGGGTCGGTACATTGAATCTGGCCGCCCCAAACTCGTGACCCGCCGATCGCCCGCGACGGTCTTTCTGACAAAACGCGGCACAATGTTCGCTCCGGTAACACTCTGGCGCAGAATCAAGCGTCGCGCACTGCATTCGGGAATCGAGCGCAACCTCACGCCGCACATGCTGCGGCACAGTTTTGCGACGCACCTGCTCGACCACGGCGCGGATCTGCGCATTATTCAGGAACTGCTTGGGCATGCGAGCATCAGTACGACGGAAGTCTATACTCATGTCGCGAAAGACCGGCTGAAGCGGGTGCATCAGCAGTTTCATCCCAGGGCGTGATGTTTTTACATCCTAAGTTTCCGGGTTTCGTGTTCCTTTCAGGGAACGATGGTGACGACGCGCAGCACGATCGGGAAAAGCGAGTCCTGAGCGCCGTGCGAGAATTCGAGCGATGAAGACGCAAGATCAATATTTACAGTTTGTGCGGTGGGAGGAGGAATTGACATTGGTCTAAGGCACCACCTGCAGCCGATAAAACTGCACCGCTTTCCCGACGGCGTTCGGATCGTTGAATTGGACTTTACCATTCTGAACCCGGGCGGTTCCCAGTACTGTCCATAGCCCGAAATCATCCGTGGTTTCGATTTGCACGTTTAAACCTTCTCCCCCGTCCACTTCCAGCTCGACGGCGTCCCCGGCTCCACGGGTCATCTTCAGCAACCGCACATAATGCAGCACCCGATAGAACCTCGCATCCAGCGTCTTGGCATCCGGATCGATGTGCGTGAATGTCAGGCTCGGGACGGTCAGGTTCGCCAGCACGATCCATTCGCTCAAATCGTTCGACACTTCCACGATCGCTTTGGCACCCACAGGTCCCGTCAACAGCAATTCCGCGGTGAGATCAGCCAACCGCCTCACAGTAACAATCTGCAACACCGCCGTTATGTCTTCCGCAGGCTCCACGCTAACAACAGCGGGATCACTCAATGCCGATCCCTCGGTGTTTTGCACCTGCACCGTATAACTTCCGGCATCCGTCGCTTTTGCCGCCGCAATCTCAAATACAACGTTCGTTGCCCCCGCAATCGCCACATCGTTGAACCGCCATTGATAACTCAGCGGCTCACTCCCCGCCGCCGCCACCCGCAGCGTCACGACCTCCCCTTCCTTCACACTGCCACCCACGGGCTGTTCGAGTATGGTTAATGGGACTCGCACGCTGACCACGGCCACACCACTCTCGATTGTTCCGGTCGGGTTGCTCACAATAACCGTGTAATCTCCCGCTTGCGCCGGTTGCACGTTCACCAAATCCAAGGAAGCCGCCGTGGCTCCCGGGATATTCACTCCGTTCACCTGCCATTGATAGCTCAACGGAGCAACACCCTGGACGGTCACACTCAATTGAGCGTTTTGTCCCGCCACCAACGCCTGCCCCTCCGGTTGCGCCCCAATCGACAACGCTTCTTGTATGATCAGGGTTGCGGACGCACTCGTTCGACTCACGCCGTCGGTCACCTCAACTGCATACAATCCCGCCTGGCCCTGCCGCACATCCGGCAGGACAAACGCCGAATTGGTTAATCCAGTCAGCATTTGCCCATCGTGAGTCCATTGATATTGGAACGGCCCGGCCCCAAAGGCCACCACCGCAAAATACGCACCCTGCCCGATTGCCAATGTTTGATTGTCCGGTTTGACCAGCAACAGAATCGGTTCCGCCACCTTGAACTGGCTAGGGTTGCTGAGCACGGTCCCTGCATAGGTGCTTACTTCGACCGTGTAATCTCCCGCGTCCGACTGGCTGATGTTGTTCAATCGAATGGTCGCATTCGTGGCTCCAGGAAGGTCAATTCCGTTCCGTCTCCATTGGTAGCCAACCGACGCCGAGCTCGGCAATCCACCGATCCCGATTAGATATTCCACACTCGCACCGACTCCCACCACCGGGTTCCGAACGCTCGAATCGACTTGGCCGGTTGCCGGGTCGATCGCAAACCACGTGGGTTCCGACACGACCGGCGGCTGGATCAGTTCATACGTGAAATGCACCAATCCTTTGGCCCCGTTCACTCCATCGACCACCAGATAATACCGTGTTCCAGCTTCCACAGGGAATTCCATCACACTGGTTTGACCGTCGCTCCCTCCATTGTTGTTGCATTTTACCTCCTGCAGATTGG
>JAQBVM010000167.1 GCA_027623095.1 Verrucomicrobiota bacterium
GGTCCAAATCGGGTAGTCCGGTCTCGGTGGCGCCGATCGCTCGGTCATTTTGAAGGCGACGCATTTTTTCCCAATTCCCAGCGCTTTTTGAGCCTCCATTGCCGCTCGTCCGCAGAAGTCGCCCTTCGTGAATGCGACTGCCCATCCGAGACCCGCCTCAATGGGAGTCGTGTTTTCATCCAGTTCGTGGCCGTAAAGCGGATAACCCATTTCCGTGCGCAACGTATCGCGCGCTCCAAGCCCGGCAGGCTTTAGTCCGTGAGCCTTTCCAGCCTCCAAAACCCGGTTCCACACCGCCTCGACGCATCGAGATTCCGTGATCAGTTCGAACCCTGCCTCTCCGGTGTAGCCGGTGCATCCGAGCCAGATTTGATCGCCCGTCAAACGGAAGGCGGCGATTTCGTTTTTCTTTAGGTCTGTCGGTTTTTCAACTTTGCGGCCTTCGACGGACGGTCCGGAAAAAACGGAATCGATAAAGCTCGCTGTTGCGGGTCCTTGAAGGGCCAGGGCGCCGGTTTTCTCGCTAATGTTGCTAAGTCGCGTGCCGTCGTTCAAAGCCCGGATTGTGAACCGCTCATTAAGCCAGTCCATATCCGCTTCGATTCGAGACGCGTTGATGATGAGGAGAAATGTCTCGGCGCCGGTTCGGTAAGCGTAAAGATCGTCGATGACCCCGCCGCGTTCGTTGCACATTAACGTGTAGTGGCCTTGCCCGTTCTCCAGCCGCGAGAGATCGTTCGTTAGAACTCGATTCAGAAATGATTCCGCGGACGGGCCGGTGATTGTCACTTCGCCCATGTGCGTGATGTCGAACAGTCCCGCGGCTTTTCGAACGGCATGATGTTCATCCGCAATGCCGGAGTATTGGACCGGCATTTCCCAACCGCCGAATTCAACGAGTCGCGCTCCAAGTTTTCGGTGCGCTTCGAATAAGGGTGTTCGTCGCAACGGTGTCATTTTAGAGGGTTTGAGATAGGTAATAGATTGTGAAAACTACCGGAGTCTCAGCCCCATTTCTCCGTTTTCATTTGGATTTTAGGAACTCCCATTTCCCGGAGAACCAGATTCTCGGAGAACTCAACCAGAGCGTTGGGGCCGCACGCGTAGAAAACCGTGTTTGACAGGTCGGCAATCTGCTCGTTCACCCATGCGGCGTCAATCCGTCCGCGGCGTCCCGTCCAACGATCGTCGGTGCCGAGACGGGTGCACGTGACGTGGAATTCGAAGTTTGGATTCGCGGACTCGAGCTTTCGGAACTTGTCATTGAAAATTATTTCCTTTGGTGTCCGGACGCTGTACAGGATTGTGATCTTCGTATCCAGTTTTCGCTTGGTGGCTTCGCGGACAAATCCTCTAAACGGTGTAACTCCGGACCCTCCTGCAATGCAGATCAGATGTTTTCCCGGCTCAAAAACCGGAAGGAATTTCCCGGTTGGCGGGAAGACCCCCATCGTGTCTCCTGGCTTCGCCCAGTCAACAATCCGAGTTCCCATCTTTCCCTCCCGTTTCACTGTGATCTCGAAAAACCCGCGATCCAGCGCGGACGATGACAGCGAATAGGCCCTTCGATATTTGGGGGAATCAGGCCAGAACAACGCGATGAACTGGCCGGTTTTGAAATCGGGTTCGTATCCTTCTGGCCACTTGAGTCTGATGGTCTTGGTGTCTGGCAATTCCATGGTTGCCATTTCGATTGCCATTTCTGTTGTCGATCTTCCCATTGTTTTTTGTCTTTTCCGGATGTTGCCTGATGGAGTGGATTCTGGTGAACCGGTTCAGGCTTTCAGACGGCTCAGGACTTCCTGCGTGAGCACCTCATACGCCGCCGCGCCTACGCTGTATTTGTCGTAGTAAATGATCGGTTTGCCAAAACTGGGGGCTTCCGCGAGGCGCGTCGTGCGCGGGATCACGGTGTCAAACACTCGGTCGCCGAAATGGTTTCGGACTTCGGCGACGACCTGTTGCGCGAGCCGTGTTCGACCGTCGAACATCGTCATGACCACGCCGAGAAGTTCAAGATTCGGGTTGACGCCGGTTTCTTTCAATTGGTTCAAAATTCGGCTGATCATTGAGACGCCTTCGAGCGAGTAATACTCGCACTGCAACGGCACCAAAAGCCAGTCCGACGCGGCGAAGATGTTCAGTGTGAGAATTCCCAGCGCCGGCGGGCAGTCGATGATGATGAAATCGTAACGATCGGCGTCGCGAATCGGCTTCAGCGCAGTTCGCAGCCGCATGACGTGGTCTTCCATCCGCGAAATCTCGATTTCAGCGCCGCACATGTCGGGTTCGCTCGGAATGAGGTCGAGCCTGTCATAGGCTGTGCGCTGGATTTTCTCTGCCAGGTCGCCCTCTCCCAAAAGGGGGCGATACGAGCTCGCTCCCTCGACCTTCTCAAATCCAAATCCGCTGGTTGCGTTTGCTTGTGGATCGAGGTCCATCAGCAGAACTCGCTTCTCCGCTACCGCAAGACAGGCGGCGAGATTGACGGAAGTAGTGGTTTTACCCACACCTCCTTTTTGGTTCGCAATAGCTAGAACAGAGCTCGGCACGCGCAGATTTAATGAAACTGCCGAACCAAGCGCAAGGCTTTCGGAGTCTGGAACCGGATTTTTGAATCTTTTGCCAAATGTTTTGTTTGCGTGAGAGTCAAACTGCCACATTAATGCGTCGTTTGCGATATGCGTGAAGTACTAGTCATTGGTCATCGAAATCCGGATACGGACTCTATCTGTTCCGCTATTGGCTATGCTGAGTTCAAGCGGCGCACGGGTTTGCCAGAGGCCGTAGCCGCCCGATGCGGCGATACAAATGAACGAATCGATTTTGTTTTGTCCACGTTCCAGACCCCTGCGCCGCGGTTTGTTGCCGATATCTCACCCAGGATCCGGGATGTCATGCGATCCGATGTCGTGAGCGTTTCTCCGCGGACGACGGTTGCGGAAGCCCTCGGTATCATGGATGAAAAAGATATCAGGGTTTTGCCCGTGTTACGCGAGGATCGAACCTGCAACGGGCTCATTTCGGTCTATAAAATGAGCAAAATACTCTTTCCAACGCCCAATCGCCCGTTCGATTCCAGGCGTGTCCGCGCTACGGTGCGAAATCTGTCTCGGACGCTGACCGGTGAACTTATTGTTGCCGTTCGGCCCGACCAGGAAGAGGACCTGATCTTGATGGTGGGGGCCATGACGGCCAGTTCCTTCTCGGAACGCTTGTCCAGTTATCCGAGTGAAAAAATCGTTGTGGTCGTGGGAGACCGCCTCGACATTCAAGCGTTGGCGATTCGCGAACGAGTGCGAGTGGTCGTGATCACCGGCGGGCTGCCGGCAGAAGCGAATGTGATTGAAGAAGCGAAAAAAAACGGCGTCAGCCTGATCATTTCCCCTCACGATTCCGCTACCACCGCCCTGTTATCGCGCTCGTCGATCACGGTGGAGCATGTGTTGCACGAGAAGTTTCTCAGCTTCCGTGAGGATGAGATGCTCAGCGACGCGAGATTGATGGCTTCGTCGTCCAGTTTTCAGGCGTTTCCGGTGATCGATCAGAACAAGCATACCGTCGGGATCTTGACCAAGACCGACCTGCTCAAACCGTTTGACCGGAAACTGATTCTGGTGGATCACAACGAGCTCTCGCAAGCCATTCAAGGAGCGGATCAGGTAGAGATTTTGGAAGTTGTGGATCACCATCGAATCGGGTTGACGACGCCGCAGCCGATTCTGTTTCGAAACGAGCCCGTGGGTTCGACAAGCACAATCGTGGCTGATTGTTTCCTGAGTCATAATATTGAAATCCCGTGGAATATCGCGGGCCTGCTATTGGCGGGATTGATCTCTGACACACTCAATCTCACTTCGCCGACAACCACGAAAAAGGATTCGGACGTTCTGGCGATTCTCGAAAAACGGGCAAATGTCAACGCGCGGGAATTCACCGAGAAGCTTTTTGCGTCCGGATCGGTCTTAATTTCAAAACCGGGTTCACAGGCGATCACGACCGATTGCAAGGAGTATGTGGAACAGGAGCGCAGGTTCAGTGTCGCGCAGATTGAGGAGTTGGGCTTCGACCAATTCTGGAAACGGAAAACAGAAGTATGCGAGGCGCTGAAGGAGTACAAGGAGCAGAATAGCTATTTCTTCTCCGCGTTGTTGGTGACGGACGTGGTCCGCCAGAAATCGCTGCTGGTCGTCGCCGGACCCGAACACTTCCTTCGCCTCATGGGTTATCCGGAGATTGAGTCCGGGATTTTTGAGTTGAAAGAAGTTGTTTCCCGGAAGAAACAATTGCTGCCGTACCTCTCTCACACGTTGCGGCGGCATCTTTGATTGCGGGTCTATCCTGTTTCTTGGCATTCGCATTGATTCGACGCGCTCCGGAGCGCGGGTCTGTGGCCCGCAGCAAAATCCTGTTCATGGGAAGCCGAGACCCCAAATTTAGCGCGCTTTGTACCCTTGAACCCACCCCCAGCCCCTCCGAGGAGGGGAGCTTTGCCGCGGGTGCCGGTTTCAGATCCCCTCCTGGGAGGGGTGCAGGGGTGGGTTGGTTCATGGAAAGAGATTCCATCGCGAGCATTGAACAGATTGCATGATCCGGATCAATGGTTAGAATCCGATCTGACTCAATGAAACGCAAGAATAGACATGATACACTTCACACCCGCAAACGGCGGAGGCCCAAAGCGTGGATCTCGTTTGCTGGAGTGATCTTACTGACTGCTGGATTTGTGGTTTGGAAAACTGCGTGGCAAACGCGCACTCCAAAAGACTCCGAGAAGGAGGCCGCTATTTCCGGTGCCAGCACAATTAGGCCGCAGGACGAAGTCTTCGCCGCCTACGCAGGATCAGCGAGTTGCGCGGAATGCCACTCTGTCCAGTTCGACGACTGGAAGAAATCCAATCACGGCCTCGCTGAACGGAACGTCGATTTCAATTTGGACCAAGATGCATTTGATCCCGCGCAATCGATCAAGCATGGCACTGAGACGTCGGAGGCGCGTCACGCGAACGGAAAACTGGAACTTGAAACTCGGGGCAAGTCGGGAAGTAAGGAGTTGTTTGCGATGGAACGAGTGATTGGAGTGGATCCTCTCAAACAGTTCTTGGTCGCGGAGAAGGGAGGGAGGTATCAGGTGACCGAATTCGCGGTGGATCCCAGAAACGACACACCGGAGTGGTTCGACATTTTCGGTGACGAGAATCGTCAGCCCGGAGAATGGGGGCACTGGACTGGGCGCGGCATGAATTGGAACAACATGTGCGCCGCCTGTCACAACACGCGAGTCCGGAAGAATTATCAGCACACAAGCGACTCTTACGCGACGGCTATGGCGGAGATGAGTGTCGGATGCGAGGCCTGTCACGGTCCAATGGCCGAGCATGTTTCGTGGCGGCGGGAAAATCGCGCGTATAGAGGGCCCGACGCGACAGTGCCGGAATTTGCCAAGGACCGACTTCTGGCGACGTGTGGTTCTTGCCATTCGCGGCGGAGCGAATTAACAGGAGATTTTCGACCTGGCGAACGATTTGAAGATCATCACCTGCTCACCATACCCGACGAAAGCGACCTTTTTTATCCGGATGGCCAGGTTCGCGATGAGGACTACGAGTTCACCTCTTTTTTAAGCAGCCGGATGCACTTGGCCGGAGTGAGCTGCATGGATTGCCATAATCCGCACACCGGAAAAACTCTGCTTCCGGGCAATCTGCTTTGCATGCGCTGCCACGAGCAACCGGTGGCGCCCGCCCCGAAGATCGACATCGCTTCTCACATGCATCATTCGCCTAACGAACCGGGCGGACGCTGTATCGATTGCCATATGCCGCAGACCGTGTACATGCAGCGCCATTGGCGCCATGATCACGGTTTCACGATCCCGGATCCATTGCTGACTCTGGAGCATGGCATTCCCAACGCATGCAATCGATGCCACACGGAGAAGAGTGTGGATTGGGCGATTGCCGCCGCGAACCAATGGTACGGGGATCGACTCGATCACCCGACTCGGCGGCGAACGCGCTGGATTGCGGAAGCGCGCAACGGTAAGCCCGGTGCGCAGCAGAATCTGCTGCAAATCCTCAAGGAGGAACCGATTCCGCTTTGGCGGGCTGTGGCGGCGAATCTTCTCAAGCGCTGGGTTGCGGATTTAGTAGTCCGGGAGGCGCTGCTTCAAAGCACGTCGGACACCAACGCAATGGTGCGCGGAATGTCGGCGCGCGCCCTTGAACTCCTTCCCCGACACCAATTCTCGGGTGTGGAAGCTGCGCTGAACAACCTGCTTAATGATCCGGCGCGCAGTGTGCGGACGGAGGCCGCCTGGGCGCAGCGATCCGACATTTCGACGAGCGAACGGGCGGCGCGCGAACTGCTTGAATTCATGAATCTGAACCGTGACCAGCCTTCGGGCCTTCTCCAGTTTGGCCAGTGGCATCTAGACCGGGGCGAGATCGAACCTGCTCTTGAACAATTCCGGCGGTCGGTGGAATGGGATCCCGGATCGGGTGTTCTCAGACACGCGCTGGCTGTGGCGTTAAGCATGGTCGGAAATACTGCGGGTGCGGTGGTCGAGCTCGAAGCCGCATCCCGTCTTGTTCCAACAGACGCGGAATTCCGCTTCAAACTAGGCCTGGCGTACAATGAAATCGGAAAGCTTGCCGACGCGATCGAGTCATTAAAGGAAGCCGTCCGCCTGGACCCTCAGTATCCACAAGCCTCGTATAATCTCGGGCTCGCATACTCAGCGGCGGGACAACCGGAAGCGGCGCTCCAAACGCTTTCCAAAGCGGAGTCTGTGGACTCGGCTTCGGCTCGAATTCCCTACGCGCGCGCCACAATATTGATGAGTCTGGGAAGGCTGGAAGAAGCGGCGGCGGCCGCGAGCCGCGCGCTTGAACTCGAACCGAGTTTTTCCGAAGCGGCCAATTTGCTTCGGATGACCTCCCAGAGCCGGCGACCTGGGCCGTAAGGGCAAAGACTATCTCTCCATGAACTACAATTCCAGGACGGACAAGTTTATGTCGTATGTGCGACAGAAAACTGTCCAGGCAGTTTATCGTCTCGATTCGCGTGCAAAGCTTGGAGGTTTTCACTGCCCATGAACCGACCCACGCCTGCACCCCTCCCAGGAGGGGAACTGAAAATGCCGCCTGCAACGAAGCTCCCCTCCTCGGAGGGGCTGGGGGTGGGTTCATGGGCACAGAGTTCGCTTGGAAAAGGGTCGGAGCTCTCCATGAACCAATATCGCTGCTGGGCGGAAGTGGATCTGAGCGCTCTCCATCGGAATCTCGCGTGGATTCGCAAGAGCGTGGGGGCTGGCGTCAAAATCCTTTCCGTCGTGAAGGCGGACGCTTACGGGCATGGACTTCAGCAGATTGCCGCCGCATTGATGCATGGAGGGACCGATGTCTTTGGTGTCGCCAATTTGTCCGAAGCCGGTTCGATTCGCCGCGTCGGAGCAGGGTGGCCCATTCTGATGCTTGGAGCGTGCTTGCCACACGAGATCGAAACCGCTGTCAGAGATGACGTGCGACCCACAATTTCGAGTTTTGGTGAAGCGCGCCTTTTCTCAGTGGCGGCGCAAAGACTCGGCAAGACCGTCCGAGCGCACATGAAAGTTGACACGGGAATGGGGAGGCTGGGGATTGCGGGTCCCGACGCGGAACATCTCCTCGCGAAAGTATCGAGGCTTAAAGGGCTCCATGTGGAAGGACTTTATACGCACTTTGCCAGTGTGGAAGACAACGCGGCGTTTTCCCATCGGCAGCAGGAACAATTTAGGCTGCTTCTCAAAGATCTTTCACAACGCGGAATCCACGTTCCGCTGGTTCACGCAAGCAATAGCGGAGGTGTGCTGTTGGAACGGGGGTCGGTTTTCAACATGGTGCGTCCCGGTTTGCTTGTTTACGGAATTATTCCGCCGGGGTTGCGGACCCAACGCATTAGGCCGAATCCTGATCTTCATCCGGTACTTTCGTGGCATTGCCGCGTCGCGTTGGTAAGGGAAATCCCGAAAGGAACCCCGATCAGTTACGGCGGGACATTTGTCGCGCCGAGGCGCATGCGTGTGGCGATTCTCACGGCCGGATACGGAGATGGCTTCATGCGGTCGAGCAACGGACGTTCGGTCGTCTTGATTTGCGGACGGCGCTGTCGAATTGTCGGGCGCATCACAATGGATCAGATGATTGCCGATGTTTCGCAGACTCCAGGCGTCGCTCCAGGAGACAATGCGACTTTGATAGGGCGTCAGGGAAACGCGGAGATCACAGTCTGCGAGACCGCAGGCGCTTTTGGGACGATTCCGTGGGAGGTCTTGACCGGGATTACTTACCGAGTGCCTCGTGTTTATCTAGGAGCGCATGCTTCATAAACCTAAAAAAGATCGCACCGATTCAGGCCCTAATTGAAATCAAACGCGGGTGGATCGCCCGGATTCACCGCCTCGATTTTTCGAATTCTCAATCGGCTGACTTTGTGCTCGCGCCCAACTCCATCTTTGAAAACGTAAAACCCCATTTCATTCAGTTTCGGCTTGGACGCCGTGCGATACCTGTTGCCGTCTGTTGTGGAAATATCGTAATGCATCGCGCACCCTGCGGCGATCAGAACGAGCAATATGGAAGAATGCAGCAGTCTTTTCATGAAGAGTGAGAATCTCCAAATGTGCGCGATTCGGGACCATGAACCAACCCCCAGCCTCTCCGAGGAGGGGAGCTTTGTCGTGGGTGCAAGTTTCAGGTCCCCTCCTGGGAGGGGGTCAGGGGTGGGTCGGTTCATAAAGAGTCGCATAGCGCTCTGATCGAATGACCGTTGGCTATTCTGCAAGGATTTCGCCGTCTTGAAAGAATCGTTTCAGTTCCACGCCCGCGCTTTCGATTGAATCCGATGCGTGAACTACGTTCCGCATGTTGTCCTCGCCGAGATCACCCCGGATCGTTCCTTTTTCAGCTTTTCTCGAGTCCGTGGGGCCGACCAGTTCGCGCACGCGCCGAATGCAGTCTTCACCGCGAATCGCGAGTGCGATCACGGGTGTGGACTGCATGTAGGCGAGAACCTCCCCGAAAAACGGCTTTTGTGCGATATGCGCATAGTGTTCTTCCAGCAACTCCTTCGAAAGCTTCAGCATCTTGCACCCGCAAACGGTGAAGCTGCTCCTTTCGAACCGATTGATAACGTCGCCAATGATATTTTTCTTGAAGCAATCAGGCTTCAAAAGAATGAGAGTCATTTCCATAATCAAAAACCGCGTGTTTCGGGTGCGTGATTCCCAGCCAGAATACGTGCTCCCTGGAAAACCGAAATTGGAGGCAAATGCCGATGTCGCGAGACCGTTGCTAAAATTCAATCTCTTCGGCGCTGGTGACTGAATCTTCCGTTCCGGCGCTCGTGCGTCTGTTGAAGCGGAGAGGTAAACTGACCGAGCTTGTTTGTCTGCGACATATAGATCCCCAGCAAACGCGACGAAGTGGGTCCCGATTTTTCGGGGCCGAACAGCTTCCGGATCAAGTTCCAAATCGTTATCCAAAATTGTCTCATAGTTTTCGTTCAGCGATCCCTCGCGAAGCAGGGCTGCTTCGCTCCCCATTCGCCCTCGCAACAAAGGCGACAACGAACGCGGGATTGAAGCATATTGGAACAGGCAGTTCCAGAAGTTTTAATTTTATTCTCCGAAAAACTCCAGTGTTCGGCGCTCGCTATAGTATTCATCAGGGTAGCATCAACCGTTACCGAGAGACCGTTTGCGCCGATCTCAACTGTCCGCACCCGGCGGCGACATCGATTCCCCGTCGCTGCCGAATCGTGCAGGCAAATCCGGCTTCTTGGAGAACAGTTCTAAAGGCGACAGCGGCGTTCAATCCGCTCGAGCGCCCATCGAAATCGCGCGTTGGATTCAATTGGATCAAATTGACATGAGCGTCGAGCCCGCGAATTAATTCGGCAAGGCGCCGGGCGTGATCGCGGCTGTCATTCTGGTCCTCGATAAGTGTCCAACCGAAGAAGACTCTGCGGCCGGTCGTTGCTGAGTAGGTGCGGCATGCGCCGATCAGAGCCGCCAGCGGCCAGCGATGATTGACGGGCACCAAAGCCGAACGCTCCGCATCGGTTGTCGCATGAAGGCTTACAGCGAGATTATACGGTTGCCCTTCCTCTGCGAGACGGATGATTCCCGGAACCACGCCGACCGTGCTGATGGTGATACGCGCGGTGCCAATATTCGTGCCCCGTGTATTGGAAATAATCCGCAGAGCCTGAATGACGGCATCGTAGTTTGCCAGGGGTTCACCCATGCCCATTAGAACGACGTTCCGCAAGCCGGACTCCCCCTGCGAACGAAGCTGCCTCTGCGCATGCAGGACTTGGGCAACCATCTCGCCGGCCCGGAGATTGCGAACGAATCCCATTTGTCCGGTGGCGCAAAAGACGCATCCCATCGCGCATCCCGCCTGTGTGCTGATGCACGCGGTAAACCGCCCGGGATATCCCATGATCACTGTTTCAATCTCTTGGTGGTCGGCGAGGCGAAGCAGAAGCTTCTTCGTGTATCCATCGGCGCTGCCAATGCATTCTGTGACCGCCGGAGTGTCCAGCGTCAGGTCCGTGTTCAGATGCTTGTCCAGCCAGCGGCGCAGTGGCGGGAGTATGTCCGAGTGCTGAACAATTTCCGTTTCCAGCCTCTGATAAAGTGCTCGCCAAAGGCTTTTCGCATGCAATGGCCGAACTCCGTTCGCGACAAGACGATCTTCAAGATCGGAGTAAGTGAGATCGTAAATCGACCGCGGAATCTGACCGTGTTTCGCCAGCGGCGGCAGATCACCCCATGCCCGATCGGATTGCGATAATCCTCCCATAAAAGTGTTTGCTCGCGGTTTTCTTAAGTTCCATAGTTCGTCAATGTATGTTCCCGGTTGCAGGGTTCAAAGCAAATCGTCTTTGGCTCGGAGACAGAGTGAATGAAGAACAAGAAACGAATTTCAACCGACGGAACCGGAGGTCTGGAGCATAGCCCTTTTGCGGGTTTAAGCAGTCTCGGCCTGCCGAGCGCACCGGAATTACCGGTAGAGAATCAGCCGAATTTGCAGCCGGTGCAGACTCAGAAACCGGCGAGGAATCGCGGACGTGTCGATATTATCCGGCAGACCGCGCACCGCGGCGGAAAGACTGTGACGGTCGTCACGGGATTTGTTGGAATTGGTCTTCCAGAGAAAGAGATGCTTGCGAAGAGAATGCAGAAAGAATGCGGCACTGGGGGCACCGTGAAAGAGGGCCGGATCGAAATCCAAGGTGACAAACGCCCTCAAGTGGCGAGTATCTTGACCGAGGCTGGTTTCCGCCCGGTCTTCGCGGGAGGATGAAATTGATCGGCGGGGGCAGATCCGGATGAGGACAGCAATTGTGAAACATTATGCTTCCTCTCCCCGCGAGGAACGAGTGAAAAGAGGATTGAGGGGAGGGGAAGATTCTTCTTCTTCAATCGGATTGAGGAGATGAGCGCGTAGGCGGGTAATTCCAGGAGAGCTATCACGGCTAAATGCCGGACCTGGTATGATTCGAGTTTCAGCCCTCTGCGATCCGGTGGGGCGACACTCCGTGAAGCCCTGCTCAACGTTGCGGCGAAGACCCCGAACGAGAAGGCACAATGGAAACACCGAGACATCCAAGCAATCCAGCGTTTCCACAGCTCCGATTTGCAAGACAGCCGTCCCACAAGGAGAAATCAGGGCTCCACGGAGTGTCGCCCCACCGAGAGAAGCGAGAGTCGGCGCTTCCGACCAGGCGGAACTGCGGAGAGTGGGGGTGTCTTCATTTAGATGCGCCCGATTTGCGACTGACAGCGATTCTTGATTGAACTTCGGTCGGCTTCCCCGTTTAATCCGCATGTTCTCGTTCAGTTTGGACACGTCTTTGAACTCAAACCGCCATCAACCAAGGATTTTTATGCGCTTACATTCCGCTCTTGCTGCTCTCTGTATTCTCACTCATTCCGGCGTTTCGAACGTCGAAGCGAAATGGAAGGTGTTGATCATCGACGGACAGAACAACCACGCTATGTGGCCGAAGATTACGATAATGATGACACAGTATTTGGAGGACACTGGGTTGTTCACGGTGGACGTAGAACGCACTGCGTTTACCTGGCAAGGGGAGGAACTGATCGCACAATACCCGCTGAAGGACGGAAAGAAGACAATCGCCTTGAAGGAGCCGAAGAGCGATCCGGATTTTAAGCCGAAGTTTTCGGATTACGATGTGGTGGTGACGAACTTCGGCTGGCGTGCGGCAGTTTGGCCGCAAGAAACGCAGCAAGCGTTCGAGGAATATGTCCAAAACGGAGGCGGACTTGTGGTGGTTCATGCCGCGGATAACTCGTTCGGTGACTGGGACGCCTACAACCGGATGATCGGGCTCGGCGGCTGGGGAGACCGGACCGAAAAGAGCGGGCCGTACGTCTATTTCAATGATGCGGGTGAACTTGTTCGCGATATGACTCCCGGAAAGGGCGGCTCTCACGGTCCGCAACACGAATATCAAATCACCGTTCGGGATGCATCCCATCCCATTACCAAAGGCATGCCCAGACAGTGGTTGCACGCCAAGGATGAGTTATACGACCGGTTGCGCGGTCCGGCTGAGAACATGCAGGTACTTGCCACTGCCTTTTCAGACAAGGATCAGCGGGGAACCGGACGCCACGAGCCGATGCTGATCACAATCAATTACGGCAAAGGGCGTGTGTTTCACACGCCTATGGGAGATTCCGATTATTCTCTCGAATGTGTGGGTTTCATCGTCGCGTTCAGTCGCGGCGCGGAATGGGCTGCGACCGGGAACGTGACCCAAAAAGAGATGCCGGCAGATTTCCCGTCGGCCAAGAAATCAAGCCAGAGGCCGTTCAAGAGAAATCGTTAGTGACTCCTTTGGTGTGTTCCCGGAAGTCGTACCGGCGAATGATCTTCAGAATCCCTGTTTGCCAAGTTCGCGTTGGAGCTGCGACTGAAAATCCATGACATCCGCTTGTGATGGCTTGTAGCCGGGTGTTTCAGGGACCAAGCCGAGACGCCCCATTTGGTCCAAGTACCATTCCGCCGAAACTCCGTCACTGAAACGAGCGCGACCGCTGATCACAGAACCGGGTCGAGTGACACGGTCCACAGTGACCGAGACGCCGGTTCCGCCTTTGGGCTCTGATTCCGGGCCGGCCGAATCTCCTAGATTTGCCCCAACGTTATCCTTCGCTCCGGGCGTTTGAGGGTCCGCGGCAGGATCCTTCACAGGTTCCGGATCGCGCGGTTTCAGGCTTAGATCATCAATAAGGAAACGAAGTTCCATGTAGGTGAGCCGCATCTGCATTTCCGAATCCAGTTTACTCTGGATTTCAGAGAGTTTGAGGCCGTCATCGATCCATTCCCTGACGCGCTGCTTCTGTGCTTCATCCAAGTTCATCACAATTGGCAGAGTTAATGATCGATAAAATCGAAAAGGCAAGCTTTCTATGGAAGGTCAAAGCACCGGCTTCCACGTCTTCAGCATTTCTTCCAGTTCCTTGCGTTCATCAGGACGCACGTCAGGAAGCGGCGGGCGAACCGGACCTCCGGACATTCCCAGGATATCCATCATGCATTTCATTGCGGAAACTTCGTATCCCTTGCGGCGCGCGCGAAACGTATAGAGCGGGACAACGTAGTCCTTCATCAGTTGCGCCAGGCGCGCTGTGCCGGATGAGGAGGCGCATTCGTGGAGAAGCAAGGAAAGCTTCGGGGCAATCGTCGCGATGCTGGAAGTGTAGGTGCGAATGCCGATGGAGTAATAGCCGGGCACAAGGTCGTCTCCTGCGCCACCGATCCAATAGAGGCGGTCGCCAATTCGTTCCATGATCATTTGCAAGCGCCTGATGTCGCCCTGGCCGTCTTTCCATGCGATTAATGTTGGAATTTTCGAGAGTTTTTCCACTGCGGCCGGCGAAAAATTTGCCCAATCGCGGCTGTAAATGAGCAGTCCTAATTTGGTGGCCTCACCGATGGAACGATAATAGCCGGCCAAAGCCTCTTCATCGGCGTTCGGATAGTAGGGTGGAAAAGCCAGAATTCCGCTTGCACCCGCCGCCGCGAATTGTTTTGCCATCTCTATGGCCAGTTGCTGCCCAAAGCCGACCCCGGCGATTACAGGCACTTTCCCGGCGGTTTCTTCCACCGTCGTTTTCACCACCCGCAACTGCTCGTCCGGCGTCAGTGAGTAGAGTTCCCCCGTTCCGCCCGCCGCAACAATGGCGCAGATCGGATGTTGGACCAGTTTTTGAAGATTTGCTCGAAGACCGTCAATGTCGAGAGAGAGATCTTTCTTAAATGGAGTTATTGGAAAGGCAATAACTCCGGAGAATCGGTTTCGTAGTTCGCTTGGTTCCATCATGGTGCTGATTTATCATCATTTTTCCAACTGAGTCCACACGGAAGGTTTAGACCATCGGAAGTAAACGGGAGAGCAGCATGGTGCCCGCAAGACCGGTCAATCCCATCACCAGCAGCATGATGGAGTGTGTCTTAAGCATCTCTTTCTCCGTCAACCCGCTCATCTTGCAAACCACCCAGAAACCGCTGTCGTTCATCCACGGAATCGGTTTCGATCCGCATCCGATTGCCAGCGCCAAATAGACTGGGTGAAATCCCAATTGTTCGGGAGAAGCCATTCCGCCCACGATTCCAACGGCGGTGATCATGGCGACCGTGGCGGAACCTTGCGCGATTCGAACGAGCATCGTGACCCCGAACGCCAAGGGCAAAACGCCGATCTGATATGCCGCCGCCAGCTCTTGAATGCGAGAGCCAATGCCGGACTGTTGCAGCACGCCACCGAACGCGCCTCCAGCCGCCGTGATCAATATGATGAGTCCTCCGTCCGCAAGCGCGGATTGGATCGAATCCCCCAATTTCGCGAGTCCGGCTCGTTTTTGCCAGGAGAGGATTGCGATCGAAATCGCGCACGAGAATGCCAACGAGATGTTTGGATTGCCGAAAAACGAGAAAACAAGACCGATGCGCGGGTTGCTCGAAAAGAAACTCCCACCCGCGAGAATCGTATCCCCTCCGATGAGTAGAACCGGAAGAAAAATCGGAAGGAGTGCGAGCCAAAGCGACGGCAGTTGGGCGTCAGGGCGCGCGGCGAGAGATTCGAGTTCCGCGAGCGAAGTTTGAGCCGAACCTCGGACCGGAATATCGAACCGGCCATTCACCCAATAAGCGTACAGGCAGCCGCTTAAAGCGGAAAAAAGTCCGATGGCGCATCCAAAGAGGATCATGACACCGAGGTCCACGTGCAGTTGAGATGCGACGAAGAGTGGGCCTGGAGTCGGGGGAACGAGAGAATGCGTCATCGTGGCTCCTGCCACAATTGCAAGAATGTAATATAGATAATTCCGCTTGGTTCGCATCCACATTGCTTTGGCCAGCGGAACCATTAGCAAGAAAACCGTATCGAAAAAGATGGGTATGCCAAGCAAGAAGCCGCTGCCCAGAAACGCGAATTGCGCGCGTTCCTGGCCGAAAACGCGAAGCGCCGTTCGGACGATGCGGTCGGCTGCGCCACTCTCCATCAAACATTTTCCGACAACTGTCGCCAGAGCGATTAGGATTCCGACTTTTCCGCAGGTATTGCCGAACGCAACCGTGACGCGTTCGATAGTTGGTTTCTTGGAGAACGACTCCGCCTCCGCACGAGGCATCTTCGTCTCGATCGCGTATTTTTCCAATGATGCCGAAGGAGTGAGTGCCCCGACGGCCAGCGCACCGAGGACCAACGCCAGAAACGCGTGCAAACGGAGCGCCAGAATGCCGCCCATAACAACAATCATTCCAACGAGCAATATCCAGAGCGGGTCCATGCAATTCGTTTACCAGGGCTTTGAGACGCGAATTGTCGGGATAGGCGGGATGAAAGTCGAGGAATGAATTTGTGCGTGGCCCAAGAAGCAGGGCTGCTCTAAAGTCAGGCAGGACATGTGATGAGACGGATGAC
>JAQBVM010000168.1 GCA_027623095.1 Verrucomicrobiota bacterium
GATCTTTTCTCCCGTCCTCCACACATCATTTCGATAATCTCTCCACGGAACAGCTCGGTGCGCTACACTATATTGCTGCCCTGTGCGGCGCCCTGCTAATGGTTCTCACGGGCTGCCTGCGCATGGACGAGGCTTACGCGTCGATAGAATGGAAGTCCCTGATTCTTATTTCAGGAATGCTGCCGTTGGCGACCGCAATGCAAGAAACCGGAGCGGCCGCGTTCCTTGCCCAGCATAGCGTCGCGATCTTCGGAGGCTTGGGTCCGCTCGCCAACATCGCCGGCATCTTTATCCTGACATCCCTCGGAACCTGCGTGATTCCGTCGGCAGCGCTCGTTGTTCTGCTCGCGCCGATCGTGCTGAGCTCGGCCGTCGCGGCCGGCCTCTCGCCGCACGCCGCGATGATGGCCATGGCCCTGGCTGCCGCAGGGAGTTTTAACAGCCCAATTTCGCATCCGTCCAACATCATGATCATGGGGCCCGGAGGTTACCGGTTCGTTGATTTCTTCAAGGTTGGCATCCCAATGACCCTCGTGGTCCTGCTGGTCACTCTGCTCCTCCTGCCCTGGCTTTGGCCGCTCCAAATTGGGAACTAAGTTTCATCCTTCCATATGTTGAGGTTTTTGACCCGGACAATCCAGTGTGAACGCTGGAATCGTACAATCATTCTCGGCCTGATATTGGAACAGTTCCCGGAGTTTTCCTTTGGTCTCCATTTTTGGATATGAATCGCCAGCGATTGTGTACCCAGAACCAGTTTGCGGAGTCTCTCATTACCGCTTTTCCCAGAGCTTCATTCACATCGGTCATGATCGCTTCCACCGACCGTGCCTTGCCGCTCTCTTTGGTTGGAATCCAGTCATTGAATTCAATTTCCCACTGCGCCAGACCGGTTCGATAGCAGATCGCGGTAATTAATGGAAGTTCATACCGCAACGCGAAAACGGCCGCCGCAACCGTCGTCGCACATTCATGCCCCAAAAACGGAATGCGAATCGAGCTCTGACCTGCGTGTTGGTCTGACAGGAATCCAATGGCCATGTTCCGTGTCTTGATGGTTTCGATCAGTTTCTTGATTTCATTGCGGCGTTCAAAGTACATTGCCTTGGATTTGACGCGGAGATCCTGAAGGAGTTGATTCAATCGCTTATGTTTCAAGGAACGATATGTGGTGGCCACCTGGAAATTCGAACCGGGCCACTTAATGCGCGCGTAGAGTTCGAAATTTCCGAAATGTCCAACGGCCGCGACCCATGATTTCCTGGAATGATCCATGCCTTGGAATTTTTCATAGCCCACCATTTTTAGATGAGGTCTGAGGTCCTCTTCTGACATGGAAGCTGTTTTGATGGCGGCGCAATAGTTTTCACCCAAACGCCGAAAATTTTCCCGAGCCAGATCCACGATCTCCGGTTCCGATTTCTCATGACCCAGAACGGTCGTGAGATTATGAATGGCAACGCGACGGTGCCGTCGATTGAAGATGTAGCCGAGGCTTCCCCCCAACCTTCCCAGTCGCGCCACCCATCTTAATGGAAGCGCCTGAAGAAGCAGCACGATGAGCTTCACAACCCAGTAGAGTAGAAAATCCATGGAATGATTAATGGAAACAATTCCGCCCTGCAAGATTCTCAAGAAGAGGCGTTTCATTTCTTGCGGCGATGCGAAGATTAGGCGTCAAGCGGTGAGCGGACAAGAACAATGCTGAACGAATTGTGCCAATGAGAGTTGCGGAGCCGAACCGTGTCGCGCGGACCATGTTGTGAGAACACTGAAGTATCTTAGGGTTCGACGGATAGACCCGATCACCAGATGACTGTCAGTTTTCCGCCGCGCTGCGTTGGAGCGGCTTTTCCCTTGTATTTGGACGTCGAATGACTGCAACCTACTCACCGGTGAAAAAGCAAGTTCATTTCAGCGAGAAGATCTGCGCCGTGGCGAACCCGGACCGCAGACCCACTTCGAACAATCCTGTATTTGAAGATTTCAATACGCCACTCGGGCGGGCCGCATTCACTCTGATTGAACTGCTCGTCGTGATCGCCATCATTGCGATTCTTGCGGGCATGTTGCTTCCAGCGCTCGCGAAGGCCAAGAAGACTGCGCAACGCGCTGGCTGCATCAACAACTGCCGGCAGCTCGGTCTGGCGAACACGCTTTATCTCGAGGATTCGAACGACCGGTTTCCAACTCACGCGTTGGGCCCTGTGTTTTCCTACAACGCCTGGGCTGGAAAAAAGGGGACCGAATACCAGGCTGACTTCCGTTTCATCAATAGTTACGTCACCGTGGATAAAAGGGTTCTGACGAACGATAACGAGGGTGTGTTCAAGGTGTTTCGCTGTCCGGCGGACAAAGGGGCCACGCCCGGTCGGTGGAGCGGCACGCGCAAACCGACCTTGTTTGACACTTTCGGATGCAGCTACTTTTACAACTCGGGAGGCAACTCCAACGGCGAGCTTGGTCTTCACGCCAAGAAGTCGTCCCAGATTCGATCTCCGAGCCTGATGGTTCTGGCCAATTGTTACCCGTTCAGTTGCTGGGGCTGGCAGCAGGAAGCGCCTGGGGCGAAGACGCTGCCGTTCCAGTTCAGCTACTGGCACAACGACTCCGCGCTGGGTTGGGGTAATGCCGTCTTCGTGGATAATCACGTCGAGTACCTTCAGGCAACCCCTGACAAACCCGACTTTCAGAACGGCGCTCGATATACCTTCCTCTACACCGGGCAGAAACAATGATCTTGGGCAACGAACCGTTGCGGCGCGCCCTTGATCAGCTTCGTCAGAGGCTTCGTTTGAGGAATTGAGTGTTTACGCAATTCAATGGAGGTTCTCCCCGCAGTATCCTCGCGAGTTCCGCAGCCCCTTTGGTGCGCATTTCGTCGAATCCTGCCGCGGAATAATATGCGGTATGGGGTGTGATGACCAGATTGACCGGGGGATTCCGGTCTTCCTGCCAAAGCCGAATTAAACCCATGCTCTGGTGCGGAGGCTCGGTCGCCAGCACATCAATTCCGGCCCCTGCGATCGTGCCTGCGTCCAACTCCCTTGCAAGTGCTTCGGTATCGACAACCGCGCCCCGCGCAGTATTCACCAAGAGCGCGGTCTTCTTCATCAAGCGAAGAGTGCGTTCATTGATGATGTGACGGGTTTCTTCGGTCAATGGGGTGTGCAACGAGACCACGTCGCTGAGTTTAAGCAAATGTTCCAGGCTCACCTGAGTGACCCCCAGCGCCTTGTCGATGCCGGGACGCAGGTAGGGGTCATACACGAGCACTTTCATTCGTAGCGCCTGAGCTCTCAGCGCCGTGGCTGAACCAATTCGGCCGCAGCCGACGATCCCCATCGTGCTCCCAGCAATACGAAAGACAGGTTCAACAGCTTCGGCATTCCATGGTGTCAGGGTTCTTCGGAGCCGCCGTTCCGCCTTGAGGATTCCCCGGTTGCAGCAGAGCATCATTCCAATCGCATGATCGGCTACCTCATCCACGCCGTAATCGGGCACGTTGCTGACCGGGATTCCTTTTTGCCCCGCCGCCTGGATGTCCACATTGTCATAACCGACACCACACCGGACGATGGATTTGCACTGCTGTAATTCGTTAATGATTTCCGGCGTCAATGAGACTTCGTGATACAGTAGGATCCCATCGGCATCGGTCAGACGGCCTTCGAGCTCTTCAACCGAACCCGCTCCCAGACAGATCAACTCGGCCAGTCCATCCAAAATGCCTTCTTCAAGCGGCAGAGGTGGTTTCAGGCAATCGGGGATATAGACCTTAAACATGATGATTCGAATGGTTGATTTTGAATTTGCGTAACCCAGAATATGCGTTTCCAGATTCGCGCCATTAAATTGTTGCCGCCCGTTCAAAACGAGAATGGCTGCAGCCAGATAGCACGAGGCGATTCTTCACGCGAATTTCAGGAGGTCAAGCGAAGTTGTTGCGGGGCAGGGGACTTTCACGGCGCATCTTGGCTTTTTCCTCTTCGGGAGTGGCATCGTGGTTATGAAGGAGAAGGAGTCGCGGTGGTGAAGAGGATCTGAGGTCAGTGTGTTCCTTCGCCTGTCAATTTCGCTTTGAAGGCGTCGATTCGTTTGCGTGCTTCAGCAATTTGCTCGGAGGTTAGCTGAGTTCTGAGATTTTCTTTAGCCTTCGCACCGTCTTGGAATCCGATCTCAGCGGCGAGACTATGCCATTTGAAGGCTTCAACTAAGTCCTTCGATACATCTTTTCCCCGCTCGTAGCGTTCGGCGAGATTGTAACGAGCCAAAGCATCGCCTTGTTCGGCCGCCTTTTGATACCATTCCAGAGCCACCTGTGGGTCACGCGGAACACCTCTCCCGAGACCATACATGCCGGCCAGATTGTACTGCGCATTCGCATATCCTTGCTCGGCCGCTTTGAGATACCATTGCGCCGCTTCCCTTTCATCCAGCGTGACGCCTTGTCCAATCTCGAAAAGAACCGCGAGGTTGTGCTGAGCTTTTGCGACTCCTTGTTCCGCGGCCTTGCGGTACCATTTCGCCGCTTCCGCATCCGCAGAGAAGTGCTTGCCCTAAGACGCTGGAAATCAGCAACAGTACGGTGGTGAGACGGATGCGACGCGCACGGTGCGTCCCGGCATGTGCCATAGAAAGAGCCGATGATCCGAACGATGCGCGACTTCCTCCGAAGTCCGATTTGCCGGGTCGGAAGGATTCTTCACACGGTGTGTAATTCATACAATGATTCGAGTTGGCTCGCTCGGGTTAGTCAAGTTCATCGTGCTTTGCCCGCGTCATTGGGAAGCGGACGGAGCAACGGGAAAAAACATTAAGATGCCGATGCCAGAGACTGCGTCGCATGAATACTCCAAGCCGCTATTTCGAGAGATATTTGACGACGGCCTCGGTGCGCGTGCGGACGCGGAGCTTATCGTAAATGTTTTTCAAATGACCATGGACGGTCCAAGGACTGATCCCAAGCCGAGCCGCGATTTCTTTGTCCACATATCCCTTGCTGACGCAGTCTAGGATCTCGTGTTCCCGCGGTGTCAGGCCTCTTTGTTCAGGCGACTCTTGAGAGCTGGGTGGTTTTCGAAAGAGATTCTGAAAGTACTGCTGAATTTGAAGTCCTGCCTGTGTTTTCGAATAAGGACGCGTGCCAGATTCAATCGGTTCCAGCAAATTCTTGGGAGGGCGACGGCGCATGGCGTAGCCGGCGCTGACACCGCTGAAGGAGTAATACACCTGATCACTATCTTCATAAATCCCATATGTGAATGCGGGCAGATCGGGCCGGAGGATGTTGATTTGGGCTAGCACCTCCTGGCCTAGCATGTCAGGAAGTGTGCGATTCACCAGAACTAACTCCGGCAGCCGCTCCCGAGTCATTTCCAGAGCTTCCTTTCCGGTGCCATAGCATGTGAAATTTCTGAATCCCTTTTGAAGGTCAATCCAGTGAGTCAGCATTTTTCTGGCACTGGCGTCGCCCTCGATCAGCGCGACTCTGAGATTTGTGTGCGATGAGCCGGAGTCGTTCGATTGTTTTGGTTCCTCGTCGGCGGGACGCGTGAACAATGTCGTGTATGTGTAGCCTAGAGGATTTGCGGACCAAAACACGGCAACGGTGACTTCTCTCGAAAACATTTGGCTGGCCGTGTCCCATCCGTGTTTGACAACGGTTTGATAGACTCGCATCGCCTTCTCGGCAGCAGCGTCCCGCGAATCTGTACTGAGGGGAAAATAGTACGCCAAACCGTCGTGATGAATTCGAGCCGAAAAGTTGCCACCCTCATTCGATTCGATCGATTCGTTGTGCTTGCGGTGAAGAAGACGGGGAATCCAGTAACGTGGGTCCGTCTTCGGAACGCCGCCAGGTTCCTCCGAATCTGCCGCGGTGGAAGAGGCCATCCGTGTTTTGTAGTCTCGCAAAGCTGCTGCCCATCCGCGGTTTAAAATGGCCGTAAAGATATCCAACGCTTCACGCGCCGCATCCTCACGATTTTCGGACTCGAGCGAGAAACTGGTGCGTTTGCCGTTATGCTGAATCTTCACCGACCATCCCGTGACCTTGATCAGCTTCCCGTTTCGAGTGAAACTGTTCTGGAACACTCGTTGCCGCCAGTATTCCGGCAGCATTTTGCGGCGGCGGAGCGGCGTCTTAAGAAGGTCGCGGGATATCGAGTCACTTGGACGTAACTTGGACATCGCCAGGTTACTAAGGGCTCCGTTTCGCCGCGTCGAGCATTTTGCTGGGGAGGGTGAGGCTCCCGTCGAACCCATTTAGGGTTGGTTTTCAGGGTTCGGCAGGAGCCTCAACCCTCCCATCGTCGGGGTGACCGGCGCGATTTGGAGGGCCGACGTCCTCGGAGGCCGAATGAACGTTTCGCGCCATCCGTTTCATGACTCGGAGTGCTGCGTCCCTCCATCACCGGTACAAGATCGCTTTAATCATCTGCCTATGGATGCGCCCAACAGAACGGGGAACTCCGGAAAATACTGGTCGCAAAATCACGGTTGCGCATTCTTCCTTGGAGGAAGAGACTCTGAACCTGCATGAAAACGACCTTTCTTCCCCTTTCCATCGAATCCGATGCAACACGGATAATGCTCCGTCGGTTGCCGCGTATGTTCTCTTTGTTTATGGCCGTTTGCGCTGCGGCGAGCGTTGCGGCGGATTGGCCAACGTACCGCCACGATTTGAGGCGAAGCGGCATCACTTCCGAATCTTTGGATCCTCACCTCACTCTCCAGTGGTCGTTTGTTCCGCGATACCGTCCGAAGCCGGCGTGGCCGATGCCCGGAGAGGAAACACCGCGAATGCACTCAGACCGCGCCATGCATGTAGTCTCGGACGGCACTTCGGTGTATTTCGGCTCTTCGATCGATCATCAGATTTATGCTCTGGATTCGCGTACAGGAGAGAATCGCTGGACCTTCTTCAGTGAAGGTCCCATCCGATTTGCGCCGGTTGTTTCGGGTGAACGCCTCTACTTTGGATCAGACGACGGATTTGTCTATTGCCTGGTGAAGGGCAGCGGGGAAATGGTCTGGCGGTACCGCCCAAGTCCCGATGGGGAGCATGTCATTGGCAACGGACGAATGATTTCGATGTGGCCAGTCCGAACAGGACTCTTGGTGGAGGAGGGGATAGTCTATCTTGCCGCGGGAGTTTTTCCCTATGAGGGCCTCTACATCGCCGCCGTGGATGCGGGAACGGGAAAAGAGATTTGGAAAAACGATACGGCGGGTGATTTGGCGTGGGGATTGGACTACGGAGGGATGGCGCCTCAAGGTTATTTGCTCGCGTCGGAATCAGTGCTCTACGTTCCGTCGGGTCGCGCGATGCCGGTCGCGTTTGACCGGAATACAGGCGCGTTCATTCGGTTTCTCTCGGCAGGCGGCAAGGCGGGAGGCACGTGGGCATTGGTGGAAGGCGGTCAGTTGATCGCGGGTGTCAACAATCAAGGCGATTTCGCCAAAGTCGCCTACGACGAAAAGACTGGAGCGAGAAAGGGAGATCTCTTTGCGACATTTGACGGAATCGATCTCGTTCAGACACCCGATACCAGTGTGATCCTGACCGAGGAGGGTGTGTATGCCATAAACCGAGAGAGCTATCAGAAAGCCGCGGTCGAGCTTCCGAAACTCGCGAAACAGAGAAGAGATCTCGCCGCCGAGGCCACTGCTGTTTCAAGAGAGCTGCGGACTCTGGCTGACCGGTTGAATAAACACGCTAGGGGAGAAACCCCAGAGCTGGCTGACGGGCTGGCCGCCATGCGAGAAAAGCAGGCTGCGACTTTGAAGCGCTTGAGTGATCTTGGCAAACAGATTGCCGCGACCAGCGAGCAGGAGAAGACTCTGGAGCGATCGCATCTTCGTTGGGAATTCTCGAGGCGCAATCTGGCGACGCTTGCCATGGCGGAAAACACCGTTGTCATTGGCGGAACCAATGCTGTGGTGGGGCTCGATTCCGAATCCGGCAGACTTCTTTGGGAGGGAGATGTGAAAGGTGAGGTGTTGGGCTTGGCGATCGCGGGCGGGCGGCTGTTCGCCGCGAGCGATAGCGGACTCATTTACTGTTTCGGAACCGAACTTAAACAGAATCCAGAGCAACGCCAAACTGTGACAGACGCCTCGTTCTACACGAACACCGAGTCGAGCAAGTTATACGAAGAGGCCGCCAAGCGGCTGCTCGCCGAATCGAAAACGCGCAAGGGCTTTTGCCTCGTGCTCAACGCTGGTGAGGGGCGGCTCGCTTACGAAATTGCCAGACAAAGCGAATTTCAAATCGTCGCGATCGAGACGGACACGGGCAAATTGAACGTGGCCCGCAAGCAACTGAACGCCGCGGGATTCTATGGCGAACGCGTCATTGTGGAACCATGGGATCTGGCGGATCTCCCGGACTATTTTGCGAATTTGGTCGTCTCGGATTCAATGCTGATTACCGGACATTTGGATGGTTCGGCGGATGAGGTGTCTCGTATCCTTAGGCCGTTCGGCGGTGTTGCGATCTTTGGGTACCCCAAGGCTCCCCGTGACGCCGGCGCATTTGACATGAAAGCCTGGCTGGCGAACACGACGCTGCCTGATCCGGAAATGATCAGCTCGGAAGGAACATGGTGGAAAATCGTTCGCGGCGATCTTGAAGGCGCCGGCAGTTGGACAGGCTTATACGGCAACAATTCGAATACCGGCTCGTCCAAAGATGAACTCGTCCGGGGGGCGCTTGGAGTTCTGTGGTATGGAGAACCGGGGTCGCGCGATATGCCGGACCGTCACGCGCGGTCGGTGAGTCCTCTCGCGCTAAATGGACGCCTGTTCGTTCAGGGAACCGAGGTTGTGATGGGATACGATGGTTACAACGGAACCCAACTTTGGGAACGGAGGATTCCGGGGGCAATTCGGGTTCGTGTGGATGTGGACGGCAGCAATCTTACCGCAATCGATGATCGTGTTTATGTGGCGGTGCACAATCAGGCGCTGCAGCTTGACGCGCAAACGGGAGAAACGTTGCGAACATTCGATGTTCCAAATGCTCCAAGCGGCGAAGTCCGGCGCTGGGGTTATATCGGAGTGATTGAGGATCTTTTGCTGGGTAGCGCGGCGAAACCACTGGCGCATGAATTTGGCTATGTTTGGAATGCGCTGGTCGAATCGGGCGAGTGGAAGAAAGAGGATCAAATCCCCGAGAATCTTAAGAGCACCCTGTCGGCATTAAAGGAAACGTATCCTGTTCCGAATCGCAAAGCTTTGGATTATTTCCGGCGATCCCGGCTCGAGTGGGATTCAATGGAGACCTTTCCAGGTTGGGCGCCGGATCACGCGCCATCGACAACCGACGATACAATGATGATCAGCGATGCGATTTTCGCGTTTGATCCAGCGTCGGGAACCGTTCTTTGGAAGCATCGGGGAGAGAACATTCCGAACATCTCGATCTCGATTGGAGATGGAAAACTCTTTCTCGTTGAAGCGGAGAAAGATTCCGCGCTCAGGACGGTGGCGTTGAATGCTCGAGCTTCGATGATTCAAGACGGTCGATATGAACCGCACGAGGAAGGAAACTTGGAGGCGGACAAACGGGATATTCGGCGGCTTGTCGCTCTCGATCTGAAATCCGGCCGAATTGTTTGGACGAAATCGGTTGATTTCACTGGTTGCGGCGGCAATAAACTGGGAACGGCGTTTCAAGACGGCAAACTGCTTTGCTTCGGACACTACAGCAATCATGACGAACCTGTTTTCGTAAAGGG
Organism: Verrucomicrobiota bacterium; assembly: GCA_027623095.1. Classification (GTDB taxonomy): domain Bacteria; phylum Verrucomicrobiota; class Verrucomicrobiia; order Limisphaerales; family SIBE01; genus JAIPJX01. Next base: position 9,744 of record JAQBVM010000168.1, read on the forward strand.
TGGATTAAGCTGGCGCAGGATCACTGTGTTTGACGGCAATACCGGAGACGTCGTTTGGTCGAAACCATTGAACTACCGAAGACGGCCTCTGATTGTGGGTGACACGATTTATATCGAGCCGCGCGCGTGCGACCTCTCCACGGGCGCGATTAAGATGCGGGCGCATCCGGCCACCGGACAATCTGAAGAATGGGAATTTCTTCGCCCGGGCCACAGTTGCGGGATTGTTACGGCGTCACCGTACACCATCTTTTACAGATCGTATTGTGCCGCGTTCGTCGATGTGGAAAAGGATTCGGGATTGACATTGTTCGGCGCGGTTCGACCGGGTTGCTGGAACAACCTCATTCCCGCGAACGGAGTTCTCAATTTCCAGGAATCGAGCGCGGGCTGCACCTGTTCTTACGCCATTCGCTCAACGGTCATTCTAAAGCACAAGAAACAGAAAGACCCTGGCGAATGGTCCGTATTCATCAGCAACGGTTCGATGACGCCCGTGTCGCATTTGGCGATCAACTTTGGCGCGCCCGGCGAAATGCGCGACGGCGACGGAACACTCTGGTTTGCCTATCCAAGACCTGTCACGACGGTGGGGCAGGGGGCATTTCGGAATTACGGTGTGAAGTTTGATCTTCGGGAACAGGTTGCGTCCGGTATGGGAGCTTTCCGCAAGGATTTCCGAGGTGTGACTTATGATAACTCCAACGAGCCGTGGAAACTGACATCAGGAATTCGAGGACTCAACGAGATCCGGATTCCTGTTCTGAATGGAGAGCCTCCGGGGAATTACCGTGTCCGATTGGGCTTCGCGACAGAGAGAGGGGAGGCAGTTGGACAACGCGTTTTCCAAATCAAGCTCCAAGGCCGGGACGCCGCCAAAGATTTTGATCCTGTGAGAGAAGCCGGAGGGGACAACCGCGTTGTCATTAAAGAATTCCGGAACGTGCGCGTGGTGGATGATCTGACGCTTGAGTTAGTTCCGAAGCGTGACACTCCAAACGAAAACGAGGCGCCAGTGATTCATTTCATGGAAATCATTCGGGAGGACTTAGTGTCAAAGGAGGGAAAGAACAAAGCGTAGGCTACCGATTTCACATATCTCCACCTTTGTTCAACGAGGTTGAGAGGTATTTCGCGAACCAAGCGCGGAAGAATTTCTCGATCTCCATTTCCGGATCGGCGCCGTGGCGTCGGTCTAGAATCGTTCCATTCTTCATGAAAACGTTTCCGCCGGTGTTGTGCTGTTCTTCGAAGACGTCACCGGCGTCGTTGAGACGGCAATAGAATGTGTAATTGATATCCGAGGATCTTGGTTCTCTCGACTCGTCCTTGATCTGTTCGCGGATGTAAAAGAGGTTTCCGTGAAAAAGGATCTCAGTCCAGCGGCGAGTTGCCGGAGAGTTCAACCAGCATTTACAAACTGGTTTTCAAGAAATAATCGGCAAGCAGAGTTGGGAATTGCTATATCTGGCCCGTGGCAGACGTGAGACATGCGATGACTATTCAGAACAACACACACAGCAAAGTCCTGGGATATCTTCTTTGGATCTTTGGATTCACAGGATCGCACCGGTTTTATTTTGGCAAACCGATCACCGGCACCATTTGGTTTTTTACACTGGGCCTGCTCGGAATCGGCTGGCTCATCGACGTATTCCTGATCCCATCAATGGATCGAGAGGCGGATCGCAGATTCGCATCGGGGCCAAATGAATATTCACTCGCGTGGTTGCTCCTGACGTTCCTCGGAGTGTTCGGCATGCATCGTTTCTATATGGGAAAATGGATCACTGGGATTCTCTATCTCCTGACGGTCGGCCTGTTTGGGGTCGGCTATCTCTACGACTTTTGGACTTTGAACACGCAGATTAGTGAGTTGAACCAGTGTTAATCCGTGTCGCGTCGAAAGTTCGAAAGTCTCGTTCCATTCGAAGATTGACAGCTTAATCTCCAGACGTTAGTCGTTTGCAGCAATCCGGTTTCGTGAATCGTTGTGCCCGCAAGAATCCCAATGAATTCAGCTGCAAAAACCTTTGTCGTCTCCATTTTGGCGATCGTCCTCCTGATTGCCTTGTTGGTGTGGAATCCTTCGGACCAAGCAACTTCTTGGGGCGGCGAACCGATCGTGATGTTTTGCGCGGCTGGGATCAAACCGCCGGTTGAGGAAGTTGCCAGGGAGTATTCCGATCTCTTCGGGATTCCTGTTCAGTTGCAATATGGCGGATCCGGCACCTTGTTGAGCAACGTTCGTGTGGCCGGAAGGGGAGACCTGTTCCTGGCCGCGGACGCTAGTTACTTGGAGATCGCAAAATCCAACCATGTCGTCGCAGAAGTCATTCCGCTTGCAACGATGATTCCCGTTATTGCAGTGCCAAAGGGGAATCCGAAGAACATTCATGGAGTAAGAGATTTGCTGCGCACGGAGATTGCGGTCGCTCTCGCAAACCCGGATGCCGCGGCGATTGGCAAGATCACACGGCGCCTTCTCACTCAATCTGGCATCTGGGATGATCTCGAAAAACACGCGAAAGTCTTCAAGCCGACCGTAAACGACGTGGCAAACGACATTAAGTTGGGAACTGTCGATGCGGCGGTGATTTGGGACTCGACCGTCAATCAATACGCGGAGCTCGAGGGAATTCAAGTTCCGGAACTCTCCTCCGGCACTCAAAAAGTGTCCGTCGGCGTGTTGGCTTCGAGCAAGCAACCCGCGGCAGCGCTTCGGTTCGCACGGTATCTCGCGGCGCGAGACAAGGGCCTGAGAGTGTTTTCGAAACTCGGATTCAACCCGGTGGTAGGCGATCTATGGTCTGAGAAACCCGAAGTGGTCTTGTTTAGCGGCGGTGTAAACCGAATGGCGATTGAGCCCACTCTCCAAGAATTCGAACAACGAGAGGGCGTGACCGTCAGTCGAGTCTATAACGGCTGCGGCATTCTCGTTTCGCAAATGCGGGCGGGACAACGTCCGGACGCCTATTTCGCCTGTGACATTTCATTCATGACCTCCGTCGGTGACCTGTTTCTCGATTCGGTCGATATCTCGCGAACGGACATCGTGATGCTGGTTCAGAAGGGAAATCCGCTCGGCCTTCGGACCCTGTCGGATCTGGCGAAACCCGGACTGCGTTTAGGCGTTGCAAACGAAAAACAGAGCGCGCTCGGCGCGCTCACCGCCAGGTTGCTGACGGTTGAGAACCTGTACGAGACGGTCATGCGGAATGTCCAGGTCCAAACTCCCACCGCGGATCTTCTCGTCAATCAGATCCGAACCGGATCGCTCGACGTGGTGGTTGTGTACGTCGCCAACACATCTCAAGTGCGTGAACACCTCGATCTGGTCTCGATCGATGTCCCGGCCGCGATCGCCGTGCAACCGTATGCCGTGAGCCGGAACTCCGGGAATCGCTACCTTATGGAACGTCTGTTGGCGGCTCTCACTAGCGCCAAATCAAAAGCGCAGTTCGAATCTGTCGGGTTCCAATGGCAGGCGGGTCCGGTTGAACAATGACAACCGTTCCGCGCAACAGTCCAAAACCCTCCCGCGCAAACGGAGGGTCGGACGGCCTTTTTTTACTCTGTCTGGTGATCTTGGGCGGAGTCTATGTTCTGCTGATCATCGCTTTACTGGTAGCGGATGTTTCGTTCACGTCACCGAATCATCTTTGGAAGGCGCTTCAAAGCCCCGAGATCCGCTACGCGATCAAACTAAGCCTGATCACCTGCAGCCTCACCACCATCATTTCGCTTTGGCTCTCAATACCGATCGGTTATCTGCTTTCTCACTATCGTTTTCCCGGAAAGGCCCTGCTGGATGCGGTCCTCGATATCCCAATCGTCCTGCCACCGCTTGTCATCGGCCTGAGCTTGTTGATCCTCTTTCAGACAGCTCCCGGGCGGGCGATCGAGAACATCTTCCCGATTACCTACGCGATACCCAGTGTTGTTCTGGCCCAACTGATGGTCGCGTGCGCGTTCGCGGTTCGAACCATGCGCGCCACGTTCGATCATATCAACCCTAGACGGGAACAGGTGGCACTCACGCTTGGATGCAGCCGGAACCAGGCCTTTTGGATGGTTGTGTTGCCGGAAGCGAAGCGAGGCGTCCTTACGGCGGCAACACTTGCCTGGGCTCGTTCGCTGGGAGAATTCGGCCCAATCCTGGTGTTCTCCGGTGCCACGAGAATGAAAACGGAAGTATTGCCAACCACAGTGTTCCTCGAGCTCAGTGTTGGCAATATTGAAGCGGCGGTCGCGGTGTCGCTCCTGATGGTTACGGCGGCAATCCTGGTGCTATTGATCATCCGCTTCTTCGGCATCGAGGAGAGCCTGGGCAGGCCCGTGTAGCAATGATCGCCGTAAGGAATCTTTCCGTTCGCGCGGGTCAGTTCGCATTGAACGAAATCTCGTTTGAGATTCCCGCTGGAGAATACGGTTTTCTAATGGGAAAGACTGGCTGCGGCAAGACCACGGTGCTTGAGGCAATCTGCGGATTGCGGTCCGTCGTGTCTGGCACGATCGAACTGATGGGGAGGGATGTGACACGCGCAAAACCCGCGATGCGCGACATTGGCTTTGTTCCCCAGGACTCGGCCCTTTTCTCGAACATGACGGTTCGCGAGCATCTTTCCTTCGCGCTTGTGATTCGGAAATGGGATGCGCCCTCGATCAAAGCCCGTGTAAACGAGCTCGCCGAATGGCTGGGCCTCGACCGGTTGCTGGATCGGAAACCCGCCGGATTGAGCGGAGGCGAGGCGCAACGGGTTGCCCTGGGCCGTGCGCTTTCGTACTCACCGGGCATTCTCTGCATGGACGAACCATTGAGCGCCCTGGACGAAGAGACGCGAGCCGAGATGTGCGGCGTGCTCGAATCTGTGCGAAGCCACACAGGCGTGACCATCCTGCATGTGAGCCATAGTCTCGAGGAAGCCAAACGATTGGCGGACCGAATCCTCGTTCTGAAGGATGGACAGCTGCACCTGCATCCGCTCAGCGGCGGAGAGGCGTGAATCGGGTGGACGTGCATCTCCGACTTGATGATGGTTCGGTGAGCAACGTGCCGTTTCGCCTGACGCCGGACGTCAGGCAATGATGCCTTTCGATTGTCCGGCCTGACCTCTTCAAAGATCTGGTTCAGGGATTCCCGCCGGTTTCGATGGGTAGGCGTCGCAGGCGAGCGCGGTGTTCGTCAATCACCAGCAGAGCTCCGGTTTCCAAAGCGGCAACCGCCGTTTGCAGGAGCGCGGATGCGGCTTTGCTGCGCGGAATCCAATTCGTTGCGGAGCCGAAGCAGCACCACACTCGGCGCGCCCGCCTGACTGTGAAAAAGGAGTCCGCCGAAATCGAGATCCTGGGTCAACAAAACCCAGCCGTGCTGCCTCGACCAATCAAGTAGATCGGTATCCGGGGCAGCCGGGGAGCCGACAGTGCTCCAGTGGCAGGCCAGCCAGCCACCCTGCGTCAAGACCTTCAACCACTCTGGGCTGAGGTTCATGTCCACCAAAAGCTTCACGCCGGAACCGGCGCAAGTTCCTCGTCGTCCACGCGCACTGAGGCGTAAAGCAGGCACGCGTCAATATCGGCCGGTTCGAGGTATGGGTAAGCGGCCAAGATGCGCTGAGGCGTATGACCGGCAGCCAGCAAGCGTAGAACGTTGGCTACTGTGACCCGAAGACAGCGGATGCACGGCTTGCCAGACATGATCAATGGATTCACTGTGATGCGTTCAAGTCCATTCATAACCTTCTAATATCATCTGTGCGGCTACTCTGGCGAGTTGCCGGTTGTCCGAGAGCGCGGCCCGCGTCTTCACGAAGGCCCGCACCGCGAGAATCCTCATCCGCACAGCCTATGGACTGTTCAGGACGTTGGCCGCCATGATGGTGCCATGTTCTGTGAAGGCAAAGGACAGCTTTCGGCGTCCGCCAATCTTCCTTTTCCATAGAGCTCTTGATCCCATTGCGGGCCAACTCATGTCCCGCCGCCGCTTCTGCGTATTCACAGAAGCAATAATCCTCGGAAATGATTGGACATCAGGAAATAGGTGACAATCATTCCGAATGAGGGCAGACCACCCTCCGCACTTCCGCCGAGAAGGATGCCGACGACTCTCGTTTCTCTCGGTGGGGCGACACTCTGTGAAGCCCTGACTTCTCCTTGTGAGACGGCTATCTTGCGAATCGGAGCTGTGGAAACGCCGGATTGCTTGGATGTCTGGGTTTTCCCAATGTGCCTGCTCGTTCGGGTTATTCGCCG
>JAQBVM010000169.1 GCA_027623095.1 Verrucomicrobiota bacterium
GGCCCATTTACATTGGCTCAAAGCCGCTTTTCTGCTGGAATTCACCCACTCGAGTACACGAAGAGCCTCATAAAAGTTCAGACCGCGTTTTTCGGCGCTGCCCGGATTGTCTCCCGATTGCGTCGAGACGCTCCGTTGGCGTGGATGGCTTTTGCGTTCATGTTCCTTCTGAGAGTTAAGCCCGATTTTACCGGCTTCAATTGCAGTTGCAATTCAGCGCCGAGAGCGCGTGCAATCTTGACCATGCTTTCCAAGGTGAAATTGGTGGTGCCCTGGAGAACCTTGGTCACGTAAGCCGGAGCCACATCCAGCCGAGCCGCGAGCGCGGACTTGCTGACACCCGCCGCTTCCATGCGCGCCACGAGTTGTTCGGTGAATTCCAGCTTCACTCCTTCTGTGTCGTAGGCCAGCGATTCGCGCGCGCGCGCCAGCAGTGGTTTCAGCGCATTCGATGAATGATTCATGGTTCCTCAAATCTCAGTTGCTTTGTCCGTTTCGCCGCTTCGTACGCCGCCTTCATCTTCAGCGCCCGATCAATTTCACCCGGTGGTGTCTTGCGCGACTTCTTCACAAAACCGTGTGTGCAAAGAATCATTCGGCTCTCATCCCAAAACCAGAGCACGCGCAGGCGCGTTGTCTTGAATTCATAAACGCCGCCATGTGAGCGGCCTGCATTTTTCCTCGTTGCGCGGCGGCAGATGCTCGGCGGCGAAATCAAACAACCGAACCAGCTTCGCGAGCTCGTGCGGCAGGTCGCGTTCCGAAGCGGTAAGGAAATCCGCCAGGAGGCACCGAGTCTCGTCGGCCAGAGCATAGATCCGGCATTCACGGCCCTGCGCAACCAGCTTTAAGACAACGTTCACATTATTAACCTTTAAGTTAACTCCGTCAAGGACGCGAATACTTGCTGAAAGCGACGCGACACAGTCGGCTCCACATTCGGAACTCGCGTATCAAGGCATACAGCCAGGAAAACGCAACTGTTGGATCGGCTGCATGGCAACACGCAGGTCTCACTGCCGCGGAAATGACCGCTTTGCCTATTCGGCTTGGGCGCCGATGGCGCTGGTCATGATGGTGACGGCAAAACAAGAACGGCTCCTGTGCCGTGGAGGCGGCTTGCAATGGCCGCTCGCCAGGCGCATTCTGTCCTCAATAATTATGAAAACGGTATCCAGACAGCCAGGCAAGCGTGTGGAGCTGGGCGAATACATTGTCGCCGATTCTGAAATCTGTCATGGGCAACCGACGTTCAAAGGAACCCGAATCATGGTTTGGATCGTCCTGGCGCAGATCTCCCGCGGTATGGAATGGGATGAGATTGTGAAGGAATGGCGCGGTCGCGTGCCACGGGATGCCGTGGCCGAAGCGGTCCATTTGGCCAGCGAAGTGTTCAAAGGCGACGGGACTCGGAGATTCCGTGCTCATTCTCGACGAAAATTATCCCGAGAGCCAAGTCTCGCGATTGCGTGATTGGGGATTTCACGTCCGCGTCATTGGGGTGGAACTTGCGCCCTTGGGGATCAAAGACGACAACTTGCTGCCTCATCTTCATCGGCTCTCACAGCCCACGTTTTTTACGCGAGATCAAGATTTCTTCCAGGCTGGTCTTCGCCATGCAACGTATTGCCTTGCGTGGCTGAATGTGGTGGAAGTCCGCGCCGCATTTTTCACTCGCCGTTTTTTGAGGCATCCACTATTCGACAGTCGGGCCAAGCGAATGGGAATCGTCGCCTGGGTTCATGTCGAAGGCGTGAGTTTCTGGCGATTGGGCGACCGAACGCTGCAATCCGCCGAGTAGCACAACAAATGACAACGCCCGATCTCCAAGCGTTGCAGCACGGCGATCCCAGCGCCTGGGATGAAGCGTTTCGCTGGCTCTGGCCGACCGCGTTCGCGGTGGCTCGATTGAAGCTCCAGCCCTATCTGCCCGAAGACACCGAGGACGTTGCCATCGAGGCTTTGGAGGAATTGGTCGAAAAGGTGCCGCACGTCAAAAAGGTCGAGGAACTCAAGCCATTGACAGCGAGTATTGCGCACAACCTGGCCGTCAGCCGTCTGCGAGAACGATTTGCGGTGAAACGCGGCGCCCGAGTCACGGAGAGTCTGAACGCACGACAAGACCGGGAAAATGACCATTGTGAACCTGCGGCCGGGAATTCGCAGTTGGCGGAGCTTGGACACACGGAACTGGCGGAGTTGCTGGAGAGCTTGCAAAGGGAGTTGAAGCCCGAACATCGGGCAATCCTAAACGACTTCTTCTTGCGCGGGCAGACTTACGTCCAGAACTCCGGACGCGATCGTGCATGTGGCGATGCTTGATTTAGTCGGGATGACTCGGGGCACGAATACCGTGGAGATCGTAACACTGAGGCAAATGTGGAAGGAATCCGAAGTGGAGTCATTCACCTCAGCGAGCGCATTGAATCAGTGGGAAAAGAACTGGCCGGACCAAGGCCGGACGCCAGTGTTCAAAGTGATTTATGATAGAAGCACGGGCGAGGTTCGAGTGACCGGTCAGGCCGAGGGTCAGCGATTCCAGAAAAGCTTTCCGGTGGATGCGGATTTGCAGACCGCATTAAAGCAAGCGGCCAGTTTCATTGAGGAACAGATTGGGCGCTGAGGTTTTTCCAAACTCTCTTCGTTTCATGATGCGAGTCTTCCGGATTGGCTGACATCCTACGCCACCGCGCCGTCGTCGCCATCTCAAAATGTCCGGCCTAAAATCTCAATTCCTCCGGTAGAAATCGGACGGCCCGCGCCACGCATTGTGTGACTCGCTCCAAACGCGGATTCCAAGCGAGGCCGATTTCGCGGGTCGAAAGGTTCATCAGTTTAACGTTCATGCCGGCCAAGCGGCTTCGGAAGGGCGGCTACCGGGCCAAGATCAGCCATTGAATAAGCGTTTCCCCGGCGCCGACGGAAAGTCCCACAGGCTGCCCCTGACATTCCATCTTGAAATCCGCCAGCGCGGCGAAGCATTCCCGGACGATCCGGTCCAGCGTTTGTCCGGCTGACGTCAGTGTGACGCCGCGCCCGCTCCGCCGAAACAGTTCAACTCCGAAGAATTCTTCGAGCTCTTTGATTTGGCGGCTGAACAAGCTCTGCCATGTTGAATCGCCGCCCGCCGCCTCGGTGACCCCGCCAGACTCCGCGACCCGGCAAAGGTTCTGCAACCGATCCAATGACAATCCGGGCTACGTCAGAAGTTTTCCGGATATTACTTTCGAGTAATGGGGCATGCGCTTTTAAACCTAGAATGACCGGCACACCGGTGCAATACTCCGCTCGACATTCAACCGCCGTTCAGTTAGGACGCAAAGTCAGGCGAATGAATTCCGAGAAAATCGAGTGGCTCCCTGAAACTGGCGCGTGGAAATCATGAATACAGGTAGTGTATTGATCCTGCTCTCGGCAATCGCTGTCCAGGCTTTGATTGGAAGCTCCTACGCGGGCGAGTCGAAGCCCGGCAACGTCCTTTTCAGCGAGAGCTTTGACAACGGCGAACTTCTAAAGCGCGGTTGGTACGATGGTTCCCAATTCAAGATCGTGCAGGATCGGGCTTACGCGGGAAAGGGATGCATCGAGTACCGCTGGAAGGACAACGCCACAAATCCTTACACTTCATCAGGCGCCCGGCATCCAATCGAGGCCGTTGACGAGCTTTTCATCCGATACTATCTCAGACTCTCGGCGAACTGGGGCTGGTCCGGTCGGTCCTATCATCCGCACCTCACTCACTTTCTTACGACCGAGAATGGCATGTGGCACGGCCCGGCACGGAGCCACCTGACCCTCTACATTGAGCCAGTCAACGGCAAGCTCCGCTTGGGCGCGACCGATATGGAGAACGAGAACATGCCCCATGGACTCACCCAGGGACCATTGAGAGGGGGGTACAACGGCAAACTTTATGATTCGAATGACGTTGTCTTTATCGACGATCAGTGGCGCTGCATTGAGGCGCAGTTCAAGCTCAATACGCTTGATATGGAAAGGGACACTCCAAATCGCGATGGTGTAGTCCGCGGCTGGGTTGACAACAAACTGGTCATTGAACACACCGACATCGTCTTCCGGACGACAGATTTCCCAAAAATGAAATGGAACCAGTTTCTGCTGACGCCTTATTTCGGACCCGGGTTGCTGCCTCACGCTCAGGCGCTTTGGATTGATGAACTCGTCGTCGGCAGAAGTCGAATCGGGCACCTCCCGAAAAACGATTAATCTTCCGTTCGGTTTTAGCATCACCGGCGATTCAACCGCCGGATTAAGGTTCAACAATGGTCTCACCCTCGTGCCGCCACTTCAATCCGATCCGAAACAAGAGTGAATTCAGAATCCACGCCGAATCAGCCAATACACCGCGGCCATGAGACCGATACATATGAGTGACATCGAAAGTGCGGACGCGACAAAGGTGCATCGTCCAGTCGGACCGCGACTAGTCCTTAGGCGCAGCGATCCAGATCCGATGAATGCATCAGCGTGTTTCCGATGTAAGGAATATTTTCCGAGTATTGCAGTCTGGGACAGCCAATACGAGGAGGATGGAGCAGGCGTGTCCTCATTCAGAGGCCGTCCTTGGAAGGCGCTTCATTCGAACTCTCACGATCTTTGGGCTCGACGCGTTCTCTAGCGGAGTGCGTCTCAACATGTATCATACTGTCTCAAATGATAGTTCACCCCTGAAAACTTAGTGAAATCCTAGTCCGAATTAATCATAACATATTCATGATAAACATAATACGTTATTAATACCGGAAATAGCTCTCGATAAAGCATTGCCAGGATCAGGACATTAATGTCTCAAATTGTGAGACAGCGTGAATTCATGGCTAATGTTCCGCAACGAATCACTCATCCGTGTTCGAGTGCGATTCATGCATGGACCAATTTGGTTGTAAACGGATCATAATAAGAATCTTATGAATCATTTAGAAACCGGATATGACAGGTTGGGAATCCCTGCAGAACCTGGTTTTTGAGCTGCGAGCGAGGGCGAATTCCGCTCGTTACGTTTGGCATTTCTTTTGCTACAATGGATTTGTCGTGTATGAGTGAAATGGAAAAATCGTTGCGAATGAGCTTGGATGGTACACTGTGCTGGCAGTCAGATTACTCTCACTTTGAAATCTCATTGGTAGCATTGGCGCAAAAGGTGCTTTTCACACAACTGTGATGGAACAAAACACCGCCAATCAAGTTTTGACGCGTATCTCGATCGCGCTCTGCGCGTATGGTCCTGTGCAAAAGAAGAACGGGGCTGAATTAGGTATGGACAAGACCACGCCCAGTGTGTACATGTTCCCATTACTAGACACAGCGTGGTCTTTTAGACAGAGCCTAGCAGCCCTGACGAAATATTAGGAATTTATGGCAAGCATTGGTATTTCATCTATCTCGGGAATTGGATCCGGACAACCATCAAATCCAATCCTAGAGCTACGCAAACTCCAGTAGAGAATCAAAACGGCGCCGGCGCTGTCGCGAAACGATTTGGCGACGCGCACGCGTTTGTCGGCTGAACGCAGCGGGATCCAATCCAGAGGATCCTTGTTCTCCACATTGCAATCTGAGCTAGGCAAGCTCAACACTGCTGCGCGCGCAGCACAGGATCTCAGAGCAAACGCTAAAAGGACTGAAATTGATGGTAAGCCTGCAACTTTTCTCACGAATAACGCATCGTTGGGTATTTCGGCCACCGGTGCGTTTAGTAGCGGTTCGTTCAATTTAAGCGTGAACCAACTCGCCGCCGCAACCCGTTCGGCGGGATCAGCTATTGCTTCAACGGTAACGAAAACTGGTACGGTGACCAGTTTGACAGGAGCGGCCATTTCGGAAACGGTAACGACGGATGAAGTGTTGAGCGATGGTCTAGAGGTCAAGAAAACCAAGGTTGATGGGGGGTTGAGCTTCATTAAACTTAAGAATTCCGCAAATGGCGATGGTGACGATGATGATGATGACGGTGGTAGTGGCAACGTCCAGCTTTCGACCGGTGACCAGATTAAGGTGACCGGGAAACTCTTCAAAGACGGAGTTGAGGTTGTTTCAGATGGCGACACATTCTTTGTCCGACAGAGGAACGGCAACGACAAACAGTTCGGAATTTTCCTGACGCAATCTGATGCGGAGAACAACGTCAATCAGCTTGATATCGGCCAAAAAAACCAGGAAACGTTAACGTCGATCCAAAAAGTGGAAACGGCGGCGTCGAGCATTGGAATAAATCTGAGCCTTACGACCAAGCTAAACGAATCCAATTTAGCCGGCTTCAACGGGGCAAACGGATCGTTCAAGATTAATGGGACGACCGTAAACTTTAACGGTTCGGACACATTCCAGGACTTGCTTACGAAAATAAACGATTCTGGCGCCGGAGTAACGGCAACGCTGGATCAGTCCACGCGGCAGGTTACGCTGACGAACAGCGCGACGGGAGCAACGGATATTTCTGTAACTGGTGAAAGCACAGGATTGGCTGCCAGTCTCGGACTGACAAACCGCACGACCACGTTAGGCACGGCTGATCAGACGCTGAATGTCAATATCAACGAGGGAACCCAACTCAACGCCTCCAATCTCGCCGGATTCAGCGGAGCGAACGGATCATTTCAAATCAACGGAAAGACAATCGGTTTTAGCGGGACAGACACGATCGGGAGCCTGCTCTCGACCATTAACAATTCAGGAGCGGGGGTAACCGCGACGCTGGATCAGAATAGCAGACAGATTACACTGACCAACGACGCGACAGGCGCTTCGGATATCACAGTAGCATCCGGGAGTACGGGATTGGCTGCCAGTCTCGGTCTGACGAATCGAACAACGACGTTGGGGAATGACACGGAAATCACGGCCAACGGCAACACGTTTACGACGAAATCAAACACAATTAGCGGTTCCACGTTCGGAGTTTCCGGGATTCAGATTGATATCGGTAATCTTTCTGCGGGTGATTCGGCCAAGGTGACGTTGAACGCGGCTGTCAAAGGTGAGTCGGTCTTGGTTGCTGATCCGGACGATGTGACCGCAGTGGCAAAGGGCTTCCTTGATCAGTTAAACAAGGTTCAGGCGTTTTTGGAAGAAAACGCAGAGGCAGGCGGCAGAGTGTTCGATGAAGTTTCGAGATCTCTGCGCGGAGCGGTCCGTGATATCTTCTCTAATTCTGCTTTATCTGGAGGGGTCAACGGGAGCGGAACATCGAACCAGATTAACGTTGATGCCAGTGCGCTTGAGAAGGGAATTAAAGGTGGAGCTCTAAGTGTCCTGAACATGTTCGGAGATTCAGGATTCGCGGCAAAGGCCCCGAAGGTCGCTTCGAGTTTCTTAGGATCAACTGGAACGTTGAGTCGAGAGATTTCAAGAGACAAGAAAGCCGAAGCAGAGATTTCAAACCGGCTTGATGATCTATCGGATAAAGAGAAAAGCAACCGTCTCCGATTGGACGAAAGTCTTTCAGGGATTGCGCAATCTTTGATTGCAATTCAAGGCCAGAAGAGTTTTCTCGAAGGAGTGGGTACCGAAACGAGCGCATCAAGAGCGTCCAAGACGCGAGAAGGGTCAACAGGTTTGAATTTGTCAGGCCAACTGGAACAAATTCAGGAACGCGCTCGTAAAGCGGGCGTTGATACCAACCGAGGTCAAGGTGTGGATCTGAAAAACGGTCTCGCCGGAATTGAAGACTTCCTTAGTACAATCTTTAGTTAATTTAAAATCCTGGATTTAAATCTGAAGAAGAGAGAAACCTGTCATGCAAGTATCGTCCGCAAACACCTCGAGCTTGTCGAGAATTCCGCTGGCTCTGAACTTATCGCCTTCGCAGGATCGAAAGGTCGAGGCGGTTGAACGCCGGGAAGAACCGCAGGAGGAAATCGCGGCAGACGACTCGAGTGCGTTTCAGAGTTCTGATGTGGATCCAGCCGCCGAAGGAAAACTGGAGAAGTTGAAAATGATTCAGTACGCTTTTGGAAAAGCGCTTTCGATCAACCATCTTCTGGAGGAAGAGATGATTTTTGAGCCAGTTCTTTAGAGTCGTGTTTTTTGAATCGGCCGGTTTTTGAAGGCGCCAATTGACGTTGGCGCTTTTTGTTTTAGTCTTCGACTTGCTCTTCGACCTGTCTTGGTCCGCAGAGTCGTTTTGGTTCAACCTGAAAATATCAACTATGCGGTTGAACTGAATTCTCTTGATTAACGCAAATGGGACAATTCAAGACGGAAATAAGCAAACATCCAAAAATCTTCTGCGATTCCGCTTCAACGAACGCAAGAAGGGTTTTTGAACAGCTTCCTCTGGAGCTCAGCGTGAGTGCGACCGAAGCTGATTTGTTATGGATGCGCAAGGGATACGATCCATTTTTCAAGGCACTGACGCAGTTTCAGCTTTTGAATCATATTCCGAACGAGAGGCGGATCATTAACAAAGGTTTTCTGACGGAGCACCTTCAGAACTATTCGCGTCAACAGTCCCATTTTGATTTTTCTTTGGAAGATTTCTACCAGGAGACCTACTGCCTTCGCGATGCTGACCAGAGCAATGAATTCCTTCAGAGTCAGCCTGATAGCGAAAACGCCGACGAGTTATGGATTCTCAAGCCCTCGCATATGTCGCGCGGACGGGGTATCCGTATCATATCAAACCGAAGTGAAGCAACGCCGTACGTTCTCGAATCGAGAAAGCTCGGGACTCAATCGAGCGAGCGTGGTTATATCGCACAGCGGTATATACGGAATCCTCTCTTGTTGGACGGTCGAAAATCTGAAATTCGGATCTATTGGTTAATCGCATGTTTGGAACCGTTGCAGGTGCTTTTGTACCGTGAGGGGACGGTCCGGCTCAATTCGTTGCCGTTCAAATTGAATGATTTTGAGAATCAACTGATCCATGTGACAAATGTTTATCAGCAGGAGAATCACCCCGACTTCGATCCCAGCATTGTTCTCAAGTGGACTTTTGATGACCTGGAATCGTATGTGACCAACAAACTCGGATTGGCATCAGCCGGGTTTATTGAGAATCAGCTCAAACCGGCGTTGAAGAAGTATTTGGCGTATGTCGTTCATTCGGCGCGCGATGAACTGGTTCGGCGGCCAGATAGCGGTTTATTCTTCGGATTGTTCGGTGCGGACCTCATTCTCGACGACCAACTTCGTCCGTGGCTCACCGAGGTGCAGAAGGGGCCCGGCCTAAGTTTGAGCGATCCTGTGAAACAGCGTGTTATCCCACCGATGCTGGAGGAGGCCGTTTTTGTCGAGCTCGAGATTCAACGAAGATTGACGAGCGGAGAGTCATTGAAACATCTCGAGAGAGTTCGCGGTTTTGAGTGGGTGATTAACGAGGCTTAAGACAGATCAATTGCTCCATCGATGCAGTAACGATCCGTTCCGAACGTGGTGAGTTCGTCGTTCCCCATGCCGCGCGCGAGCGCGAGCCAGAGCCGGTTGTGAGGCACGCCCTTGAGGTTGAGAGCGCGATTGGTCTTGAAACCTGCGCCTCCGCCAATGAGCGCGAAGGGGATGCTGGACAAAGTATGCGAATTCCCTTTGCCGAGTTCGTTGAGCCAGACGATTTGGGTGTTGTCTAGCATTGTGCCACCGGCACCGCCGGGTTCTGGCGTCTCAGCGAGGCGTTTCGCGAGATAGGCGAGCTCCCCCGCAAACCAGGAGTTGATTCGCTTAAGCTTCGCATACGCGTCCTCGTTGCTGTCTTTCTCGTGGGAAAGCGAGTGGTGTCCCTCTTCGACGTCGAGCCAGCGCATGCGTGCCTGGCCGACGGATCGCATGTATTGCAAGGTGGCGACCCGGGTCATGTCGTTTGCGAGCGCATTGACCATTAGGTCGATCTGCATGCGGCTAATCGCGGGCGTATTGTCGTTCGTCAGTTCAATATTGGGATCGATTTCAGGCTCGGGGTGAACGAGTTCATTCTGTTTTTCGGCGGCCGCGATGTCGTCCTCAAGTTGGCGAACAAGCTGCATATGCTCTTCCAACAGGGTGCGGTCTTCGGGGCTGAGGTTTTTTGAAACACGACGCAGGTCGTCTTTGACGTAGTCCAGAACACTGGCGACAGAGCCACGGTCCTTGGCGCCACCGTAAAGTTTCTCAAACATTTGTCCCGGGTCGTCGATCGGAGCCAGCGGTTTGTTGTTGCCCGCATAGCTCATGCGTGTCCATGGATCGGCGCGGTTGGGAACAGCGACGCCGAACTCGATCGAGCCAAATCGGGTGCGCGTCTCCTCGCGCGACTGAAGATGGTTGCGGACTTGCTGGTCAATGGAAATGCCGCTGGCCCATCCGGCGGGAGTGTCGGAGCCTCCTTGGATGTTGCCTGGATTCAGTTCGGTTGCGGTGAGCAGACACGACATGCCTCGCATATGGTTGTCGCCGTCGCCCCGAATCTTGTTATCGACTCCTTTGATCAACAGGGTTTGTTCCCGGAATGGATCGAGTGCCTTCAGCATGGGCTTGAGTTCAAGTGGTTTCTCCGGGCCAAATTCATCGGGCCAAAACTCATCGGGCAACGTTCCATTTGGTGAAAACAGGATGATGAGCCGTTTCCGTGCGGGAACAGTTTGAGCACCGGCAGCACGCAGCAGGGTCGGCAAGCCCGCCACAAACGGAATGGCGGCGGTGCTGATGCCCAAG
Organism: Verrucomicrobiota bacterium; assembly: GCA_027623095.1. Lineage (GTDB taxonomy): Bacteria > Verrucomicrobiota > Verrucomicrobiia > Limisphaerales > SIBE01 > JAIPJX01. Next base: position 10,648 of record JAQBVM010000169.1, read on the forward strand.
TCGCGGAGAAATTGACGGCGATTATGTTGAGTGAGTTTCATGGCGTCGGTTCGGGTTGTGGAGCTGTTTTGTGATCATGGCTGGCTGCAAGCGCGGCGATCCTGATCACAAGATTTTGAATGTTAAAACTACCGTCTTCAAACTGGGATCGCAAGTGATCTACTGTGTCGGGCCCGTACGCGGATGGGTTCTGTTTCACCAAGTGATGAAAAACTTGTGTAACGAACGCGCGGTGGGCGGATTCGCTCGTTACGGCGTAGTTCGCCACATCGCGGGCGCTTTGGATTTCAAGTGTGCTTCCTTCGTCCGTGACGTATTGGCTCTTGGTATCAACCGGCTTGTCTTTGTCGCGGGTGCGCCAGCGCCCGACCGCATCGTAGTTTTCCAGCGCGAAACCAAGCGGATTAATGACCGAGTGGCATGAAATGCAAGCCTTGTCTCGGGTGAGCTGAGTGATCTTTTCGCGCATGGTGCTGTCCGGCGCGAATTCGTCCTCTTTAAAGGCGACCGCCATCGGCGGCGGCTTGAGCCTTCGGCCGACGATGTTGCGAGTGAGAAAAACACCGCGGTGGATCGGAGAAGTGTTGTTGTGATAGGCGAAAGCGCTCAACAGATACGGGTGCGTGAGAACGCCCGCCCGCCCGTCCGCCGGAAAAACGACTGGGATGAAATCGATGGAGGGTTGGACGTCCGGTGCGGAACCCGCAGGTTTCGGGCCTCCCGGATTCGATTCGTACAGACCGCGCAGGTGTTCATTGAGAATTAGGTAATCTGCGAGCAGGAGCTGGCGGTAGTCGGATTCCTCACTCCATACAACCTGTTCGAGAAACAAATTGAGCGAGTATCGAAGATCGGCGATTACCGCTTCATCAAACTCAGGAAACAGGCTCTTGTCTTTCGCAAGGTCGCGTTCGTCGAGTTCAAGCCATTCATGAAAAAAACCTCGAATCTTGGCTCTGGCGCGCGGATCAGCAATCATGCGCCGGGCTTGGGCCTCGATTTGTTCAGCAGTTGTGAGTGCTCCACTGATCGCGGCATCTAACAACTGTTTGTCAGGGATTGAATCCCAAAGCGCGAAAGAAAGTCGTGAGGCAATCGTATGCTGGCTCGGGGATTCTCCCTCGGGTGCGAGATCGGTATAAAGAAAATTTGGCGATTGCAGAACAAACAGAATCGCGCGCCGGACCGTGGCCTCGGGATTCGTGGCGTCCGCGAAAAGGACTTCACGAAGCAAATGATCTTCCGCGGACGTTAGCGGACGACGGTATGCATACGCGGCAAATCGAGCGACGAATTCGCTGACGTGCTCCATGCGCTGCGGGTCGCCTACTTCGAATCCCGCAAGCAGGGGCAGGCGATTGACGACTTCGGCGGCCGTGGCAATGGACGCGTTCATAACCGCGCCTTGCCATGCGCGTGAGACCGAGCTGCCTCGCTCGTACCCAAAGCTGCGGTCGTCCGCGGGAAACGGGGTCTCGACAACAAACGTCCTCGAAACGCGCGCCGTGTTCACGTAGTGATGGTTTAGAACGGCCCAGGTTCCATGCGGTGGTTTCCACTCGAGTCTGACAGATGCCGTTTTCTCCTTGTACTTAAAGAACTCGAGGCGCAGCGGGTATTGGCGGCCTCCGAGCAAAAATACCCGAGCGGTTTGCTCCCTCATTTCCCCCGAACTGACCCAAGCATCGATGAGCGCCGCTTGCCCCACCACGGAACTGTCGTCGCGGAGCTTTCGCCGGCCACCGGTATTTTCGCTATTGAGGTAAAGGCGCGCGCCATTCTCGGTGCGGACCCGGAACTCGTAATGGCCGGTGTCCTCGGCTGCAAGAGCCCCATCCCAAATGATCGTGAATTGGTCCGCTGTAATATTCGCGGACGGGCTGCCTTCCCCAAAGTCGAAGTCAATGTCGCGGTCGATACGTTGCAATTGAAGCTGATCGGCTTTGCTCATTCCTTTGGACTGATAATACTCGGCGCGCAATCCCGATTCAGTTTTCGTGTTAGAAACTTCCTTGTCGTCATCCGGTCCTCTTTCGCCGCCCTGGGTTGGTAAGGGCGTGAAGAGCCCAAGAAGATCGGCCGCCGCATTTCGGTACTGGGGCAACGTAAGCCGAGCCAGTTCGATGCGGGGAATAAGGCCCTTCTTTCGACGCGCTTCGAAGGAATAGAATTCGTTGTAAATGTAATCGGCCACTTGGCGGGCTTCGTCTCCAATGCATGCCTCGGGTTTTTCCTCAGGCATCTTGCGCTCGATAAAACGCGCTAGAGAGCTGAGGGAACGACTCCCAGCGAGCGGTTCATCGTATTTATTGGCAACTCCCTGGCCATCGGTTCCGTGGCAGCTTGCGCACATGTCTCGAAATATGACCGCGCCGAGTTGGGCTTGTGGCGTGCTGCCGATGACCGAGGCAGCGGCAAGCGCACTCCAAAGTGCCAAGGAGAAAACTAGATGAAAGAATGGAATTCTAAAGTGTGATCGCACGTCGCGGGCTAGCTAATGGTTTCGTTCTCAGTTGAATCCGGTTTTCCTCCGATGATGCCGGCGCTCACCCATGACAAGTTCGATCTCGTTATCAAGCGGCGGGGATAGTTGAAAGTTGGGGCGGACAGATTCGCGTCGTTCATGGTGCCTGATAGGCTTTTGAGCGTAACAGAAGCTTTGAAAAAATCTAGCCCTTTAAATTGAAATTCGGGGCGGCAGGGTTGCATCGAGGCGAGATTTCCACAAAAATGTTTCGCGCTTTGAACCCCTGAACTTCTGCGCCTCACAGAGGCGCGCTCCGGAGCGCGCCTCTGTGATCCGCCGCGAAATGAAGTTCACGGAGAGGTCGATCGTGACTTCCGAGATACTTCCCGGTTTGGCTTGAATTTCTCATGCGCCCCCATAGCCTCTAGCCAGGTGAATACCTGGAGAACAAAAGCGTCGCTAGTACTCGTGGTGTTATGGCCCCTTGTGACGGTTCATTGCAGGTTGGAAGTTCTGCCGTCGCTCGCCTTCCTGACCTTCTTTGATCATTGGGAAACGTCTCCCCACCAGGACGACGACTGCGCCACCGATGGCTGCTTGCTGGTTGAGCACGGACACTACAAGCCGAATGACAATCTTCAGGTGCTGCACGCCCAGATTCTCGACGAAGCAGGTGCTGCAAAATTCGCGAACGAACCCAGTACGAGCGTTTGTTGGATCTCATTCAATGGCTCTCGTGCTTCCCCGCCAGGACTGGCAGCGACTTGGCTATTCCTCGTTCGAGCCGCGCCGCCGCCTCGATCGCCTTCCATTTCCGCTTAAGAAACCGCACTGCTGTCGTTTTCGCCGGCGCGCGCAAACCGTTTTCACCAATCGTTTCCTTAGTCTATTGCCTATGAAGTCATACTATTACAATTTACCGCTGATCGCGGCAGCCCTCATCGCGATCAAGTTTCCATTTTCGTCGAACGCTCAGGATACAGAACGCCCCGGCACCACAAACGGGATGTCCATAATCGCCCTCGTGGATGAAGCGCTCCGGGAGAATCCGGAGGTCCGTTTCTACGAAGCCGAGATTGAAGCGGCAAAAGCCGGACGCAAAACCGCCGGACTTCTCGCCAATCCCGTAGCAACAGCCGATATCGGGCGAAAGTCAGTTCGAGGCAGCGGCCTGAATGCGGAGGGCGTCGCATGGTCGGCTTCGGTCGCGCAACCATTCGAATGGCCTGGCCGCATGGGTTTGCGCAAAGCGATCGCGAATCGGGACGTGGAACTGGCGGAACTGGGTTTCGAGCGCTTCAAATTGGCGCTCGCGGCGCGTGTCCGCACATTGACGTACGGATTGTTCGCTTCTCAGGAGATCTCCGAGGCCGCTCGCGAAGTAGCCGATCGCTTTGACGCGTTGACGGAAGTGTTGGTGCTGCGCGATCCAGCGGGGGTGACACCACTTCTTGAGACACGGGTCATCGAAGCAACTGCATTGACGATTCAGCACAAGGCGACCGACGCAACGTTGGCCGCTCAGTCGGCACTGCTGGAGCTCAACCAGCTTCGAGGCGCAAACCCATCGGCGGCATTGTTGATCGAGCAGCCGGATTGGGTGTTCGGCCCCGTCGAGAATGTGGATCGCCTAACGGCCATGGCGCGCACTAACAACTTCGAGCTGCGGGTCCGCGCCGTCGAGTTGGCGCAGCAAGGCTTTCGCGTCGAGCTGGCAAAGAACGAGCGTTTTCCCGCGATCGCGGTTGGTCCGACGATTTCGGAAGAACGAAGCGGTGACCGGGAGCGTGTCATCGGCTTCAGTATTTCAGTTCCATTGCCGCTTTGGAATCGCAACGCTGGCAACATCCAAGCAGCTCAAGCCCGGCAAATTCAGGCCGAGACGTCGTTTCTCGTCGCATGGCGTGAAGTGGAACGTAGCGTCGTCGAGAACGCGTTAACCTATGGAACGAAGCTCAATGAAATGGCGAAGTGGCGGCCCGACTCGGCGCTTCATTTCAGGGATGCTGCGGCGGTCGCGGACCGGCATTATCGCCTCGGAGCGGTGCCGATCTCAACTTACATCGAACTGCAAAAACAGTACCTGGAGGCTGTTGAAAGCCTGCTGAGGACCAAGAAAGAGGCACTGGAAGCGGCGCTTCAAATTGAACTGCTCACGGGCTTTCGGCTTACCTTGGCCGGAGCAGACGCCGAAAGGGCGAAACCGTGATCGACAGCATCCTGGAGTTTTCCATGCGCCAGCGGGCCTTTGTGCTGCTGGCTGCGGCCGCGCTCCTCGGAGCGGGCCTCTGGTCGGCGCTGCATCTCCCGATGGATGCGGTGCCGGACATCACGGGCATCCAAGTGCAAATCAACACGGAAGTGCCGGCACTCGCCGCGGAAGAATCGGAAAAACTCGTCACTCTGCCGATTGAACGCGAGCTCGCCGGTTTGCCCGGTGTGGACGCGATGCGGTCACTGACGAAGTTTGGTCTGTCGCAAATCACACTCGACTTCGCGGATTCGCGGATCGAGTATTTTCTGCGCTGCCCCTTCAGTCAGGCGCGCATGATTGATGTCACGCAGGAAGGCAAGGTCCTCTACAAGAGCGGGCACAACCGGATGAACCGGTTTCCCGAACCGGCCAGCGAGGATTTACTGGCCGGGCCCAAGCGCAATTTCCAAGTGTTCGATCCACTGGATTTTTTGGCGGAAGTGACCCAGCACGTGCCGGATCCAGGAGAGCATTTGATTCGATATTACGGTTGGTATTCCAATAAGAACCGGGGTCGGAGGGCCAAAACTCAAAAGGAAGGAAGATTATCAGCTTCATTGAGCGGCATCAAAGCGAGGTCATCGAAAGACTGCAGTGCGCGAAGCGCACATC
>JAQBVM010000170.1 GCA_027623095.1 Verrucomicrobiota bacterium
TGTTCCGGAGACCCTGATGCATCCGCTTCAGGAGTTGGAGGACGAGTATTTCAAGGCGCATGACGACCCGGAATTCCAGCGCGAACTTCAGTATTATCTCAAGGAGTTCTGCGGCAGGCCCACGCCTCTCTACTATGCGGAAAGGCTGACGCGCGCGCTTGGGGGGGCCAAGATCTATCTGAAACGCGAGGATCTCTTGCATACGGGCGCGCACAAGATCAATAACTGCATCGGTCAGATTCTGCTGGCAAAGCGCATGGGGAAGACACGGATTATTGCCGAGACCGGGGCGGGGCAACACGGTGTCGCGACAGCCACGGTGGCTGCCATGTTCGGGTTCAAATGCGTAATTTACATGGGCGCGGTCGATTGCGAACGGCAATCGCTCAATGTCCATCGCATGAAAATGCTCGGCGCGGAGGTAGTACCGGTCACCGCCGGTCAAAAAACCTTGAAAGAGGCGATCAACGAGGCGATGCGCGACTGGGTAACAAATGTTCGCACCACGCATTACATATTGGGAACCGTCTATGGCGCGCATCCGTATCCGCTCATGGTCCGAAACTTCCACCGTGTCATCGGCGACGAAGCCAGGCGGCAAGTGTTGGAGAAGGAAGAACGTTTGCCTGACCTTTTGCTGGCTTGCGTCGGGGGTGGATCGAATGCGATGGGCCTGTTTTATCCGTTTCTAAACGACGCGCGTGTCCAGATGGTCGGCGTCGAAGCCGGAGGAGAAGGAATTGTCAGTGGCAAACACGCCGCCCGGTTTCAGGGCGGATCACTGGGCGTGCTTCAAGGGACCCGATCTTATTTGCTTCAAGACGAGCACGGTCAAATTGAGCTAACGCACAGTGTTTCCGCCGGTTTGGATTACGCGGCTGTCGGGCCGGAGCACGCGTGGCTGCGGGACAAGAATCGAGTGGAATACTCCTACGCGACAGATCAGCAGGCACTGGAGGCGTTTATGAAGCTGGCGCGATTGGAGGGGATAATTCCTGCGCTTGAATCCGCGCATGCCGTTGCGGAAGCGATGCGGCGCGCTCCTCAACTGCCGGCGGATACACTGATTATCGTTAACCTGTCCGGACGGGGCGACAAAGATGTCTCCCAGGTAGCGGAAATGGTTGGTCTTTAGTGTCGGTTCGAATTTGTTGGCTTCGAGACTCTTGTTTCCCCATATTCCACGGCACGAATGAGATCGATGACCGGCTATGGGAGAGGCGAATGCGCTCAGAACGGCTTCAAAATCACTCTTGAATTGAGTTCCGTTAATCGGAAACAGAGTGAAATTGTGGTCAATCTCCCGCGTGATCTGGAGCCGCTGGAATCTCGCGTTCGCGACGAGATCAACCGAAAGATTGCCCGGGGCCGACTCACTGTTCGGGCGACTCTCCAATCTGGAGGCGAGGACGGTGCCGGACGAGTTCAGGTCAATACAGCTCTTGCCAAAGCCTATGCAAGAGAGTTGAAGAAGCTTGCCGCGGAACTCAAGGTATCGGGCGACGTCACACTCGACTTGCTAATGCGCGCTCCAGGGGTTTTGCGTACGGATCCGGAAGTCTCTGATGCGGAGTCGTTTTGGCCGGCTATCCGCAAGGCATTGAGTGGCGCTTTGACTGAACTCATTCGAATGCGGGACTTGGAGGGGGCGCACTTGGAAAAAGACCTTCGGGCGCGAGTAAAGGAAATCGGAAAATCGATTGAACGAATCCACCGATCAGCGCCACGCATGGTGAAGCGGTATCGTGATCAACTCCAAGAGCGCATTCGAAAGGCGGGATTGGATCTGCCCCAGGTGGATGACGACCGGTTGGTGAAGGAAGTTGTGTATTTTGCAGATCGTTCCGATATCACTGAGGAACTGACACGATTACAGAGTCATCTCAAGCAGTTTGACGTCTGTTCGAAATCGAGAGAGCCGATTGGCCGCACCCTTGACTTCTTGGCGCAGGAGATTCACAGGGAAATCAACACGATCGGGTCCAAAGCATCCGACGGTCTGATTTCACGGGAAGTTGTAAAATTGAAGGCGGAAGTGGAAAAGTTCCGAGAACAGGTTCAGAATGTTGAATAAAGCGCATCCGAGTGCTCTTTTGGTCGTGCTTTCCGCTCCCTCCGGAGGCGGGAAGACAACTCTCTGCGGTCAGATCATAGCCAGAAACCCCAACATTGTGCGAGCCGTCACATGCACGACGCGAAAGCCTCGCAAGGGCGAGCGCGACGGAGTTGATTACCTTTTTCTATCGCGGTCTGATTTCTTGAAGCGTGTGAAGGCCGGCGATTTCATCGAACACGCCGAAGTGCATGGAAATTTGTATGGCACTCTGGAATCGGTGATTCTGGATCATCTGAAGGCGGGAAAGGATGTCATCCTGATCATAGACGTGCAGGGCGCGGCTGCGATTCGCCGCAGAGCCGCGGAAGACCCTGTTCTTGCGCGGGCGCTGGTCACCGTGTTCGTCACTCCCCCAACGCTGAAGGTCCTGGAGGAGCGCTTGGCAAAGCGTGCGACGGATTCTCCCGAGGTCATTGCCAGCAGACTGGAAGGCGCGCGGCAAGAAGTGGCGGAGTGGCCGAATTACGATTATTTGATTATCAGCGCAAGCATGTCCGAGGACTTCGGACGTTTGCAGGCGATTGTGGACGCCGAGAAGATGCGACAACCGAGAGTCCATTTTTGCTCATTTGATTGAATCATGCCTTTCCGATTTGCTGGCATTCGCATCGACGGCACTTGCTGCGCCTCGCAGAGGCGCGCTGCGGAGCGCGGTTCTGTGAACCGCAGCTTCCGGAGATGTCAGCTAACCGGATAGGCGCGAATTGAACCGCGATGGAATCGGCCAAGACAACCGTATTGGGTGTGACAGGATCGATAGCGGCGTACAAGGCTGTCGAATTGACCAGTTTGTTAACCAAGCGGGGGATAGTGGTTCGTGTCATTATGACTTCGGAGGCGCTTCGGTTTATCACCCCGGTCGCGTTTAAAACGCTTTCGCGAGGATCTGTGGTCACCGATTTACACGATGAAGACGAGGGCTGGAAACCGGCGCACATCACTCTTGCAGACGAGGCGGACCTGTTCCTGGTTGCACCGGCAACGGCTAATACTATCGCAAAAATGGCTTGCGGACTCGCCGATGACGCGCTGAGTTGCGCTGCTTTGGCGCTAAATCCTAGGGCAAAGATTCTGATTGCGCCCGCGATGAACGGCAAGATGTGGATGCATCCGGCGACACAAAGGAGTGTCGCGGTTCTCAAGGAAAGAGGGGCAGAATTTATCGGTCCCGATGAAGGGCTCTTATCGTGTGGATACGAGGGAATTGGGCGTCTTTGGGATGTCGAAAAGATCACAGCCAAGGCACTGGAAATGCTAGCGTAACGGTGCGTATGCATTTGCCACTACAGACGGACCGTACGTTTCGCGCGATTTTCGAGGAGAGATTTCCGCGAAGCTTTTCGCGCTTTGAACCCCTGAACCATTGCCGGTGCGGCGACACTCTGTGGAGCCCTGACCTTCTCGTGCGCTTGAATCCAGTCAGGGCTCGACAGAGTCTCGCCCCACCGAGGTTCATGGGGAGGGGTAGGAGCTGTGGATTGTGACCGGTGGAATCCAGAGGCTTGGACAGTTGCCGCGGATCCTGTCGGTGCAGGCGCCCGATTTGGAGCAGCAGATCTTTCGCATTCGGTATGTCGAGCGAAACATCGGCCTCCTCGTCAAGGCGGCGATTATCGTGGTGCTCTTCTATTACCTGTTCGCTTCCAACTGGTACAGTGAAGTAAGTTTGGAGGAGGGAGAACTCGTTGACGCTCCGCCACAGATCGTTCTCAATCTAATTCGTCAGTTCTTCCTGATTTACCTCGTCGTGAATGTCGGGGTTGCCTGGTTGCTGCTAGGCATGAAACACCTGCCGGCAGATTGGATTCAGTGGACCGTATTTACGATTGGTGTGGTCGATTGCCTCTTTCTGAGCGCGCTGACCGTGATTACAGGCGGGTACGACAGCATCCTTTTCTGGGTGTTCCTCGGGTTGGTGGTCCGCAACTCCGTCAGCAATCCGATCGCGATGAGGCAGATCCTTTTGAATCTATTCGTCAGTCTTTGTTATCTGATGGCGGGTGTGATTGACGTGGTAACGCGGAGTTGGGAGATTCCGTTGTATGATGAGCGAACATTGCATGCGATCGAAAGCGGAGCGGAGGAGGCGGCGACAGAACCATTCCTGCTGAGGCTGTGTCTTCTCTTGCTGATGACGGTATGTTGCTACGGGGTGCAGGTATTGATGGACAAGCAGCGCGCGGTCGAGGCTGAAACCAAGGAGTTTATTCTGAGACAAGAACAGTTGCAGGCCACCGGACGCCTTGCCGCTGAAATCGCCCATCAGCTCAAGAACCCGCTCGGGATCATAAACAATGCGGCTTTTACGCTACAAAGGGCCGTCAAGGAGGGCAAGAAGTGCACGCAACAGATTTCGATTATTCGGGAGGAGGTTGAACGTTCGGACCGGATTCTTACGGAACTGATGGGGTACGCCCGTCTGACGGAAGGTCAGGTGGAGAGACTCAATGTGGCGGAAGAGTTGGATCGGGCGATTGATCAAGTGTTTCCTCGCGGGGCGAAATATGATGTGGCAATTCAACGGGATTATGGCGCCGCGCTTCCGCCGCTCCTGATGGAGCGAAGTCATTTGTCCGAGATTTTCATGAATATTCTCCAGAACGCGCGTGAGGCGACAGGCGGCAAAGGGATGATCCAACTCAAGACCCACTATGGCGAGAACTTTTCCGTTGTCGTGAGCATCTCAGATGATGGTCCTGGAATACCGCCCGAGATTATGGAAAAGATCTTCGAACCGTACTTTACCTCGAAAGAGAAAGGGACGGGACTTGGGCTGGCGATTGTGAAACACAATGCCGAGATCTATGGTGGGCGAGTAAACGTCGATTCTGAACTTGGACATGGGACTCGCTTTACGATAATGTTGCCCGCTAAAACATTGATGAGAATCAGACGATGACCGCGAATATTCCACCTTTGCTCGTCGTGGACGACGAGAAAAATATGCGCCTTTCCCTCGCAGCCGTGATGGAAGGGGAAGGTTATGAGTATCGCGCCGCGGATTCGGCTGAAGATGCGCTCAAACTCCTGGAGCAGGAGCAATTCTTCATGGTCATCACCGACGCCCGGTTGGGCGGAATGAGCGGCTACGAGTTCCTTGGGCATGTGCGCACCCGATGGCCGAATCTGCCGATCTTGATGATCACGGCCTATGCGACTCCCAAACTGGCGGTGGAGGCGATCAAAGCGGGCGCGATCGATTATTTGGCGAAGCCATTTGCTCCGGAAGAGTTGTTGCACGCGGTCTCTCGATGCGCGGAGCGGTATCGGCTCCTCATGGAAAATGCGGCGCTGCGAGCAAGGGCGGGCGAAGCGTACCGAATCGAGCAATTGATTGGGGAGTCGGATAAGGTCAGAGAGTTGAAAGACTTCATTCGGACGGTTGCGCCGACGCACGCAACGGTGTTGATTTTGGGAGAAAGCGGCACGGGTAAGGAACTTGTTGCCGGCGCATTGCATAGCCTAAGCCAGCGGTCCGAAAAGAATTATGTGCGAATCAATTGCGCGGCAATCCCCGAGAATCTCTTGGAGAGCGAGCTCTTCGGACACGAGAAAGGCGCGTTCACGGGCGCGCTAAGGCAAAAACACGGGCGAGTCGAAGAAGCCGATGGAGGAACGATCTTTCTCGATGAAATCGGAGATATGAGCCGATCGCTTCAGGCGAAACTGTTGCGGTTCCTCGAGGATGGAACGTTTACGCGAGTGGGTGGTAATCAGGAGTTGCGAGTCAATGTCAGACTGATTGCGGCAACGAATCGTGACGTGATTGAAGCGATCCGCCAGAATCAATTCCGTGAGGATCTTTTCCACCGTCTCAATGTCGTTCAATTCCTTCCTCCACCGCTGAGAGAGCGCGGCAACGACATCATTTTGCTAGCCGAGCATTTTCTGAAGCATTTCGACCGGGCGTGCAACAAGCACATCAAATCAATCTCCAAAATCGCGCAGCAGCAATTGTTGCAGCATCATTGGCCTGGCAACGTAAGAGAGTTGAGAAATGTGATCGAGAGGGCTGTGATTCTTGAAAAGAGTGACGAAATTCAAGCGGCGAGCCTGCCGGAATTCCATCTTGAGTCGAGGCTTCGCAAAGTGGCGATTCCAACACACCTCGCGTGCGATCGTTCCCTGGATGAATCGCTCACGAACTTCGAACGAGACCTGATCACCTCCATCCTCAATCTGAATCACTTCAGCCTCAACAAAACAGCCGAGCATCTTAAACTGAGCCGGCACGCTCTGCGCTATCGAATGCAGCGTCTCAATATTGGATCCGACACAACGATGGACGAAGACGCGGGACAGCAGGATGGAAAGGACATGGGTTGATGGATAGGTTTATTGAGGAAATGGGGATGTTTGGCAGTATCGAAAGTCCTATGCAGGGACAGCCGATAGGCAAGGTGCCGGGCCTGCTTCTGGGGGACGTCGTCCTAATCGTGATGACGGCCCTGGCACTCCTGGCGTTGTTTATGTTTTGGGCAAGATTCCTTAGAAACCGGAAGGTTAGAAGGAAAAACCCCCATGCGCAGCGCGTTTACCAGGACGAGGACGAGGACGCGGATCGGTCAGAATCCGCCGCGGACCCTGCTGCCGAGATGCCTGACTCGCGGCGTCGGTACAAGTATCGATGGAAACGCCGCAAACACCGGAGGCGGAATCCGGCCCTGTCGGAAACCGGGGGATTGCCGTCAGCCCGTGCTGACGAGGCGGAATCTCCCTAATGGCCCGATGCAGTCGAGTGAATCCATTACGCGGAAGAGCGCGTCCAATCTGGCGCTCGCGTTCGTTCTCTTACCCAAAGAGAAGAGGAACGGGATGTCTGCGCTTTACGCATTCTGCCGGGAGATTGACGATATTGCGGACAGCGAGTCCGCTCCGGCGGGGGAGAGAGCCGCCAAGTTGCAAGACTGGCGTTCGGAGATCAGACTTGCGTGCGACGGAGGAGTTCCCTCGTTTCCTGTTGTCCGAGAGCTTCAATTTCCCATAAAGGATTACGGATTGCCATTCGACCTTTTTGATGAATTGATTCGCGGCGTCGAGAGTGATTTGGTTGTCTCCAGGTACGGTACCTATCAAGAATTGGATTTGTATTGCTACCGGGTAGCGTCGGTTGTAGGTCTTCTGAGCATCGAAATAATGGGCTATTCCGATGATCGTTGTCGTGAGTATGCGGTTCATCTCGGCAAAGCGCTGCAATTGACCAATATTCTAAGAGACGTGCGTTGTGACGCCGAACGCGATCGAATTTATCTGCCGCTAGCGGAGTTGGTGAATTTCGGCGTGGATCCGGAGGAGATCATTCAAGGGAAATATTCCGAACGTTACTTCAAGTTGGCGCGCAGTGTGGCGGGGCGGGCTTGTGAGTTCTACCGAAACGCCCGCGAATCGCTTCCGGACGTTGATCGGCGATCCATGTCCACCGCCGAACTGATGGGTTCCGTGTATTGGCGGTTGCTGCAGAAACTGGAAAAGCGCCGGTTCAATGTGTTCGATTCAAGACCGACACGACTTAGCAAGGCGCAGAAACTGTTGTTAATCCTGCGCGCTTGGTGCCGGAATTCGGTCGGCACACTACGTTCAACCTACGGCGATGCGCCCTCCAACGGCTAAACGCGGCAAATTAGAGGCCGGCACTCCAGAAATACGGAATGACTTCGTTCGGGTCTGATTCATCCGCGGATCAAAACTCTCCTGCGCCGGGGCCGTTGGTGGATGGAGATTGTTTAAATGCCAAAGAGTTCCTCCGGCGATATCTTCCCATTCGGCGGCACTTCAAAGCAGAACTCATCAACGGTCTTGTGTCGGTCGATAGCGGCACACGGGCGGACTTAAATGATCTTCCTGGCTCGATCATTCGTAGCTGGCTGAGTTCGTACGCCCTGCAAACACCTGGAACACGAATGGAACCTGACGTTATTGTGTTGTTGGGATGGAACAATGTGCCTCAGCCAAATATCGTGCTTCGTGTGCTGCCTGAGTGCGGCGGAAAATCAAGAACGACATCCGAAAGGATTCTCAACGAAGCGCCGGAACTTATGGTCGATTTCACGACGAGCCATCAAACTTTTGACCTTAAGGATAAAATTCGCGCATTTCGCGAAAACGGAGTTACCGAATACTTGGCATGGCGCTCGGATGATCAGAAGCTCGAGTGGTTCTGTCTTGAACGCGGGGGGTATTCACTCAACCTTCCGGATTCCAATGGTGTCCTTGAGAGCCATTCATTTCCGGGATTGCGTCTCAACTTGACGGCGTTGCTAAACCGAAGTTCTGGCGCGGTAATGGCAACTCTGCGAAAAAGTCTGCTAAGTGGGGAGCATGCTGCGTTTGTGGTGCGTCTCGAAAGACGGAGGGAATTGGATGAGGCGGGTCGCGGTGAGATAGGATGAATCCTTCGGGAGCTCCGTCCGTTGGGGGACACCGCTTCGGATGCAAACACGGATTCAACCGCATTCCTCGTTTCGTGCGGGAGGGTGAGACTCCTGTCGAACCCCATCTTGGCAGAATTCCAGGGTTCGGCGGGAGCCTCACACTCCCATTTTGGGGCTGCCAAGGGGTCCCACTACGTCCGTGGTTTAAGATCCCGATTCGCGTCCGTCCTTGAAGGTCTGTGCGATCACCTGATCCAGGGTGAAAGATAAGATCCGCGCTGCCCCTCGGGTTCTCCGGGCGAATCGGATCAGTCGGATCACGAGTGCCGGGGATTGAACGATCTGCCAGGCGAGTTTCGAGTACCTGATTCGCGAGTTCGGGTCCATCAGAGAATTGAAGTCGAGCGGCAGGTCTTCGTCTGCCGCGTCCGAGATTACACGGATTGTGGCGCTCGGAATGGATGCCGCTGCACAGATGGCACGAATCGTCGCTGATTCCATATCGACAACGTCTTTATGGGAACCGATCCAACGGGTGCGTTTTTCCAATGCGGTTGTCAAGACACGAGCGACACTCTCAAACGTTGCCGAGCAAGCTCCAACGGAAAGGAGCCGGTCGAACAGAGCGGAATCGGGATCACAGTCGAAGACAACGGTTCCAACCGCGATTTCTGGATTCAACGCGCCCGCGAATCCACTGGAGATCACCAACCCGGGCTTCGATGCCTGAAGGGCTTTGCGAATGGATCGTTCCGCATTTCGGGGGCCGATGCCTGTTTGGATCACTCGAATGTCTGTTTTCGAAGCGCATCGCTTCTCGAAGTCTCTCGACTCCTCTTTGACGGCAAAACAGACGAGGATGGGCGGAGCCGGTTCCATGGTGGATCATCTTGAGGATTCGGTCAGAAACGAGCCCCAACGGCGAAGTCTTAATGCGCGTCTGGAACCGGATTCGTGACCTCTTGGCAGTCGTCGGAGAGAGACTCGAAATCCTGAGTCATAAGTTTGCGGTACTCGGCTAGCGCCATCAGAGGCCAACTGTTCCGGTAAATGTCGTACTTCAGATAAAACACGCGAGGAAAGCCTGTGCCGGTCGTTTCCAGTTCCGTCCAGCTTCCGTCCGGGTTCTGCTCACTGGTTAAGTACTCCACGCCACGGACCAGACTCGGCAGGTAAGGATCTCCGAAACTTGCCAGACCCATGACGGCCCATGCGGTTTGGGAAGCGGTTGTTGGACCCGCGCCTTTGAAGACCGGATCATCGTAGGTATTGCATCGCTCGCCCCATCCGCCGTCTTTATGCTGCACGCTTTCGAGCCAATCTCGCGCCTTTAGCAGCCAGGGCTCCTGCATGTCGAGACCCAGCGCTTTCAATCCCCTTAACACTTGCCATGTGCCGTAAATGTAGTTGACGCCCCACCTGCCATACCACGAACCGTCCTCTTCCTGATGCGCTCGAACGAATTCCAACGCCTTCTCCACCTGAGGATCCGTGAGGCTGAATTTCTCGTGGCCAAGCAGCTCGAGAATCCGCGCTGTGATGTCCGCGCATTCCGGGTCCAGCATGGCGTTGTGATCGGCGAAAGGAACTTTTTCCAGGATGTTCCTTGTGCAGTCTTTGTCGAATGCTCCCCAACCGCCGTCCCGGCATTGAAAAGTCATCATCCAGTTGAGGCCGCGCTGCAACGAAGCATCTCGCCGAGCCGGGTTCTGAGTGGGAATGCGTCGAAGCGCCAGCAACACCATCGCGGCGTCATCGACATCCGGATTCCACTTGTTTTCGAATTCGAACGCCCATCCGCTTGGTTCGACGTCAGCCGGATTCTTGAATTGCCAATCGCCTCGAAAACGAATTTCTTTGCTGATCAACCAGTCGCAGGCTTTCACCAGCGCCGGATGATCGTTGGGGATTCCGGATTCGTGCAGGCAGTTTACGACGATCGCCGTGTCCCAAACAGGTGAGAAACAGGGCTCAATCCGAACGCTATCCTTGGTTTCATGTTCCAGCTTCTTTAGTTCACGTTCCGCCCGCACGATTTCCGGATGATCGTCCTGATAGCCCATCGCTTTCAGCGCAATGAGGCAATTCAGCATCGCCGGGAAAATGGCCGCCAAACCGTCCGTTCCGTCCAGTCGTTCGATCATCCATGCTTCGGCTTTCTTGAGTGCCCGCCTCCGGAAGGGATGAATCCCGTATTGAGCGAAAAGTTCGGCGAACTTGTGGAGCCGATCGAGCCGAAGAAAAAGGTTCCGCCATGTAAACCATTCCGGGTCAAACGGGATCGCCAAATCGCGTTCGTGGAAACCCTCCGGAAAAAGTTCGTCCAAAGTGATCTTGCCCGGTTTTCGGGTTGGTTTGAAATGATTGATGATCGCCAATGGAACGAGCATCGACCGGCTCCAAGAACTCATCTCATGGAAATTAACGTGAAACCACTCGCCGATAAGAATCACTTCACACGGGATTGTTGGAACATATTTCCATGGGAACAATCCTAGGAGCGCGAGATACAGCTTTGAAAAAGTGTTCATCCGCGGAATCCCTCCCAGGCTGTGGGCCATTTCCCGAGCGCGAAGCATTCGAGCGTCCGTAACGGGAACTCCGGCTAACTTCAGAGCCAAGTATGCCTTGATCGTTGCATTGACCTCCGCGGGACCTCCATAATAGATATTCCAGCCTCCATCTGGCAACTGCATGGATAGGATATGATTGACGGCTTTTCGCTGCCAAGCCGGATCGACTTTGCCGTTCCAGTGGTGGTACGCAATCGTATCGGACACCAACGTCGAATCGACCATCAGTTCGCCGATCCAGTAGCCTTCCTCCTTCTGTTCTCCAAGCAGAAACTCCTGGGACCGCTCGATGGCGGCCTCCAGACTTTTCTGAAAGCGAAAGTGATTGTCTTTTTCTAACGCGCTTTCCTGTTTTCTACTCCCGCGCCTAAGCTCTGCTAA
Organism: Verrucomicrobiota bacterium; assembly: GCA_027623095.1. Lineage (GTDB taxonomy): Bacteria > Verrucomicrobiota > Verrucomicrobiia > Limisphaerales > SIBE01 > JAIPJX01. The sequence continues at coordinate 11,442 of JAQBVM010000170.1, forward strand.
CACGCGGCATACAATGCAAAGGAGGGCTGGCGCGTGTAAAGATTTTTAATCCTTGGTTCCGGCCAGAGAATTGGACCTTGAACTTTTATTCTTCAAAGTTAATTTCGCCGCGCTATGAAGTTCGCCAAATACCACGCCTTGGGTAATGACTATCTCGTGCTCGATCCAAGTGTTGTATCTCCGGATCTGAATCCTGAAAAAATCAAACGGATTTGCCACCGGAACTTCGGGGCAGGGTCGGATGGGATTTTATTGGGACCGTTGCCTTCGAAATTGTGCCAGTTTGGGCTTCGGATCTTTAATCCGGATGGAAGCGAGGCGGAAAAAAGTGGAAACGGACTGAGAATATTTGCGCGGTACCTTTGGGATTCGGGTTTGGTGAAGGATGACGAGTTTTCGGTGGAAACCTTGGGTGGAGCTGTGAAAGCCACCGTTTTTGATGGCGGAGGAACGGTGCGTGTTGAAATGGGAAGGGTGCTATTCTCGAGCTCCAAGATTCCGGTTGAGGGCCCCGACCGCGAGGTGATCAATGAATTGCTTCACGTCGGAGGCCGCGACTTCACGTTCTGCGCGGCGACCGTCGGCAATCCGCATTGCGTCATTCCGGTTTCCGTCCTGGAAGCGGATCTCGCCAAACAGTTTGGCCCGTCGATTGAGCGCCATGCGCTCTTCCCGAACCGGACGAATGTTCAGTTCATGAAGGTATTGGACCGGAACAATATTCAGATTGAAATCTGGGAGCGCGGGGCCGGTTACACATTGGCGTCCGGAAGCAGCAGCAGCGCCTGCGCTGCGGTTGCTCGCCGGCTGGATCTGTGCGATTCCAAGATCACGGTCCATATGCCGGGTGGAAGGATTGAAATCGAGTTGGATGACGATTATTCGGTTCTGATGACAGGCCCGGTCACAAAAGTTGCGGAAGGCATGATGTCGAAGGAAATATTTGAGGCGACAGTCCCGCTGTGAGGGGCGCATCCGAATGACGACAGGCGTGGCACTGCATCGTTCTTCCCCTCCATGAATCCCTCTCCAAAAAGGACACCGCTTCGGATAAAAACATTGATTCAACCGCGTTCCTCGCTTTGTGCGGGAGGGTGAGACTCCTGTCGAACCCCATCTTGGCAGAATTTCAGGGTTCGGCGGGAGCCTCACCCTCCCATTTTCGGGGTAACTTGTCATCACGATGTAGCGCGGACTGGCAGTCGGCGCTGCGGCCTCGGCTCGGTTCAGCGGTTCAGGCTCGTCCTCATTCGGACGTGCCAATCGGAAAATCGAACTAGCCAAATCCGTTGTTTTCTTCCAAGTTTCAGGCCGAATTAGACTTAAGGATTCATGTTTAAAGGAACCTATACTGCTGTTGTCACTCCGTTCAAAAACGGCCGCATTGATGAACCAGCCTTCGAACGGCTGATTAAAGGACAAATCTCGGCTGGAGTAGAGGGCATCGTTCCGGCTGGAACAACCGGCGAATCTCCAACTCTGAGCATTGAGGAGCAGAACTATCTGATCGAGCTGGCGGTTCGTATTGCCGCGAGAAAAATCAAAGTCATTGCCGGCACGGGCGGTAATTCGACGTCCGAAGCGCTTTTGTTGACGAAAGCGGCCGAACAGGCCGGAGCGGATGCTTCCCTTCAGGTTGCGCCTTACTACAACAAACCGACCCAGGAAGGGCTATTTCAGCATTTTCGGGCTATCGCCCGAGCATCTCGTTTTCCGATAATTCTATACAGTGTTCCTTCCCGGTGCGGCGTCGAAATAGCGGTTGAAACGGTGAACCGATTGGCGCGCAACTGTCCGAATGTGATCGGAATCAAGGAAGCCGGTGGGAATCCCGACCGCGTGAGCCAGATCCGAGCGGCGCTCGGCGGCCAATTCTCGATTCTGAGTGGCGACGATTCGCTGACGCTGCCGTTTATGTCCGTCGGGGCGCACGGTGTGATTAGTGTCGCTTCCAATGTGATTCCGAAGGAAGTGGGCAGAATGGTGCGCGCGTATCTGGAAGGAAAACTCGGATTAGCCCTCAAGCTTCACGATCGTTTTTTTCCTTTGTTCAAAGCGTTATTCATCGAAAGCAACCCGGGTCCGGTCAAATTGACGCTGGCGATGATGAATCAGATTCACGAGGAGTACCGTTTGCCTTTGGCCGGCCTTTCGACAGAGAATCGGGCGAGTCTCCGACAAACACTCCAGACGTGCGGTGTCTTGAAACCTCGCCGAGTGGCCAAGAAATAACAAGGCGGCAAAGGCTGTTGTAGTGCTCACGGTTGGAAGTCCCCGAATCAAACCACGCAAATTATGACAAAAGTTGTGATCAACGGTTGCAAAGGACGCATGGGCCAGATGTTGATCGAATGCGCGAAACGGAACCCGCGCCTGCAGGTTGTGGGTGCGGTGGACTTGGGGGATGATTTGGCCTCCGTAGTGGATTCGTGCGACACCGTAATCGACTTTAGCTTTCACGATTCCGCGCCCGCTGTCGCGGCACTCTGCGTGAAAAAAAAGAAAGCCTTGGTAATTGGAACCACAGGCCATTCAGCGGAGGAGAAGGATCGGATATTGAGCGCGATCTCGGCTATTCCGATCGTTTGGGCCTCAAATTATTCGACTGGCGTCAATACTCTGTTTTGGTTAACCCGCAAAGCTGCTGAGATTCTCGGAACTAGTTTTGATCTGGAAGTTGTGGAGATGCATCACCGTTTGAAGAAAGATGCTCCGAGCGGAACCGCCGCGACATTGGCAGAAATCCTTGCGGAAGTCCGCGAAAGCCAAATCGAAGAGGTAATCCGGCACGGACGCCACGGAATTGTCGGCGAACGAACCGAAGCCGAGATTGGAATGCATTCGCTAAGGGGAGGGGATGTGGTCGGGGACCACACCGTTGTGTTTGCGGCGAATGGCGAGCGCGTTGAATTGACCCACAAAGCCGCAAGCCGGGAGACCTTCGCCAACGGTGCGCTCCGCGCGGCCGAATGGGTGACCGCGAAACCACCGGGCCTTTACGATATGCAAGATGTCTTGGGGTTGAGGTAACAGGCTCTCAAGAACTCCACCGCATCGTCGTCGCTCGCTTTCATCGGATCTTTTCCGTTCAAGAATCGGGCGAACCGTGACGCCCACTCCAAGTACGTCTGCTCCGTGCGATACGACAGATGTTTGAGCCGAAGCTGTCCAATCAGGGTCAGCCGCCAGGGCCGTTTCCCGGCGGTTGGTCCCAACGGTTGGCCAGGCTCCCGCTCCGGCGGATCTGCGGGAACCGGAGCGCCGGTCTCCAGACCCGGCTCATCGGCGACGGCCTCAGGCTGTGAAAGCTCGCCCAAATACTCAAGATACCAGCGGATTCCCGCAGCAGTTCTCATTTTGCGGACCGCAGACTGTCCCAGTCCGCAGCGGGAAGCAATTAAGGAACACAGGTGCGGCAATTCCACGCAATTCCGCGAACGCCGCTTGCGGCGGTTTGGGGACAAACCGCGGTCCGCACCGCAAAATGAGCATTGCCGGGATTCGTAATCAATGTGCCTTCTCTTCCTCCTCCGAAAGGTCCGTGCTCTCGAGACAAAGTTCCCAACGTTTTTTCTGTTGACCAGCGCCCCAATGGGTGACCCGTTTCCCAACCACGACAGGCGTCGAGGCTGCGCCTTGATTTCATTCATCCAATGGACTTTTGATGCCCAATCCCGGACGCCGCATGACATGCGTGTAGATCATCGTCGTCTGCACGCTTTGATGCCCCAGCAACTCCTGCACCGTGCGGATGTCCGTGCCGCGATCCAGCAATTGCGAGGCGAACGACTGTCGCAACACATGAGGTGTCACCCGCTTGTTCAACCCCGCGCGCTTTGCAGCCTCCTTGATGGTCCGTTGAAACTCCCAGTCGCCCGCGTGATGCCGCCGCTCCGCGCCACCGCGCGGATCGATGCTCAATCCTTCGTCCGGCCACAACCAGAACCAAGGCCATTCCTCACCCGCCTTCGGATACTTCCGCGCCAAGCCAGCAGGCAACCAGACACCGGCCACTTGCTGGCCTCGGTCCGCGTCATAAACTTGGCGAATCGCTTGCAAATGCCCGCGCAAAGGCTCGATGGTAACGTGTGCCAATGGCGCCAGCCGATCCTTGTCGCCTTTTCCTCCGCGCACCGTCAGTGTTTCCTGTTCCAAATCCACATCCTTGACCCGCAACCGCAGCAATTCCATGAGACGCAATCCACCCCCGAACGCCACCCGTGTCATGAGCGCCCATCGCTCATCCAATTGGTCCAACAGTGCCCGCATCTCCGCGGGAGTCAGCCACACCGGCACATGCGGGCGCACCTTGCTTCGCCGATAATCCGAGAAATCCCCCAACTCCTTGCCAAAAACCTCGCGTAACAAATACACCACGGCATTCAAAGCTTGCCGCTGGCTGCTCGCGCTCAGCCGCTGGTCCAGCGCCAGAGCGTCCAGAAACGCCTTGATACCACCGGATTGTAATGTTGAAACTTTTCTTTTGCCGGTCAGATAGCGATGCCTGCGCCAGTCGCTCGGGCCAATTC
>JAQBVM010000171.1 GCA_027623095.1 Verrucomicrobiota bacterium
GCGCAGGATGGAGGCAGTGCCTCCGCAAAACAAGACGACGAATAAGGAAAGTCCGAAGTGCTGAAACCAATAGGATCAGCAGGAAACTGTATCGTTTCAGGGCGCAAATTACCAATGCCACCAAGGGAGTGCAAAGCATCATTAGCATAAGCGCGCGCAGGAACCAGAGCTGCGGGGGCACCGGCATGTTGAAGAAATAAACAGCCGCATCGAAAAACGTGAGCGCTGGTGTCTCCGCACTTCCCCGCACTCGATCCAGGTTGTCCGCCAGATAATCCGAATAATTCAGGGTCATTCCGATGACGCTCCAGACCAGGTACGGAAAGAGCAAAGTGTAGATTCTCTTCCGCATCTTTCCGAGCCAGCTTTCAAAGCTCGGCCGCCATGCAAAGAAGAATAAGAATCCCGAGGCCATGAAGAAAAACGGGTTCGTGATGCGGAAAATGGGATTCCGCTCAGACGACGAATCGTGGATCGAACACCGGTCTTCCAGCGTGTTTGCCCAAGAGTTCGGCAAATTTCGCCAATCCGCGTTTCTCGTCGGAACCGAGATGATAATGGATATGCCATCCAAGATAGTCCTTCCGGAAACTGTAGTCGTAGTCGGGATGTTCCCGGATAATCGAATCCAGTGTCTCCAAGCCAAAACGCTGCGCTTGCCGAAGGACGGACCGCAACCGGCGGTTCTCAATTCCCCGTCGCAGCGCCCAGACCGCATAGACAAACGGCAAATGCGTGAGTTCGCACCAAGCCGAGCCCAAATCCCAAATCTGGTGGTCATGCGGACGCCGGAGAAAATCGATCGCAGGATTGCCAATTAAGAGAACATAATCCGGCATGGGCTCCAGATTGTAACCCTCCAGCGGCTTCAACTCCGGCCGCAAATCTCGCTCCGCGAGCAGCACACGGAGAAGACTGACGCTTGTCAGAGACGCCCGGTCGCAAAAGATCTCGGTTGCGGCGGAAATAGGTCCGCGATGCGCGAGAAAAACACTTTTGACTTCGCCCAATGACGCGACGGCGACACCATCCAGTACGTCGCAACGGTCGCTGAAGAGAACTTCGGTCACACTCACCAGCGCTGCATCCAATTCGTCGCGCCGAAGCTTGGCCCCAAGCTCGGACGGGGGCAGGAATTCAATCTGATCCTCCAGGCCTTTTGTCAGTGGCACCGCGTTCAGGTAAGGCACCGAGCCGACGCGGAACGGGCTCACCCCCGAATTCAGCGCGTTTTCCCGCCGTAAAAGCTCCGCGCGATTCCCGCGCTCGTGCCGGCCGATTCGTTCCTCCAGAGACTCTGGCGGCGACATTCGAAGCGGAGACGATGGATCGGAAGCATTCATTCGGATTCCTCCGTTTTGAGGGACGGTTGCTAGTCTTTTGTCGCTGGCGTCAGCGCCAGAACTTCGTCCGCGGGATCGGTTTCGGCGGAGATTCCGAATTCCGAGGAAGGCCACACTTTGATCTGCTCGTAGAACGTGTTTCGTTGCACCGGAATCCGGCCAGCCTCGCGAATTGCCTTCACCATCTCGGCCTCAGGCTGAAGCTGGCGTCCGCGCACCCCTGCCATCTCGAATATCTTCTCCTCCACAATCGTGCCGTGCAGATCGTCCGCGCCAAAATCGAGGGCCAACTGCGCAAGTTTTAGACCCATTCCCACCCAGTAGGCGGTGATATGATCGAAGTTGTCCAAGTAAATCCGGCTCACGGCGATCGTTCGCAAGGTGTCGAATCCCGTCGGTGGATGCTGGACCGGTATCCGGTTATTCTCCGGTTGATAGGGCAGTGGCACAAAACCGCAAAACCCGTGGGTGTCATCCTGCAGATTGCGAAGCTGCCGCAAATGATCGATGCGATCCTCGAGAGACTCGACGTGCCCGAATAGCATCGTCGAGGTGCTGCGTTCTCCGAGCTGGTGCCACTTTCGGTGAACATCCAGCCACTCCTCCGCCGATTCTTTGCCCTTGGCGATTGCCGAGCGCACTTCACGCCGGAAAATCTCAGCGCCTCCTCCGGTCAACGAGTTTAACCCGGCGTCGCGCAGCTCTTGAAGCGTCTCTCGAACCGTCTTTTTCGCAATCCAAGCCAAGTGCAAGATTTCGATCGCTGTGAAACATTTAAGCTGCAGCCTTGCATCCAATCGTTTGAGTGCGCGCAGCATTTCGAGGTAATACTCAAACGGCAGATTCGGATGGAGCCCCCCAACAATATGAAGTTCCGTAATTCCAAGTGAAAGCGCCTCACGCGCCTTCTCAACGATCTCCTCGGTCGAATACTGAAAACCATCGGCATCTCTCTTTTTCCGGGCGAACGCGCAGAATTGGCAGCTCAGAATGCAGTAATTCGAGTAATTGATATACCGATTCACAATGTAACTGGCATGCCGCGCATTCTTCCGGTCACATGCCAAATTCGCGATCTTGGCCAAACCATTGAGATCCTTGGACCGAAAAAGCCGCAAAGCGTCCGCCTCGGTTATACGCTCTCCGGCGGCAACCTTGTCGTATAAGTCGCTCAGCTCAGCGTGCATGAGTAGGAAATTCATTTGTAGATTCGGAATGCCGGCCAGACGACTTCCGCCGTTGTCACAGCTAAAAACACGACGCTGATCAATCCATTCAACCGAAAAAAAGCGACGTTAATCCACTTTAGGCTTCGCCGGCGCGCGAGCCAATGCTCGAGGAGCAGACTGCCCAGGATAATTATCAAGCCCGTGAAATATGCCATTCGAAAACCCGAAAGCAATCCGAACAACACGAGAAGGCTCCACATCGCCATGTGTGACAAAAATGCGAAGGTCAGGGCATTGCCCACACCCCATCGAACGACCAGCGAATGCAGTCGCTGTTTTCGATCAAAGTCGTAATCCTGAAGCGCATAAATAATGTCAAAACCAACCAGCCAGGCCACGACCGCAAGCGCGAGGATGATCGGCAATACGGTCAGCACTCCGGTCACCGCAAGCCAAGCACCCAATGGAGCAAGCGCCAAAGCGGCTCCCAAGAAGAAATGGGTGAAATCCGTGAACCGTTTTGTCAGCGAGTAGAAACAGACAAGAAACAAAGCAACTGGAGAAAGATAGAAGCAGATCGAGTTGATGAAGAAACCTGCGATCATCAATCCCGCGCCGCTCAAAACACAGAGAAACCAAGCGCTTGCAAGGGAAATGGTGCCGGCTGGCAGATGCCTGCCTTTGGTGCGCGGATTTGCTTTGTCAAACTCACGATCCGCGATCCGGTTAAACGCCATCGCGCAGGTCCGAGCCGAGATCATCGCCACCAGAATCAGCACGAACAGACGCCAACCGGGCCATCCCTTGTTTTCGCGCGCCGCCACAACCATTGAGGCCAAGGCAAACGGGAGGGCAAAAACGGTGTGCGAGAACTTAACGAACTCGCACCATTTTCGAATTTCCTTGCCGATTGAAGCCATCCCTCGAATTTGGCCACCGCGGTCAGAGGCGTGCCCGCAACCTCATTCTTTTTCCTCCTGCCAACGGGGCATCAGTCCGTGCGGAATTCCCAGATGATCCATGACCCGGCCCACGACCGTATCCACCAGATCACCGATCGTCTTTGGATTGGAGTAAAACGCGGGATTCGCTGGCAAGATTGTAGCGCCGGCGAGAAGCAAAAGCTCCATGTTCTTCAGATGAACCAGATTTAACGGCGTTTCGCGAGGCGCCAGAATGAGCTTCCGGCGCTCCTTCAGCATCACGTCCGCCGTCCGCAGGAGAACATCGTCACTGAGCCCATGAGCGACCCGTCCGAGTGTACCCATGCTGCACGGAATAATGACCATGGCATCCAGTGGATTCGAGCCGCTGGCAAACGGCGCATTCATGCTCTTCAGGCCATGGGATGTAATTCCATCCGGAAGCCGAAAACCATCCGGCAACTCCTGCTCAATGACAACCCGCCCGTAGTTGCTAATCACAACATGGATTTCATTGCCCGTTTCAGCCAGGCAATCAAGCAGCCGCTGGGCGTAAACCACCCCGCTCGCTCCCGTAATGGCAATGAGAACTTTCAAAGCAACGAAATATGACGACGCGCCATGCCTTGGGCAAGCCCGTTCAAAACATCCAGCTTGAGTCATTCGTCAACTCGCGCTATATCCCCGCGTGCCCGATCTGTGGAAAAGAATGATACTAGGCGCGAGCCTGTTTTACTTGACCGGCTGTCCCACACCCCCGAAACCACCGCCTCGGCTCACGCCGCTCCAGCCCCCAGTCGTCCGGGAGCCAGCCGATTCCCGAGAACGCCAGCGGGAATTCCGCCCATCCGAGGTTTCTTCCATGTCCCCCGGAGACCAAGAGATCAACCCGAATCACAAGGCGGATGATGGCTGGATCTGGCTTGGCGGTTGGAGCGAACAGAATCATTTCGGAAAACTGAATTCTTTTGGAGAAGGAACTACTCGGACTTTCGCAGCGAAAAGCGCGCGCGGCTCGTTCTCAACCACAATAGGCAGCCGCTACGCGACCTGGAACGGCGTTAGCCTCGGTCTCGGCTTCGCGCCAAAACTCATCCACGGCCGTCCAGCGATGCACTATTTGGATGTGAAGAAGAGCTTTGAACCCCTCTTGAAGACTGAAGTGGAATTTCGAAAGGGAAGCGGGCGCGTGATCGTTATTGATCCCGGTCACGGCGGGAAAAAGAACACCGGCGCCCGATCCATCACAAACTCGGATTGGGAAAAGGACTTAACGCTTGATTGGGCGCTGCGCGTACGCCCGATGCTTGCCGCTATCGGTTGGAATGTGTGGTTAACCCGGACCGTTGACCAAGAATTGTCTTCGAATGAGCGCATCGCTTTCGCGGATTCAGTGAAGGCAGACCTGTATGTCAGCCTGCATTTCAATTCTTCTCCTCGCACGACGAGTGGATCCGGAAACGGCGGACTCGAAACCTATTGTTTGACCCCGACTGGAATGCCGTCGAACCTAACGCGAGACTTTGACGACAATCCGGAAATCGTTTATCCAAACAACGCATTTGATATCCAGAACTTGCAGTTAGCGATGCGGATGCACAGGGCGATGATTCAACTCACAGGACGGAAAGATCGGGGAGTTCGGAGAGCACGATTTATGACGGTCCTTCAGGGCCAGAAACGTCCGGCGGTTCTCCTGGAGGGTGGATTCCTTACCGACGACGAGGAATCCCGATTGATCGCCTCGTCCGAATACCGTCAGAAGCTTGCGGAAGCGCTGGTCTTCGCTTTGAAATGAGCGCGCAACGAGTACTTGTGACGGGCGGAGCGGGCTTCATCGGGTCGCACTTGGTGGAACGTTTGTTGCGGCAAGGTTCCTCTGTGACAGTCATTGATGACTGCTCGACCGGATCGATTGAGAATCTTCAAGCCGTCATCTCCAATTCTCGCCTGCGGTTCATCCACCAAAAAGTCTCCGAATGCAGTGATCTCTCTGACATCATCACGAATTGCGATTTTATCTATCATTTGGCCGCCGCAGTCGGGGTCGAGCTGGTCGTCCATTCCCCGATTAGGACAATACAAACGAATCTTAGAGAAACTGAGGTCGTCGTGGAAGCCGCAGCCCACCACAGCGTGCCAATGCTGCTGGCATCAACTTCCGAAGTTTATGGAAAAAGCCAGCGCGCGGGATTCGACGAAAACGACGATCTCTTAATCGGTCCTCCCCACTTGGGAAGATGGAGCTATGCGTGTTCCAAGCTCATGGACGAATTCTTGGCGATGGCCCACGCAAAAGAATCGGGCTTGGGAGTCATTATCGTCAGGCTCTTCAATACAGTGGGTCCCCGGCAAACCGGGCGCTACGGAATGGTTCTGCCACGCTTCATAACCGCTGCCAAAACGGGCGCTCCCCTTAAAGTTTTCGGCGACGGTTCGCAGTCGCGGTGTTTCTGCTACGTCATGGATACGATTGAAGCTTTGGCGCGGTTGGAAACCTGTTCCCAGGCACGAGGTGAGGTTTTTAATATCGGCAGCACGGATGAGATCAGCATTCTCGGCCTGGCAGAACTTGTGATTCAGACTCTGAATTCAGGGTCACAGATCGAGCTTGTTCCCTATCAACAGGCCTACGCGCACGGTTTTGAGGATATGCTGCGCCGCAAACCGGTGGTCGAAAAACTGTTTCGAACAGTGCAGTTCCGCCCCTCGACACCGTTGAAAGAAATCATCGAGCGAACGGCGCAATTGTGATCGCAAAAAAAAAGGCGCCCAAACGGGCGCCTTTGTGAATTCGTTCGAGAAAGGTTTCTCGATTACCTGGGCGATTGGCCCGGGAATCCGGTAGTGTTATCCTTCGAACCGGAGTTGATCAACTGATCCCGGAGACGGGCTGTGCTCAACTGTTGAACGCTGCCGTCACCCATCGCAACGTCACCCTGATTTTGGTGAATGTCCGAAGTCCAACCCGCGCCCTGACGTGAAGTGTGATTCGTGCCGAGCTTGATGATTCCGGAGATATCAATTTTCGCGTAGGCTTGCTGTCCGCCGCGGCCAGCGATGTTCGTGATGTTCCGGTCACCCGACAGCATTGATTGCGGAAGCGTTTCGTCTGCCTCGAACCCGACGGTGTAACTAACCGACTTATTTCGATTGCGGGCAAAAGCGCCACGACCGGAATCGACCCAGTTCGTCGCCTCAATTTTTGCTCCGTCAGACGGGCAAATGATGATCTTCGGCGTGCTCAATTCGTTGGACATCGACAGGAAGTGCTTATAGACGAACTGCTCCTTGCCGCGTCCGGTGTATTCCGAGGATCCTCCTTCATTCGTGCTGACGCTCATTGGAAAACGATCGCCATTATCCGTGGCGAAGATTCGAAACGCCAATCCAACGTTCTTCAGGTTGTTCACGCATTTAATGCGTTGCGCCTTGGCCTTGGCTTTTGCGAGCGCAGGCAAGAGCATGCCAGCCAAAATGGCTATGATTGCAATGACGACTAACAGCTCAATGAGAGTGAAAGCCCCGACTCGGTCTTTATACTTGCGATGAATACGGTTCATAGTTTCTTTCGGTTAATGATGGGTTACGGTCGCCGCACTTTAATAAAAGCAATTAGAGTGTCAATCCTAATTGGTAGAAAATTATCTAGCAGAGACAATGCCATCGGCGGATTCACAAACTTGGAAGGAGATAGGCATTTTGTCAGGTAACGGGATTGATCAATTCCACGCATTTTGCGTGACGCTGACTCATCGTTGGCACGCGTTATGGGCCCGTTTTGTGAGATTGGCGATTCAAGCAACACCACAATCGTGCGGTTCGGAAAGCCACGCGCCTCGAATTCGGAATAGCTTCTGGGGCGCGAACTAATTCTCGGCTCCGATCAGACGCGCGCCCCAAAGAATTCCCAGCACACAAATATTGACGTAGGCCGCTGCTGCCAAGTCGTCCACTGTGATACCCCAGCCTCCGGGAAGGGATTGGATTTGCCTGGCGGGCCACGGCTTTACGATGTCAAAAAATCGGAAAAGAACGAATACACCCAACGCTTTGAACCAGAATTGCGATCCCGCGGTGAATCTGAAACCCAACCACCTGCCCTCCTCGAAGCTCGCGATTGCGAGCCATCCGGCGAAGCAGAGTGGAACGGACACAATCTCGTCGATCACAACCGATCCAGGATCCTTTTTTCCCAGGATGCCTTCCGCCATCGAGCCGGTGATCACAGAAACGAGAATTCCCCCAGCTAAGCCGGCGCAAAACAGTTGCGGACTCGGCGAGCTCAGCAACACGATGAACCAAACGATTCCACCCACGGAACCGAATGTTCCTGGAGCAACAGGGAACCGTCCCAGTCCAAATCCTTGCGCGATCCACAGCGCCAAACTGTTCACCGTACTCCTCCACAAAAGGGACGAACACCGGTCATAGATCCCGAAGGAAAAGGGCTCGATTTCGCGCCAGATAGAGTCCCCCTGATGTCAGCGTCAGTAGAACAGCGACCCACTTCGCGATCTCGGCGAAAACTGGGATCCACCAACCGAAAACGCCTTGAGTCCAACCGCCCCATTCAGAGTAGCTGGTCGCCACCAAGACAGCCAGGATCGCCACAATCTGTGAGATCGTCTTGTGCTTTCCGTATCGTTCGGCCGCCAGGACGACTTGATTCGTAGCCGCCAGAAGTCTAAGCCCGGTGATTGCAAGCTCGCGCGCGACAATGACCACAACCATCCACGCGGCAATTTCACCCCTCCCAACGAAGGCGATGAATGCCGAACACGTGAGAATCTTATCTGCCAACGGATCCATGAGAGTGCCGAAGTTTGTAATGAGATGATTCCGCCGCGCAATCATGCCATCGAAATAGTCCGTCAAGCTCGCCATTGAAAACAGAAGAAGCGCGCAGGTCTCCGAAAATGGAAACTTGGCGAACTCGGCCAGCAAGAATGCCACAGTCAGCGCCAATCGCGACAATGTCAGTTTATTGGGCAGATTCATGGGCAGCTCCCGCTCTATTTTGAGCGCGCTCGGTGCCCATGAACCCACCCCCAGCCCCTCCGAGGAGGGGAGCTTTGTCGCGGACGCCGCTTTCAGATCCCCTCCTGGGAGGGGTGCAGGGGTGGGTCGATTCACGGGTTGCTGATGTTGAGTGCGGCATTTCCTAGACTATTCAACGGATCTGGAACATTCCAGCAAGGCCTTCTGTTTTCAGACCGGTTTCGCAATCAGGTCGTAACCTGTATGGCCGACGACTTTCACGCGCGCAAACTCCCCTATCGGCAGTCTGCCATGCACGAACACTCGGCCGTCGATATCCGGTGCATCGGCTTCCGCTCTTGCGATCACGTATCTTCCAGACGGAGCCTCGGCCTTATGCGACTCGCTGCGAAGCAGTCCGTGTTCCCACGAGCTAATATTAGCGTTTTGCAGCTCGGAAATGTTAGCGGCTTTCTCGACGAGCACCTTAATCTCGCGTCCGACGAAACTCTGGGAAACTTCCTGAGCAACCTTGAGTTGCTCGCTCATTGCGATTTGCCGGCGCTTCATCTTTACAGCGGACGGGATCTGATTCGCCATTTTCGCAGCCCGCGTTCCCGCCTCGGCCGAATAGGCAAAGACTCCAAGTCTCTCAAACCTTGTTTCGCGGATAAACTCGAGCAATGATTCGAAACAGGTTTCCGTCTCTCCCGGAAATCCCACGATGAACGTTGTGCGAATGGCAATCCCCGGAATGCCTTTCCTGATGCGCCGAATCAGATCGACAATGTGCTGTCGCGACGTCTCACGGCGCATACGCTCAAGCATGTTGTCGTGGATATGCTGAAGTGGCATATCCACATAGCGAGCAACTTTGCGGCATTCCGCAATCGTCTCGATCAATTCATCTGTCCAGTGAGCCGGATGGGTGTACAGCAGTCGAATCCAGAAATCACCCGGCTGCCGGTTTAAAGCCCGCAGCAACGTCGCGAGCGTCGTGGCTCGTTTCGGAAGTGCCTGCGTCGCAGCTGCAAAATTCGCAGGGGACGCGATCGATCCACGGCGGTTTGGCCTTAAATCCAAGCCGTAGTAAGTCGAATCCTGTGAAATTAGGTTCAATTCTTTGACCCCGTCGCCAATTAACTGCCGCGCCTCTGCGACAATGTCCCGTTGCGCGCGGCTCCGATGTCCTCCTCGCATCTGCGGAATTGTGCAAAAACTGCAGGGATGATTGCATCCTTCGGCAATCTTAACGTATGCGAATTGCCTGGGAGTCAGCCGGAACCGCGGGGTGGAATAGTCAGGCACATAACTCGGACGCCGCGTAACAGCCACCACCGGTTCTTGGCTTCGATTCCCGTTCAACTTCGGACGTTCCCGCTCCCGATGAACCACCCTGTCCGGAGCTTGCACACGTGCCTCTCGATGCCGCAGAGCTTGCTCAATGATCCTCGGGACCTCCGCGACTTGGTCAATCCCCATGAATGCGTCCACTTCAGGAAGAAGTTTCGGCAATTGATCGCGGAACCTCTGCGTCAAGCATCCGGAAACAACCAGAGCTTGACCGCGATTATTTGCCTCGCGGACCGCGTCCGATTCCAGAATCGCATCAACGCTCTCTTCCTGAGCGGCATCGATAAACGAACAGGTATTCACAATCACCACATCGGCGCCCGTGGGATCATTTGTAATCTCCGCACCCTCTTTGAGGAGCGACCCGAGCATCACCTCGGCATCAACGAGATTCTTCGCGCAGCCGAGTGAAATGAGCCCGACTCGAACCGCGCGCCTTTTTTTGTTTCCGGAAATCACAAGACAAGCAAACTACGCAATGCCGCTCCCCTATGGCAAAGAAAAACACTGCTTCATTCTCCCGGTTTCCGTGTAACTGCGTTGGAGCGAAACTCAGTCGAGCCCTGACCCTTTCGAGCACTGCCGATCCAGAGCACTCCGATCGTGATCCCAATCGCGCAGATGCTGAAAATGATTCCGTTCGGAGTTCTGGAGGTCCACTCAACCCAGGGCCAAGGAAAGCGGAAAAAGGCGTAGTTCAATCCGAAATAGAGCCAGACCGCGATCAAGAGGGCGCGTTCTGTTACAACACCCGTGCGTTCTCCGGCTCTCGATCGAGCCGCACACCATAAAGCACCGGCGCCAATTAGAATCAACGGAACAGCCACATACAGCACCCATCCCGCGAGAATCGAAACCTGATGCTCGCCGTAGCCCAATTGTCTAAGCGTCTTCCCGGCAATCGGTAGTGCCGTCAGAGGAAGCACGATCATAAACGGCCACCACCTCCCGACCGCAATCCCAATAATCGGAAGCAATCCCATCGCAAGACCGAGATCAGTGAACCGTTCGATTGAGCGAAACGAATAGAATTCACCCGAAATCAACAGCAAGGCATATATCACAATCAGGCACCATTCGATCGCCGGCTTCATCGTCGATTCATCCGAACTCGGGCGCACGGCGATACGCTTGCGATTCATCCATAGCCCAAATCCAAGGACCGCGCCGAACACCGCTCCAAATGTGGTTTCCATCATGTTCCACCAGTTCATGTGTGGCTCGATGCGGCTAAGGAATCCGCTCTGGAATAACTCTCGATTCCATGCGTGAAACGCTTGAACGCTTTGGCCAAGTGGAAATCCGATCGCTCCTCCCAAAAACGCCCAATACGCAAGATTCCGCGCCAGCCGGTCTTTTCGAATCACACCCGCGTAACTGATCACTCCCACAAGGGCGAACAAAAGTCCACCCCAGCATTCCCTGCGCGGTTTGAGCGCAGCCCCCGGTTCCCACCGCCAATCGTCTGAGAAATAGAGTCGCGGCAGAATCTGTTGCCCCGGATCGAACGGCTGGTTCAGGAGCTGCGTTCCCAAGAAGAACAACCCCAGCGCAACGCTCATCAGCACAAACAATTCACGCGCCCGATAGTGGACACCGCCCAAACCCATTCCTAGAAATACTCCCGCGAAACCAATCCATATTCCCCCTTTGATCGCCAATCCCAGCAACCCCCAGCGTAGCGCCCCCCAATGCCCGACAAGCTCCGCATCATGAGTCAATCCCACCGTTTGGCCATAGGTCATCGAGCCTCCGAAGCCGATCGCCACGGTCCCCCAGGCAATTGCGCGAAAGGCGGGGAGCGCGGCCGCGTTGGGGCAGAAAAGAAAAACTAGCACCAAACTCACGAGCACTCCGGCAATCATAGCGCCGCTCTCGTGACCATATTGGCCGCGGATGCCCCAACCCATGCCACCCGCCATCGCGGCGAGCACAACTGGCTGCCACCAGGACGGGACCGCCATCGCTTCGTTTACGCGCAGGGGAACTGCGGTTGGCGCTGTGCCATCAACGCCATCAACCGGATCCTCTTCCCTCATAGTATTGTCCTCGAACTGTTACTCGAGATCGACGGCCTTGTTCGAACTATGCGTATCCGGTTTGTTGACATTTCGAAGATGCTGCGGGTCACAGACCCGCGCTCCGGAGCGCGCCTCTGTGAGTCGCAGCAGCTCAAATCACTGCGATTGTCAACAAAGCGGATAAGCATGGTTCGAACGGGCAGAATCGTAACAGGCATTCATGACCCGCTGCGTCTTGAGCGCAAGTTCGGGCCAGGCACTGTTCCTTTTGCCACCCAAAACCTGATTCGAGAAATTGCGGAACAGATTGCTCTCCGGCGAGCGCGCATGGCTGTTGCTGTATTCCGGCACCCAGAACTGACGGCGGTTCGGTTCCATATTGAAGTCGCAGCCCGTTACCTGGTAAGACGCGTTGTTGGTTTCGAAACCCAATTGGCTGCCAAAATACGGCAGCACAAAATCCGGCACGTGCAAATACCCTTTGGTCCCGCTGATGTTCACCCACTGCTGGAGCTCCACCAGAAACGAGCAATAGAAACCCGCCGATATTCCACCGTCGAACATCAACTCCGCCGAGAATTCCGTTGGTACTGGATTCGGACTGTCTTTACGGGCGGCCGTCGAAATGAGGTTTCCCGTTACCTGTGTCGGGAGTTTGCCGTTCATCGCCCAAAGCGCAAACCGGATGCAATACCACCCCAGATCCCCCAGGCATCCGTGCGGCTCCAATCCGCTATGGGCGCGAATGTTGCCGGTGTAAAAATCCTCCGGAGCGTAAAAACTGAACCCGAACGCCATGCGTTTCATCCGCCCCACACTCGTACCGTCCTCGAGTACCTCGCGAATTCGGTTCAACCGTTCGCTATGCATGAACATCACCCCGTCCATGAACTGCACCTTGTTGCGGTTGCACGCGTCAATCATCTCCTCCAATTCCGCCACACTCGGGGCGCACGGCTTTTCGCAAATCACATGTTTGCCCGCGGCGGCGGCGCGAAGCACCCATTCTTTGCGAAGACCCGTGGGCAACGGAATATAAACGGCATCGACATCCGTCGCCGCCAGCAGTTCTTCGTAGCAGCCCATCGCTCGAGGCGCAACGGGCTGCGGCGCTTCAGCCTGGCGTGCCGCAATAAACTGGCGGCTCCGATCGAGGGTCCGGCTGGCCACTGCAACCACCGTCGCATTGCCGGAGTTGCGGATGGCTTTCCAGTTTTTCTGCGCGATTTCGGCGGTGCCGAGGATTCCCCATCGAAGTGTGTCTTTTGTGTTCATGAATTGCGTTTGAAACGGTAGCCCGGGTAAAAAAAGGCGCCGAGCAAAAGATTGAGCTCGTGAACGGTTTCCGTGAGACGAGAAAATCGGGAACCCTCTTCTTGAGAGACCTCGCCTGATTCAAGGCGCCGCTGAACTCGGCGGAATCGAACGCTCACACATTCCTTCGCACCCGAATCGCCAAACTCATCCAGCAACGCACGCGCTGCGTCGGATTTTTTTCGCGTTCGCCGTATCAGCTTGAGCGCCGCCGCTGTCTCAATCTCTCCCTCAACCGCGGCCTTCAGCAATCCGCACTCGAATTCGCGGCAATGCGCAGGGCGCTCGGAATAAACCCTGCAAACGCACCCGTCCAACGCGGCGCAAGGCTGGCGAAATCTTGAGGATTGGACCCGAGATCGTGGGCTTCCGCCCTCACTGGTTTTTTTCGGTGTTCGGTTCGATAATTTCAGCCCAAAATGCTCCAGGGCTGAGGTGTCGTCTCCCGGACGCAACTCGACATCCTTAAACAACGTGCCGTCGCAGCAAATCCCGCAACGAAGGCAAAGCTCCTTCACGCACTTCTCGACCTTTGCTTCGGATCGCATTGGCGGCGCCGGTGTCACCAAATCTTCGCCCGGAGGTCAAGGGAGCGCCACATTGGGTCGGCAGCATTGACCCCGAACGCGTCGAAGAATTCCTGCATGTTCACATGCGGTCCGATCGCGCGGAATTGAGCCGGGCTGTGAGGATCGACTGTGATTCGGCGGCGCAGTTCCGCCTCACGCCAATTGACACGCCACAGTTGGGCAAGCGACAGAAAGAACCGCTGCTCGGGCGTTAATCCGTCAACCGTTTTTCGCTTGGACGGATCTTTCTCCAGCGCCCGCTGTAGGGCTTCGTAAGCGATGCTGGTTCCGCCCAAATCGGCGATATTCTCTCCGAGCGTCAGTTCCCCATTAACTTTCAATCCCGGCAACGCCTCATACCCGCTGTATTGATCAATGACTTTCTGGGCGCGTTGATCGAATGCCTTCGCGTCGGCTTCCGTCCACCAATCGTTGAGATTGCCATCGGCGTCGTACTTGCGCCCTTGGTCATCGTACCCATGCGTGATTTCATGGCCGATCACCACACCGATCGCCCCGTAATTGACCGCGTCGTCCATTTCCACATCAAAGAACGGCGGTTGAAGAATGCCGGCGGGAAAAACGATCTCGTTTTGCAACGGATTAAAATACGCGTTCACGGTTTGAGGCGTCATGTGCCATTCGGTCAGATCCACCGGTTTGCCAATGCGATCGAGCTGCCGCCGGACTTCGAATTCGGTGGAGCGTTGAACATTTCCCAGATAATCGTTCGCGCGAATCCGTACTTTCGAATAATCCCGGAATTTGTCCGGATGCCCAATCTTTTGCGTAAACCGGTCAAATTTGGTGAGTGCCTTCTCACGCGTGGAGTCGGTCATCCATTCGAGTTTCCCCAATCGATCGCGAAACACGGCACGCAGATTCCCGATCAACTCCTCCATCCTCTGTTTCGCGGCCGGGGGAAAATACTTCTCCACGTAGAGCTTGCCCAGCGCTTCGCCAATCGTTCCATCAACCACTTTAGCGGCCCGCTGCCAACGCGGTTCCTGGGCCGGCTGGCCCCGCAGAACGGTGCCGTAAAACCGAAACGATTCGTTCTCTGCGGCACCGTGAAGAAATGGCGCGCTGTTTTGCAGCACATGCCAGCGCAAATACGTCTGCCATTCCGCCAAAGGACGCGCCTGGATCAAGCCGGCCAGAGCGGTGAAGAATGTCGGCTGCCGCACAACCAGTTCGGAAAGTTTCGAAAGTCCGAGGGATCGAAAATACGGTTTCCAAGGCAGCGCTCCTGCCGTCTCTTCCAATTCGGCCATGGCGACCTTGTGATAGTTCGCAATGGGATCACGAAGCTCGACTCGACTCTTGCTCACTTTGGCCAATTCCGTTTCCAGATCGAGAATCGTCGCCGCGTGTTCCGCGGCTTCGGCTTCCGTTTCTCCGAGAAGCACCAGCATCTTCGCTATATGCTCTTGATAAGCCGCGCGCTGCACGGCGAACGCGTCTGTCAGATAGTAGTCCCGATCCGGCAAACCGAGCCCGCCTTGGTTCAAATGAAACGCATAGACCGAGCTGTTCTTGGCGTCAGGATTAACAAAGGGCGTGAACAGGGCGTCCCCGTCACGCAGATGGATTTCCGCCAGCGTTCGGAACAAGGCGTCTTTGGATTCGAGTTTGTCGATGCTCCGGAGATCCTTTTGAATCGGATCGAAACTCAGTTTCTCAATCCGATTGGTGTCCATCGCGGACGCAAAGAAATCGCCGACTTGCCGGGCGGGTTTGCTCTTTCCCGAACGCCCGGCCTGGCAATCGTCGAGAATGCTGTGGATCAACTGCCAATTGCGTTCCTGCAATTCTTCAAAACCGCTCCAGCGCGATTTGTCTTCCGGAACCGGATTGGCTTTCAACCAGCTCCCGGCGGCATACCGGAAAAAATCGGCGCCCGGAAGAACCGTCGTGTCCATATACTCCACCGAGAAACGCGGAATCCGTGACACTTCAGCACTGGACGCCACCGCGCAAGAACGGATGCAAAGAAAAAGAGGCAGCAGCCGCAACCAGACAACACGCGAAACCGAAAAAGATCGAAATAGCATGAGCGCGACGCTACACAACCCGCCCGATCTTTGTCACGGGTGAATTGAGACGCCCATTCGAACAGGGCGCATCTCCGAATGAGGGCAGACCACCCTCCGCACTTTCGCCGAGAAGGATGCCGACGACTCCCGTTTCCCTCGGTGGGGCGACACTCTGTGAAGCCCTGACTTCTCCTTGTGAGACGGCTATCTTGCGAATCGGAGC
>JAQBVM010000172.1 GCA_027623095.1 Verrucomicrobiota bacterium
GCAGCACATGAAGAGATTCCAAACGCTCGAGGTTTTGTGGGTTGCTGCGGCTGGTCGAGGACGACACAGTGCATGCATATTGCCTGATGGGGAATCATTTTCATTTGGTGGTGGAGACGCCGCAAGGCAACCTGGTGGCGGGGATGAAATGGTTTTTGGGGATCGACACGGGCCGGTTTAACCGCGGACACAAGCACTTCGGCCATTTGTTCAGCGGGCGCTACAAGGCGTTGAGCGAGCGAAAGAAAACGGATCGGCAGGAAGTGGCCATCGCGCGCCGTTTGCGTGGAGAGACGGTGATGACGGCGGAATAGATTGGGCAACGGTTAACGATGGGCAGCCGGCATACGGTGGCCAACAGTTTGAAAGTGAAGTGAATTATCCAATAGCCGGGACCCCTTTCCGATCACCGAAGCACCGTCCGGTAGAAGCGCCGGGCATCATTCGCTGCATCGGGGTCTGTGAACTGCAGCGTGCCGGTGAGATTGGTTACGGTGGTCAGGGGCGACCACTCGTCCAGATCGGTGGACGCCTGAACCTCGAAGGCCATCCCTTTCCAGGATTGGATGCGAAGGACACCTGCTCCTGGCGCCTGGAGTCGTGCCGACTCGGTGACGGTCAGGGACTGTTTCGCCGCCACGCCATGCAATTCCTGCACGATGCCGGAGGGCCATTCGATGCGCAGCGTGTCGATGATGGTCGCGTCGCCCAAACCGAAGTCGGCTTCAAGGCTGCCGCCGCTCGTTCCATCGCCGCCATCGATCTGGCGCATTTGCCAGCGGGATTGGCCGCCGATAGTTGCCTGGACCCGGACCTTGGTGCCGAAGCCGGTCCGATTCGATCCTGTTCCGACGCACCTGACCTTGACCCAGTTGTTGCCGTTCCCGTTGTTCCGGTAGAGAGAATTGCTTTGGGCCGGACCGCGCGCGCCGTTGGCAGCGAACAGATCAAGAAAGCCATCGTTGTCGTAGTCGCCCCAGCCGACGCCGAACGAATTCCCGCCGTCGTTGACCGGACTGCCAGTGGTGGTCTTGCTGAACGTGCCGTCGCCGTTGTTGTGGTAAAGCAGGTTGTCCTCGGGACCCGCAAAACCGTTCACCACGAACAGATCGAGGAAACCGTCATTGTCGTAATCGCCCCAGGCGCAGCCCGTGGATCCTTTCCTGTCAGCGACAATGACCCCCGCCGTGATTTTCTCAAACGTCCCGTCGCCTTTGTTCCGGTAAAGCCGGTTGCCTCCACTGTTGGGATTTGTCACGAATAGGTCTACGACAATTCTGGAGTGTTAAGAAAACTTCTTCATGAACCCACCCCTCCACCTCGTTCCCAACGGAACGAGGAAGTCCGTCCTATTTTCCGATAATAGTATCGCTGGCGATCTTGCTGGACTGCTCGTCAAATCTCGCCAGTTGCCGACAACACCTCCCGCACGATTTTCGGATGCAGAGTCTTCCCGCGATGGAACGGAACAATGACACGCTCCCCTGCACGAAAGTAGATGCGGTGGCTGCCTTTCGACCGCCTGAAGACAAAGCCAGCGGCCAACAATTTGCGTTCCGCCTCCGGCGCGGTGAGGCGGGGCAGTTTAGGCATGCGCTATCTCCAGTGAGGTGGCGAGAATAGTTTTGCTCCCGAGCCGCCGCAGTTCGGCTGGCTTCAAGGTCTCCAAGTAGAGCTCCGCCGCCTCCCGCAAGTTGGCCAACGCCTCCTCCACCGTGTCGCCCTGCGTGTGGCAACCCTTGAGTTCCGGGCAATACGCGTACGCCCCGTCCTTGTCCTGTTCGATGATGGCTGTGAGCTTGCAAGTCATGGAGGGGAGGATACCCGGCCGACGGAGCGTTAGCAAGGCGGACACAGGCGGACGGTACGACTTTTCTGTCGGTCACTCTCATCTGATTTTCAGCTGGGGGAAAATATAGGGCCCGTATAGGGTCAGGCCTAGTAATTGTCATCGGCGCTAATGGGTTATCCTTTCAAACTGAACGCCGAAAAGGCGTCAGTTTTTCACCTTGATAACAAGACACAGAACCCACACCCGAACATGGAGCATCTACGGAATCCGCCCTTGCTTTGCCTCGATCAGAGTTTCAACCAGTTTCGCAATCGTTTGTCGAGGATCTGACGGTCGGCGGCGGTGACTATGCCCACGATTTTGACAACCAATCTGTTTTTGACGGTGCAAAATCGGGCTTCGACGCTGCGCGGCGCATTCAACTTGGAAACGGCGGATTAGCCGAAAAAAGCAAAAGAAGTCGAAAAGAGTGAACACCCAGCGGAAGAACCGCTCGTGATTTTGAAGGTCTTCATATTTCGGTTCTTTTCGATTTAACGGCTACAGACGCGGAAGCAATTTTAAGACGGAATCCGCGGGGCGCGCCACTACATGGGCGGCAATCAATTTCCCCAGCCCATCGACTTTGGCCTTGCCCGCTTCGACAGCCGCTGTTACGGCCGAGAGTTCGCCCTGGAGCACGACGGTGACAAACCCGCCCCCCAGTTTCTCTTTGCCCACCACTTCGACGTCCGCAGCCTTGCACGCGGTGTCGATCGCTTCGAAGACGGCGGTGAAACCTTGCGTCTCGATGAAGCCCAAGGCCGGAGGATTCTGTTGGTTCATAACGGATTGATTGGAAATGTCTGTCGGTTTGCCCGCATCAAAGACAACGTCTTGTTGGATGAGCGCATTAAATTCATTTTCAGAGTGAATCCCGGGAACAGCGGACGCAATCGGCTGCGTTAACACGGTCGCGACGGGGTTGCCATTCATTCGTTCGGCGATTAGCCGGCCATACTGAATCGCCGTTTGCACGTCCGCGATCGACCCGGTGATTTTTACACACACTCCGTAAAGATCGTTCAGTTCCACCTGTTGAATGCGGACTGCGGCCGCCTTCAACATGCCGTCGATAGCCACCATGGCCGGGGTGAGTCCAGTGGTCTCAAGAAGACCGATGGCTCCGATCACAACAGCCCCTTCTTCTTCAATTCATCCACCACGCCGCCGACAATCTGGCTCAGTTCACGCTCTTGTTCCGGGCGGCGGCGCACCGGGCAGCCTTCCAAGGGCGGGTCCACGTAACCGAAATCCGCCAGCAAGCACTGCAGTACTTTCTCGAGTTTGCCGCGATCGACTTTCTGCGCGCTGCTCAGCGGCTGCCGCCCTTCTCCCATGGCAAAACCACGCAGCGTCACAGCCACACGAAACCCTTCCGGAAAATCCGCCGAATAGAGCAAGGCATCGAACAATTCCAGCAAGCGATACTGGAGCTTCATGGCTTGGTCGAGTTCGCGCTTGCCCGTTAAATCGAACAGCATCCGAGTCAACTCGGGCACCACACCGCTGGTCGCATGAGTGCCGCCGTCCGCCCCAACCAACAGCATGGGCACCAAAACAGCCTCCCATCCGGTCAGGAAAGAAAACTCGGGGCGATCGGGACGAATGGCCGCGATCATTCGCATCATGAACGCGAGGTCTCCGGAAGAATCTTTGATGCCGACGATTCGATCGAGTTCGGCGAGTCGCCGAATGGTCGGGACGTCAATCGGGCTGGCGAACATCGGAATATTGTACAGCGTCACATCAATCGGACTCGCCAGTGCAATATCGCGGAAATACGCATAAACGGACTCCGGACTGAGACGATAGTAAAACGGCGACACAATTGCCACGGCACGGGCGCCAAATCCGGCGTAGGCTTCACAAGCGGCAACGGTTTCGCGGACATTCGCTTCCGCCGCGCCCGCCAGCACCGGCACACGACCCGCGGCCTGATCGCAGACGATCTTGACGATCAGCCGCCTCTCCTCCGCTGTGAAACGAATAAACTCGCCGGTTGAGCCATTGGGATAGAGTCCATGAACTCCGCGCGCAATCAGCCACTCGACATAACGGCGCAGTTCGGCTTCGTTGATCCGACCCCGCGTGTCTAGGGGCACCAGGTGCGGCGTCAGAATGCCAGTGATTTTCTCGGCCATGCGAAGGGAGGATAATCCACCGCCGCTCCACGCCGTCAAGCACCGATCCCCAATCACCACTCCGCAACGGAGCCGTCTCGATGAAAAACGCGCGCCATGGGGCGTGTCCCTCCGAACGGATATTTCTTCAGGGATTCTTCGGAAAGTTCAAAGCCAAGTCCGGGTTTCTCAGGCAATGGAAAACGGCCATCCACCATGCGCATGGCCGGGAAACCGAGCCATTCCTCCCAAACTTTCTCTTTCATCGCCGGTTGCACGCCACTACAAATCTCCTGAACCAAAAAATTCGGCATGGCCGCGTCCACATGGACCGTTGCCAACCCGCCGATCGGCCCTTCGCAAGCATGGGGCGCCATCGAAATCCCGGACGCCTCGGCCATGGCGCCGACCTTCCACAGGGCAGTGATGCCACCGACATGATTGATGTCGGTCTGGAGGATATCGACCACCCCCATCGCGACGAGCTCGCGGCAAGAGTAAGCCGCCACCAACCGTTCGCCAGTCGCGATCGGGGTTGTAGAACGCGCCGCGATGCGAGCCATCGCCTTCACATTTTCAGGCGGACAGGGTTCCTCAATGAAAAGCAGATTCAACGGCTCAACTTCCTTCACGAGAATCGATGCCACCGTCGGGCTTGTCTTGGCATGAAAATCCACACCGATATCAATATCCGGACCCAGTCCCTCGCGAAGCAGTTCCATTCCTTCGACAGCCTGCTTGATCTTCGAATGCGTTTCTATCCACTCGTAATATCCGGGGATTCCGCTCTTGAAACAGGTGATCCCCTGTTCATGCGCGGTCTCCCGAAGGCGGATTAAATCCTCACGGCTTCTCGCATTGGCATGATAATAACCCCGCACGCCGCGAGGATCGACCGGGCCTCCCAGAAGCTCATAGACGGGCAAATCTAATAGTTTGCCACGAATATCCCACATCGCCTGGTCGATGCCCGAGATTGCGGAACCTATGACAGGACCCGCTCGATAGAAACTATGCACGTACATCGATTGCCAATGATGTTCGACCTGCATCGGGTCGCTTCCCACAATGAAATCCCGAAAATCATTGACGCATTCGATGACCGCTCCCGCTTTGCCTTCGAGCGTTCCCTCGCCCCAACCCACCACTCCCGCGTTCGTCTCCAACTTGACGAAGACATAGGGCCGATCCGAATCCGGAGTAAGAGAAACTCCGAACACTTTCATGTTCGTAATCTTGACTTTCGAACCAACCGAGCGAAAGGCGCGGGCGCCAAGCGGACTGGGAAGCGAAACGCCTGAATCACCTGCTGGTTCAGCGCCAAGAGCCGGGTGAAGTTTCAATTGCCCGGCAACACCCGCTCCAGCCAAGGTCGTAATAAATTGCCGCCGTTTCATACTCCAGAATCGCGATATTTCTTCAGAGCCTCCTCATTCACCGAAATCCCAAGTCCGGGCCCGGTTGGCAAGATTGCGTAGCCGTCCTCAACGCGCTCGGCGGCTACGCCAGCCAATTCGGCGCGCATTCGGCGATCCGCTTCGGCAGCAGGGCGCGGAATCTGTTGAACAAAGAAATTCGGAAGACTCGCGGCCAAGTGCAAAGCTGCGGCTGTTCCTATCGGACCGCCATCGTGGTGCGGCGCCACAGCGACATAGTAGGTCTCGCTCAAGGCCGCCATTTTCCGAATTTCAGAGATTCCGTTCCCGGCAAGGCTGGGCCGGAGGATATCGATCAATTGCTCCCGCAGAAGATCCTGAAACACTCCCGCATTGCTCACAAACCTCCCAAATCCAATCGGAGTAACTGTCTCAGCCGCGATTTTTCGGATCGGTGAGAGATTTGTTAACTGGCACGGTTCATCAAACCAGAGCAGATGAAATCGTTCGAACTCACTCGCGAGACTCGACGCGTCGCCTGGAGAGAGGACGCCGGCCCCATCCAAAACAAAATCGCTCTCTTCTCCCCCTGCTTCCCTTAATTGCTCGAGCCGTTTCCGCGCCGCAAGCACGAATGCACGGCCTTGATTGCGCGCGGCCACGGTTGGCAGGGGTACCATGAACGCGCGAAAACCGGCATTCCTTGCAACGTTCAAAGCCTCTATTAGTGATTCGTTCGACTCCCCTATCAGCGGTGTCATCCCACGCGCTTTGAACCGGGTCGGTCCACCCAATACTTGGTAGATGGGCGCTTTTGAGAATCTCCCAACGATATCAAGGAGAGCGGTATTGACCGCGGCTTTCAAAGACGGGATCTCGGCGAGTCGCTTCCGAGCAACCTCGCTGGCTGTGGCAGGAAGGCCAATCAACAGTTCCCCTGCTGCCGCGAATTCCCGTGAAGTAGCCGGTCCACCCTCACCAAATCCAACAAAACCGTCCTCCGTGAGGACTTTAACTACACTATAACGCCGTCCGGAAACCGGCTCTTTTACAGGAAAGTGTTCGATGCCCGAAACCTTCAGCTTTTCGGAGCGTGCAGCTCCGTAGCTATCCGTTCGATTAGCCTGGGTCTGCTCGGAAACCCTGGCTCGTCTGTCCTGCAAGAGACTAGTGAACCGCTTGGATTTTAATGCTTGCGGCATCTCGGATGGAATTGGATTGAGCAAACTCTCTCTAATTTTGATTGCGCCTGCAAGGAAGAACACAGGAAACTAACGATGCTCAATCAATCGAATTCTAACAAAGACTGAAATGAAACGGATTCATCGAGAACAGGCTCGGAAGTACGCATTCAACGGAAACGACGAACCTCTCTTGAACGTCGAACGCGGGGAGTGTTTCGAGATTGAAACCTACGACGCGGGAACAGGCTATTTTAAGTCGCCAGATGATAAAGCGATTCCGGGGAATCGCCCGGGATTTGACCGAACACCGCCGCAAGCAAATCCCATCGGCGGGCCAGTCTTCTTGGACGGCGCGGCTCGAGGCGATATCCTCGTCGTGACAATCGAAGATATTTTGGTGGATGACTATTCCTGGATCGCAATCGGCCCTCGGCGCGGTCCACTCGGTGAATCAACTCGGTGGCCTGAATTATCCGCCGACTACACGACCAAAATCTTCAGGCACACCCCGGGTCCCAGCGGAACGAACCGGGATGGCACGCTTCAGTTTAACGACCGAATCTCATGGCCTATCACTCCGTTCATCGGAACTCTCGGTGTGGCCCCAGATCGCGAGGTCGCCACCAGCATCGACGGTCAGGGTGAATGGGGCGGCAATTTGGATATCCGCGACGCCGCTCCCGGAAATAAGATATTCCTCCCCATTTTTCATCCGGGCGCCCTTTTTTACCTTGGTGATGTTCACGCGAGCCAGGGAGACACAGAATTTACAGGCACGGCTGCGGAGACGAAGGCAACCGTTAGAATTCATCTGGATCTCATCAAGAACAAACGGCTGCCTTGGATGCGTATTGAAAAACCGGATTCCATTGTGTCCATCCACGCAGCCAAGCCTCTCGAAACAGCCGTCGAAACCGCAACCACGAATCTGATGGATTGGCTGGTCACCGAGTACTCGTTCACCCCCACCGACGCTTACTGTTTGGTCAGCACTTGCCCGGATTTTCGGATCAACGTTTATCAAATGGTGAAGATCGGAAAACTCAGCTACGTCGCTGGAGCCGAAATTCCGAAACGGTATCTGGGATAAATCCGTGCGACTTCGGGCTGCGACCGGGCGAGGCTCGCTTGACGGAGCGGGAAAGTCATGTTCGCATGTGCCGCAAGAAATGGTAACACGCAGCATCATCAACGTGGGGAGCGCCGCTTTGCTCGGTCTCTCGCGTGTGGGGAGGATGGGTCTATTCTTAGGCCGGACCATTGCGTGTGTGGCTGTTCCCCCGCTGAAAGTTGGATACATCGTCCGCCAAATCCATTTTATCGGGTGGAAATCCGTTTTTGTCGTATGCCTGACGGGAATTTTTACCGGGATGGTGCTCGCCTTGCAGGGCTACAACGCGTTAAAGAGCTTCGGATCGGAGGCTTTCCTTGGACCGATGGTAACGCTCTCGCTCGTACGCGAATTAGGACCCGTGCTCTCTGCGCTGATGGTAACTGGGCGCGCCGGGTCCGCCATAACCGCCCAGATTGGCATCATGCGGATCAACGAACAGATCGACGCAATGGAATTGCTCGGTCTCAATCCGCTTCGGTATTTGGCAGTCCCAAACTTCGTAGCCGCATTGATTGCATTTCCTCTGCTTGCCTGGATATTCGACGCGATCGGAGTGTTTGGCGGATACGTGGTCGGTGTGAAGCTTTTAGGAGTCGCTTCCGGAACGTTTTTGGGTGAGATCACGGAACATTTGCGGATGAGAGATCTCTGGGGCGGCGCGGTCAAGTCCCTCAGTTTCGGAGCAATTATGAGCTGGGTTTGTTGCTACAAAGGGTATTTCTCGGCACACGGCGCAGAAGGAGTGAGCGCGGCAACGACGCAAGCTGTTGTCACCGCGTCGGTTCTGATTCTCGTGTGGGACTACCTCTTAACGGCGGTGCTTTTTTGACACGGAATCTTGGCGATGATTCAGATTGAGAATTTATGGAAACGCCTTGGCGGTTTGGAAGTGTTCAAGGGCGTTTCGTTCGAAGTTCAAAAGGGCGAATTTCTGGCGCTCATTGGAATGAGCGGCACTGGCAAGAGTGTGTTGCTCAAACACATTGCGGGCCTCATGAAGCCTGATCGCGGCCGAATTCTGGTGGACGGGACGGACGTGACACGCGCCAGTTTCAGGGAACTGGAGGACATCCGAAGCCGGTTCGGATTTGTATTTCAAAATGGCGCGCTCTTCGACTCGATGACCGTCTTCGACAATGTTGCGTTTCCGTTGCGAGAGAAAACCCGGATGACCGAATCGAAAATCGCCGACCGCGTTCGTCATGATCTGGAACAGGTAGGTCTTGGGGGAGCGGAAGAGAAGTATCCGTCCCAATTAAGCGGTGGAATGATCAAGCGCGCTGCGCTCGCCCGGGCTTTGGTCCGGGACCCTGAGATTGTGTTTTTTGACGAACCCACCACCGGTTTGGATCCGATCATTGCCAAGTCAATCCTTCGGTTGTTCGATTCGTTCCACAATCGCCTGAAACTCACGGGGGTGCTTGTATCCCATGACATTCCGGATATATTCGGGATCGTGCAGAAAGTCGCAATGTTGCACGATGGCGAGTTAGTGGCATTGGAAGAAGCGAAGAACATTCAGTCCTGTTCGCACCCCGTGGTAGATCAGTTCATTCACGGGCGAATCGATGGTCCGATTCGTTACCGTTGAGTCTTTTTGAATATGAAAAAATCGACTGTAGAGCTTGGGGTTGGGCTATTCCTAATCGCCGGTTTTCTCTGTTTTGGATACTTGAGCACGCGGCTCGCGAAAAGCGAGTTTTTCGGCGGAAGCGGGTATGAGGTGCATGCGGACTTCTCAAACTGCGGCGGGCTGAAAGCGGGGGCGTCCGTGGTGATAGCGGGCGTTGAAGTGGGCCGCGTGAAACGCATTTCGCTCGAGGATTACCAGGCGCACATTGTGCTTTTGATTCACGAACAAGTGCATTTGGATCAAGATGTAATGGCTTCGGTGAAGACAAAAGGACTGATTGGAGAGAAATATGTTGAGCTCGTTCCAGGGGGAATGGAAGAAACAATCAAGCCAGGGGGCCGCATCATTAACACCGAACCGGCGATGGACTTGGAGCAGTTGATTTCCAAGTTTGTGCAGGGCAAAGTCTGACGTCTTAATCAAATGAATATTGTGAAGAGAACTCCTGTGATCCATTTAGCTGGGATCATTCGCATCAGTTTAACCGCACTTTTTATCGTATTTGTTGGATTTTCCGCTCGCGGAGGCGAGCCAACCGATCAAGTAAAGGCGACCACGGAACAGATTCTCTCCGTTCTTCGCGATCCGAAGTGGACTTCCCCTAGCCAGCACAAAGAACAGGTCGATACGATTCAGAAACTGATCAGCGAGCGGTTTGACTGGGAGGCCATAAGCCAGGGGTGCCTCGGGAGGCATTGGCGGGACCGGTCGGCCGCGGAGAAACGTGAGTTTCAATCATTGCTAGAAAACTTCCTGCGGCGGAATTATGTGGATAAGATCACGTCGAGTTACACAAATCTTGTGGAGGTTCGTTACCTTAACGAGAAGGTGATTGACATATCCGCTTCCGTTCAAACGAAGGTAGTTACTCAGAAAACTGAGGCCAGCGTTGAGTATCGGCTCCGCAAGAAATCCGCTGCATCGGGGTGGAAGGTTTACGACGCGCTGATCGAAGGTGTGAGTTTGGTGAAGAACTACCGAGTTCAATTTGATGAGATTATCAATAGCTCGTCGTTTGAAAAGCTTGTTGCACGGATTAAGAAACGGATCGAGGAAGCAGCGGATCCGGATGTGCCCCTATGAGAATTGAATCGAATTCTCAAGTTTCGATTTTCCAAGATTCCGCGCGAAGATTTCCGATGTATTGCATATGAAAGGTAGAATCTCCACGGCTTGTTGCCTTCCAATCATTACCCTCTTTCTTGGATTTTCGTCCGGCATGTCCTGTTGCGTCATGGCGCAATCGGCCGATGTTGCAGAACCGGCGGAAGAATGGTCTCTCAGCAGTTCTGCCCGGTTCAAGTTTGAGGATCCTTTCGACACTGAGAGTAGTGCGAAGCCGGTGCAGGATCCGATGGAAACGGTGAATCGTTCGTTTTATCGCTTCAACGACCGAGTATATCATTGGGTCCTGAAGCCTGTGGCCAAGGGATACGAAAAAGTGCTTCCTGAGCCGGCGCGGATCAGTTTCCGAATGTTCTTCACAAACGTGAAGGCCCCCGTCCGAGTTGCCAACTGCCTCTTCCAGAGGAAGGTCAAAGGCGCCGGGAGAGAGACGGGGCGATTTCTCATCAACGCGACTGTTGGAATCGGCGGACTTTTCGACCCGGCAAGCTATTGGAACATCGAACCGCAGGAGGAAGACTTGGATCAGACCCTGGGATTTTACGGTGTTCCACCCGGGGCCTACGTGAATTGGCCGATCTTCGGTCCATCCAGCATTCGCGGCACAATCGGCACTGTGGGAGATTCGTTCCTGAACCCGTTGTTCTACTT
Organism: Verrucomicrobiota bacterium; assembly: GCA_027623095.1. Classification (GTDB taxonomy): domain Bacteria; phylum Verrucomicrobiota; class Verrucomicrobiia; order Limisphaerales; family SIBE01; genus JAIPJX01. The sequence continues at coordinate 11,038 of JAQBVM010000172.1, forward strand.
GGGGATTCCCTCCTACGGCAGCATCACGATTTCCGCGCAAGAAAGGATCAATGCCACATCCCTGACCTTGGGAGAGTATGAACAACTGACTCGCTCAGCGTTGGATCCCTATATTGGACTGCGAAACGCGTATTTCCAATATCGCGAACAAAAAATTAAGGAGTGACGTTTACGAATCGCGGCCCGCAAGCAATTCGAAAATCCGGACACTCGGACAAATTTCCTATTGTCGAACAAATTCGCCGTGAAGCTCCGCGTAACGGCCTCCTCGCGCGATCAACGTGTCATGGTCACCACGTTCGACGATTCGCCCTTCGTCGAGCACGAGAATTTGATCTGCATGCCGGACGGTTGAGAGACGGTGTGCGATCACAAACGATGTTCTCATTCTGAAAAGTTTTTCCAGCGCATTCTGAATCGTATTTTCTGTTCGCGAATCGACCGCGCTCGTCGCTTCATCTAAAATCAGAATTCGAGGACGCGCCACCATCGCGCGCGTGAATGTGATCAACTGCCTCTCTCCCGCGCTCAGATTTCCACCCCGTTCGAACACCTCAGTTTCATATCCCTTCTTGAGTCCCAAAATAATCTCGTGCGTTCCCAGCGATTGCGCCGCCTCGATCACTTCCCTATCCGTAGCAGAGGGTCTCCCGAACTTCAGGTTTTCCATCACGGTCCCTGAAAAAAGGAAGTTCTCCTGCGTGACGATTCCAATCTGCGAACGGAGAGATTCGATGGTGGTTGCGAACAGATCCGTGCCATCGATGCGAATCAACCCGGATTGGGGTTCGTAAAACCGTGCGATGAGGCTCGCGACGGTCGTTTTACCGGAACCGGTGGAACCTACGAGCGCGATGGTCTGTCCAGCAAGCGCATGGAAACTCACGCCATTCAGAATCCACTTGTCAGAAGGAGTCGAGTCGTAGCGGAAAAAAACGTTTTCGAAAACGACATCTCCGTCAATAGGAGCCAGATCACGGGCTTTCGGGCGATTGATCACTTGCGGTTTAGTGTCAAGCAGTTGGAAAACTCTTTCGGAACTGGCAGCCGTCGAAAGGATCGAGTTATACAGATCCCCCATTGTCTGAATTGGACCAAAAAACATTCCCAGGTATAAGATGAAAGCTGCGACTTCACCCACCGTAATCTCGTTGCGCATCGCGAGATGGCCGCCGTAGCCTAGAATGATCGCAGTGCCGATCCCAGAAAGCAGCGGGATCAGGGGAATATAGAGATGGAAAATCCGCGCCGCCGCCGAGAATCGCCCGGCATATTCCTCATTGATTTCGCGGAACTGCTCCAAGTTTGTATCCTCGCGGGAGAACGCTTGAACGACACGCACCCCAGAGACATTTTCAGCGAGCGCCGCAGTCATGCGGGATCCCTGCTCCGTGAGGCGGCGGTACGCGCGAAGGATTCGAACTTGAAAAACCCGCGTGGCGACCGCCAGCACGGGAAGAACACAACTGACAGCGAGCCAAAGCCGCCATTCAGATTGTGCGAGGATCGCGCAGGCCCCCACAAGCGTCAGGGTGCTCGAAAGCATTTGATTCGCGCCCCACGTCAAGACCTGGTCCAGAGAATTGATGTCACTGTCCGCACGACTGATTATACGACCCTGACGCGTGCGATCGAAGAAATTGAGAGAAGGGTTTTGAATGTGGGCAAAAACCGCCTTCCGGAGATCGTTCATCGCGCCCTGGCCAATCGTTATCGCAGTCTTCACCTGGGCAACCGACAAAACCCAACCAAGAAAAAGATTCGCCAAATAAACTGCACTAATAAGAAGAATCCCCTGGCCGGCGATTTCGGGCGAGTTGAAATTGGTGAGATGCCGATCGATCCCTATCTGAATGAATTTGGGACCGAGCAGGGACGAAGCCGTCGCAAGAATCGTAAAGGCGACGTTAAGGAAAAACTGGGTTTTGTATGGACGAACGAATTGAGCAAGACGAAGAAACGTAGCTTTGCTCATCCGCTTTTGTGCGAATTGCTCTTCCAGTGCGATATTTTGATCTCGTGACATACTCCAATACCGAGCTTGCTACTATTCGAGCGCGGACCTACGTGCAACAATCCTCCCGAGTCCTTTCAAGCTGCTGGCTAAACAGTTCGCAATAGAAGCCTCCTTTCCGCGTCAATTCGACGTGCGTTCCGCTTTCAACGATCCCCCCGTGCCGCATGACAAGAATCCGGTCGGCATGCCTTACTGTGGAAAAACGGTGCGCGATGATAAATGTTGTGCGCCCCTTGCTAAGGCTCCACATCGTGTCCTGAATCAAACGCTCAGTTTGTGAATCCACACTGGACGTTGCGTCGTCAAGAATCAGAATTCGAGGGTTCATCAGAAAAGCCCGCGCGATGGCGATTCTCTGCTTTTGTCCTCCGCTCAAAGTCACGCCGCGTTCCCCCACAACCGTGTCGTATCCATTCTCGAGTTCCGAGATAAACGAGTGAGCCTGCGCCGAAGCTGCGCTCGATTCGATCTCCTCGCGGCGCGCGTCGGGTTTTCCGTAAGCAATATTCTCCGCGACGGTGGCGCTGAACAAGAATGTCTCTTGGAAAATCACGCTCACAACCCGCCTGAGCCGCCTGAGATCCAAATCGCGAACATCGACGCCCTCAACCAAAACGCGCCCATCGGTTGCATCGTAGAATCTAGGAATCATATTCACGAGGGTCGTCTTTCCCGAGCCGGTGGACCCGACGATGGCATACCGCAATCCGGGTTCCGCATTGAATGACACATCGACGAGCGAAGATTTCTCCCCGCCGTAGTTGAAGGAGACCCGATCGAACCGAACAGCGCCCGGGCCGGGAGGGAGATCGTGCCGTCCACTCCTAATCGCGCGTGGCTCATGAATAATCTCGAGCACTCGTTCAGCACTCGCGCTGGCATTCTGCAGAATATTCGTGAATTGCCCGATCATTCCAACTCGGTGCCCTATCGCCATTAGATAAAACACAACTTTGGCAAGATCACCGATTAGAACCTCTCCACTAATGACCTGCCGACCTCCAATCCACAGCACGAGCGGAAGGGTGAGACCGAAAATGAACTGAGCGATCGGCACTCGAGACGCCCAATAATTCACGGTTTCAGTCATGGTTTTGATAAACATTTCGCGTTTCCGATCAAACTTGTTCACCTCATCCGACTCCTTGGAGAACGCCTTGACGACACGCACACCCGCGATGTTCTCCTGAATGACAGTGATCATCTCTCCGTGCAGATCATGCACCTTCCTCCACCTTGGCTGAAGTTTTCCCGCAAAGAAGACAATCAGCCCAATGGTCGGCACCATCGTGCAGATAGTAACTGTGCCAAGGGTGGGACTGACTCGAAAGATCAGGAACACCGTCGCGACGAGCGAAACGAAAATGTCCAAGCTGAGAAAAAGACAGGCAAAGAAGAAGTTCTGGAGCCGTGCGACATCGGTCGTCGAACGGGAGACCAGTTCTCCCGTGTTTGATTTGTCATGATACCGAAATGCAAGCCTCTGGAGCGCGTCGTAAATAGCGGACCGGATATCCGCGAGTGTTCGCTGAATCAACCGGTTCCGCGTTGGCCCCAGAATCAATGCCAACCCCGTACGAATCAGTATCAAAGAACAAAAAAGCAGGACATAAATTGCGGGTCTGAACTCGGCCTTCCATTCTACATGCCAGCGAAGATGCGTGATAGCGTCACCCAGTATTTGTGGCAAGGTTAGGTCAATCGCGATCATCGCGAGAAGAAGTCCCGCGCAGAGAGCAACATGCGCTGGGTACTCGCCCAGAAACACAAGAATTCCAGCCAAATTCCGCGGAATAACGCGCGGGATGTCAGAGTCCTTCTCCGACATATTCCAGATCGTCAATTCGGTTCAAAAGCATGCGCGGATAGATTTACGGAAGCGTGGCTAATATCCATCAAAAACTTTACGAGACGTTTGGACGACAGTAATTTCGCGCATGCATCCAACCAAGATCCAAGCGCGCCGAGCGAATTTGGATGATCTTCCCGGTTTGCGCGACCTTTGGAGGAATGCGAAAATATCCGAGTTGTCAGTCGAGAAGCGCTTCACTGAATTCCAAATTGTCGAGGAGATTGGCGGCACCATAATTGCGTGTGCAGCACTCGAGATTTCAGGCCGCCAGGGAAAGATTCACAGTTGGATTCCCCCAAATTCTGAAATTCATAAGCACGCAGAACATCTGCTTTGGATGAGGATAAGCGCGCTGGCGCAAAACCACGGACTAGTCCGACTCTGGACACTGGAAACCGGAGAATTCTGGAAGAGTCACTCCTTTTCCGGACCCAATAGTACAATGCGCCGCAACCTTCCCTCGCCTTTCGGTCTCGACTCCCGCGATTGGCTATTCCTCCAACTTCGAGATGATACGGCGGAAACGATGTCGGTAGAACAGCATCTCGAATTGTTCCAAGAAACTCAGCGGAGAGTGAGTGAAAAAATGTTGAGCCGAATTCGCGTGGCTCGATTGTTCGCAGGCACCGCTGCTACCGTGGTCTTGTTCGCCCTCGTTTGGCTCGCCTGGAAAATGCTGAACCATATGGCAATTCCTGTTCCCACGTCCAAACCTCGATCCGTCAAATCCGGAATGCAGTAGTGCGATGCTCTGTTAGCTTCAACAAAAAGGCGGCGCCAATGGCGCCGCCTTCGCTTTTACGCTGTTCCCAGCAATCGGATGCCTAACCTTCTGACT
>JAQBVM010000173.1 GCA_027623095.1 Verrucomicrobiota bacterium
CGTCCGACCACATGCACGCCCCGGTGAATATGCTCGGCCAAATACCGAAAGCCTGTAAAGCCACGATCAGCAGAAATTCTCTAAAGAGTGGCGGCGCTGTTCCGCCACTTTTTGCTTCCATTTCTGTCGGTAAACCTCGGCCGCCGAGCCCCCCGAGAACGCAGTGAGAACCACTCCGCCATCGCACGTCTGAATAACGACGCAAAAGGCGGCCATAGAGTGTAGTGGACATAGCTGTCGTTATGGGTGTTCAATGGCAAATGTAATTTGCCTAAAGGCATCCCAAAGGTTTCGTTCCGGGAAGTTTGGGTTGAGAGGCGAAAACACCAAAATCCTGTTGGATGCGAGTGGAATTGATGTGATTGCGGAAGGTAAGACAAAAGAGAAAATATATTTCACGTTCACTGTTCTAAAATGTGATGAACACTGAATCCGTTACCGCGCGCCACTACGCTACAGGCGAATCACTGCAAGTCCGCTGGAACGACGGGAAAATCGTCGAGTTAAGACCCGGCAGTAAAATCAGCGCTTCGAAAATTTGGATCGCGCCTTCGCTAGTGGATCTTCAGATCAATGGATTCGGCGGGATCGATTTTCAGCAAGACGCGCTATCTGCTGGTGAACTGTTGACTGCGGTGCGGGCGATTCAAGCCGCTGGTTGCGCTCAATTCCTCCTAACCCTTGTCACGGATGACTGGTCTCGGCTCACATGCCGTCTGAGCCATCTGCGATCGCTCCGCAACACGTTTCCCGAAATTCGCCGAGCGATTGCCGGATGGCATATCGAAGGACCGTTTCTTTCCGCTGAACCCGGATTTCACGGCGCACACGATCCGATCCACATGTGCGATCCAAATCCCGAGAAAATTCACACACTACGAAACCTCACAGAATCGGACCCGCTTCTTCTGACGTTGGCCCCAGAGCGAAAGGGAGCAATCGATGCCATTCGGCTGGCCCGCTCTTTGGGAATCACGATCAGCCTTGGACATGCGAATCCATCAGCGGCAATACTTCGAGAAGCCGTCGACGCCGGGGCAACCGGATTCACGCATTTGGGCAACGCATGCCCGCAGGCGTTGGATCGGCATGATAATCTCCTTTGGCGCGTTTTTGATTCGGAAGGATTGACTGTCGGATTAATTCCGGATCAGATTCATGTTTCCCCTGCCCTGTTTCGGCTTGTTCATAAAATCCTGCCACCAGGATCAGTCTATTTCACGACCGATGCCATGTCCGCTGCCGGAGCTCCTTCCGGCAGTTACACAATCGGATCCATCGAAGTTGAAGTCGGTGAAGACCGAATCGTGAGGCAACCGGGAAAAACAAATTTTGCGGGCTCGGCGCTTCGCCCAATTGAGGGAGTGCAACGCGCTGCAAGGATGCTAAAACGAAGGTGGCAGGATGTTTGGGATTCCTTTTCAACAATTCCAGCCCGGTTTATGGGTCTGCATTCGGGGATTTCCGAGGGGAACCCGGCGAGTTTTTGTGTTCTTGAGACACGAGACACGGGTGAAATCGAAAATGCCAAGACGTTTGTGTTTGGGGAAATCGCTGAGCAAGACCGTCGGTTGTAAAATTCCGATCCGTTCGGCAGCTTTTATCCATAACCCCAATTAATCCAACCTAACGGAACAGCCCCGGTTGACTAATTCGAAAATTCCGCCTTCTATTTGTGAATGCAAATTGAGAGTTTTAAGGTTTTCTGCGATCTGGCAGAAACCGAAAGCTTCACTAAAGCGGCTCAGATCAACCTGATCACCCAGTCCGCAGTGAGCCAGCAAATCAGTTCGCTCGAAAAGCAGTTCAAATCACTCCTGATCGAACGTAGCAAGAAAAAGTTCCGCCTAACCCGCGAGGGACAAGTCCTTTACGAATACGGAAAACAGATCATCCAGGTTTATGAGTCGCTGCACAGCAAACTCCAAGAGCTTAACGATATCATCTCGGGTACCATCCGCGTTTCAACAATCTATTCCGTCGGACTCCACGAACTCCCTCAGTACATCAAGCGATTCCTGAAGTCTTTCCCGACCGTGAACGTGCATGTCGAGTATCGACGTTCGAATCAGGTTTATGATGATGTTTTGGGCAACGTGGTCGATTTAGGGTTGGTAGCCTATCCGCTCAAAGACCCGAAACTGGAAATCGTTCTGCTGCATCGAGACCAGTTGGTCGTCATTTGTCATCCGAACCATCCGCTTGCGGCAAATGAAAAGGTCAGTCTCAAGGCGCTCACGGATCAAAAATTCGTCGGGTTTGAACCAGATATTCCGACACGCAAGGCGATCGATAAGATGCTTCGGGATCACGGGGTGAGCGTTCAGACGGTGATGGAGTTTGACAATATTGAAACCGTAAAGCGAGCTGTCGAGATTGAGGCGGGGATCGCGATCGTCCCCCAAGGGACAATCGTTCAAGAAGTCAGCATGCGAACGCTGGCGCAAATCCGACTGAGCGACGGTGAATTCTATCGCCCGTTGGCGGCCATCTATAAGAAGAACAAAGTTATTTCGCCCGCAATTAAGCAGTTCCTGAATATCCTAAAAACTTAAGCCCTCTTCAATTCGATTGGCTCGCCAGTCCGCGCCTCGACTGGAATGACTCAACCAGGTTTTCGAAACGGGTCGCGACATCACGCACGCGGAGTGGCAACCGATTCGGATCGAAGTCAACGCGCCCGTAAAGACCCGGCTTATTCCACATTACGTACAGATCAAATGCCGAAGGCTCCCGGCCAGCGGAACGAAGAAACCACGAATAACGATCCTGCAAAATCTTGTACGCCACGTTCCAAGAAACAACCGGATTCTTGAAATTCCTAGACTCGGAATAGTTCCGCCAAACTTCGGGCATTATCTGGAAGCGGCTCACCTCACCGGAGGCTCCTTTCGCGGCGTCCTGGTTCTTCAGATGGCCAGACTCAATCTGCGCCAAAGCCCACCGAATCGTGTCCGAATCCATCACCCCGTTCGACGCCACGTTTCCAATGGCACTCGGAGAGAGATTTCCAGCCTGTGAAAAACTTGCGAAACAAAAGAATGTTATGGTAATCAAAGTGCGCACGTAAAAATTCCGCCGGAACGAGCGCGAACTTACGCCCCGTCCATAAACCGTTCAAGCACAGGTTATTCACAGGTTACTCACACTACGTTCGGATTCCCGACGAGGGCTAGGAAAGGGGATTACTGACATGTTAGATGCAAGATGCAGAGTCTTGACCGCCGTCCTTCGGCTTGAGACAAAGGCCGAATGAAGCCGATCTTTCTGCTTGTTCCCGCCGTCTGCGTATTAGCTCAGACCTCCTTAAGCGCCGATTACACACTTCACACCTTCAAGAAGCTCCATTTGGAAAAGTATTATTGGAGCGAAGGGGCAAGTTTCGGAGATCTTAATCGCGACGGACATCCCGATGCTATCTCAGGTCCGTATTGGTGGGAAGGTCCCGACTTTACGAAACGTCACGCAATTTACCCCGCGATGACGACCTTCAAAACGACACAAGACGACGGTTCCAACGTAAGCCTTCCCGGATTTGAAGGAGTGTTCGGGAAAAAGAACGCCTATTCAAACGATAACTTTTTCTCGTTCGTTCACGACTTCAATCACGACGGATGGAACGACATCCTGACCTACGGTCTTCCCAATACTCCCGCCTACCTTTACTTGAATCCGCGCGAAAAAAATCAACACTGGGAACGCCACCAGATTTTCAAAGAGGTGGACAACGAGTCTCCGACGTTCGCGGATTTAACAGGCGATGGAAACCCGGATATCATCTGCAACTTCGGCGGAAATTTTGGGTACGCGTCGCCCGTGGACAATAACACTACCGCACCCTGGTCGTTCACTCCAATATCGAGCAACGGAGATTGGCAACGATACACACACGGCCTGGGGATCGGTGATGTCAACAACGATGGCCGCCTTGATGTTCTGGATCGCGGCGGATGGTGGGAGCATCCCAAATCCCCGCGCGCGGGATCGGCGTGGCTCCGTCATCCCGCCGCGTTCAGTCCAGGCGGCGGTGCTCAGATGTATGCTTACGATGTTAACGGCGACGGCTTGAACGATGTGATCACCAGTATCGCGGCCCACGGATACGGCCTCGCGTGGTATGAACAACTTACGAAACGCACTGAAGACGGCCACCCGGAATTTCGCGGTCATGTGTTCATGAATGTCAAGCCGGAGGAGAACCGCTACGGAATCTCGTTCTCTCAGCTTCATGCCGTGGAATTGGTCGATGTGGACGGAGACGGTCTCAAAGACATCGTGACAGGAAAATGTTTTTGGGCACACGGCCCCAACAATGATCCCGACCCGACCGCCCCCGCCGTGATTTACTGGTTTCAACTGGTCCGGAAAAGCGATGGCGGCGTCGATTGGATTCCCCATCTGATCGACAACGATTCCGGAGTCGGACGTCAAATCGGAGCGGCCGATGTAAACGGGGATGGTTTGCTCGATTTCATTGTCGGAAACAAAAAGGGAACATTCGTGTTCCTTCACGAATCGCGAAACGTTTCTCAGGAAGAATGGAATGCCGCGCAACCGAAAGTCCAGTTCCCGACGGCGGGTGATAAGCAGCTCAAAGCCGAAGAAATCATTCAACGGACAGGCCCACCCCGTTGAGTACCTCATTCGGACAAGCAGTGTTGTTTCCCCAACGAGTTCGGCGAATTCGGGAGTCGCATTCGAGAACACCATTGATCTGCTCTTGTAGTTTAAGATCTGGGCGCTATGGTCTGCACGTAATCGATCGCGAATTTTCTCTCAGCGGGATCGGCGAAACGCAATGAACTGATGGGACTATGGATTACGCCTTCCACCCCGCATACTTTGCAGCACTCTCATCAGCAAATGAGCGCACACAACCCGGCGGTTTGACGTTGTTTTCCGCGCAGGTCACCCTGGATAAAACACACGCAACGGTGAGCGACCACGCTGTGCTACAGGCGCGCGAGGGATTCATTCGGGAAGCCCTGACCCAGACCGGCGGTCAAATGATCGATTCCAAGGGCGACTGGCTATTCGTGGTGTTTCTGCAACCTCACGAGGCTGTCCGTGCTGCGCTGATCCTCAAATCAAAACTGGCGGCCTGGGCGAAATCCGCCACTGTTACAGTCACGACACAAATCGGAATCCACGCACCGGCCCCCCAAGACTTTGGGGTGTCGGAAAAACGTTCCACCGAATTGTTCGCAACCGATTTTGCGGTGTGCCAGAGGTTCGTCCAACTTTGCGGAAACGGCGAAGTCTATGTAACTCAACGCGCCTTTGACCAGGCGCGCGAGACGCTCGATTACTCCACGTTAAACGCATTCGAACATCTCTTGTGGGCGAACCATGGACCTTATATTTTCCCCGGAATCGATCTAGACGTCGAGTTGGGGCATATCCAACCGGATCATCTGGCACAACCGGTCCCGCCTGCTGAATCGGAATTCGCCCGCCCTCATCCAGTTGAAAATAACAACATGGTTTGGGGCTGGCGACCGGCTCCCGCAACACGGATTCCGCGGACTCGATGGGTTCTAGATCAAAAGATACGGAACGGATGGTTCGGCGAAGTTTGGTCGGCGAAGGAGGAAGGCACATCCGAGAAACGGATGATCGAATGTTGTTTCCGGACGGACAAAGTGGAACTTTTGGCTAAAGAGAGTGAAACGATGTCCGTGATCAAACGAAAGCTCACGGAGAATCGCAATGTCCTGCGAATCTTCGATATCTCACTCGAAAAACCGCCCTTCTTCATCTTGTTCGAGCATTTCGAAGGCAAGGATCTTAAGACATGGGCCGGGGAGGCGGGAGGCGCGGCCAGTATTCCGTTTTCCACTCGGCTTGAATTGGTCGCGCAGGTCGCGTCTGGATTACAAGGCGTCTCCGACGCCAAATTGGTCCATAAGACTCTCACGCCGGACCACATTCTTGTGATGGGAACCGGACAGACTTTGAACGACCTCCAGGTGAAAATTACAAATTTGTCGATAGGCCATATCGGTCAATGTCCTTCACTCAAATTGGAAGTCCCTGAGGTAGCACGAGTTCCTGAACCTCCACAAGAAGTTCCGGAGCCTGCAACGGAGACTCCTGAACCGGCAGTGTCTTCAGAAACTGAAGACGCACCCCAAAAAGCGCCCCTTGACGAAACTCAGATGTACACGGCGCCCGAGGTGATTGCAGGCAGGCAGGCAACGATTCAATCGGACATTTATTCCGTCGGTGTTTTACTATGCCAGTTCGTCTTGGGGAATCTGTCCGAGCTTTTGTCCCCTGAGAGAGTAAAGGACGTCGTGGCGGGGCTCAAACGCGATGCGCTGGTCCCTTGCTTTTCAGAGAATCCGGCTGAACGACCTGACAATCCGGGCAAAATCACACAAGAGCTTCGCAACCTCATTAAAGACAGAGAGTCGCGTTCGGCCCAATCCGCCGACCGATCGCGGCGCCGGAAGATCGAGGCAATCGTGTCTGTCTGTTTTGCGATTGTCGCCGTGGTGGTTCTGTCTGTCCTCGGTCCGAAGTACTGGCCAAGCAAGAAATCGGATGCTCCTGTTCCGAAAGCTGTTGAAGGCACAACGGAAGATTCAAAAACGCGAATCGACCCGAATCGGCGCGAGTCGAGCGATGCCAGACCCGATTACAACGCCATAGCGAAGGAAACAACTACGGATGGCCCGGGCTCGACCAGCGGCAATCCAACAAGAAAACCCTCCAAAAAAACTGAGCCTGAAACGTTTGGAATTGCCACGCTCAAGTATTTGATTTTCCCGCTCTGCGTCGTGATCGTCCTTGGGACTCTGATCCAGCAATTCGGCCCCGGCCTTCTTCACTGGTTCCATAATCGATCCCACCATTCGGACGATGGGGAAGCTCCATAGAAGCCTTTGCGAAGCATCGCATTCCTGCGGCTGAATATTGACTTTGATTCCGGAATCAGGTCAATTCCCGCGATGCTCCAAGGGAACGTATGCAAGCGAATTTGCGTTGGATGGTTGTCAGCAACCGTGATGTTCGGCTCAGCTATTCCGGCAGATTCAGCCCAAGCGCCGATTGTTGCCGGATTTGACCGGCTGGCCTCATCGAATCGAGAATCGACAGAACAGTTGGGTGAGTTGCTCATTGGAGAATTGAACTGTCTCTCGTGCCACGCGGCGAGCGCGGAAGTTCAAGATCGCGTTTGGACCAAACAGGCACCCGACCTTTCCGAAGCAGGGAAGCGGCTGACACCTCAGTTCATCCGCGCCTTTCTATCCGATCCGGATTCGATCAAACCGGGCACCACTATGCCGGATATTCTCCACGCCTCGGAACAGGCGTCCAAGGACGGAGCGATCGAGTTTCTGGTGCATTTCCTAATGTCCCGTGGCGGACAGCCTTCCCCTTCCGACGCCGGTGGGACGGCGACACAGGTGGAGTTGGGAAGGAAACTGTTTCATCAAATTGGCTGCGTCGCATGCCACGGTCCGGAAGATGAGAATCCATCAGATTTGCGGAGAATTCCTCTGGGAAATCTCGCCCTCAAAACAACAGTCCCATCGTTGACCGATTTCTTGCTGAACCCCCACAGCACGCGATCCTCCGGACGAATGCCAAATCTTTGGCTTGCGCCCGAAGAGGCCAAGGCACTCGCCGTCTATCTGCTCCGCGAGCAATTGGACAACCCGCTCTCACGGTCCGCAAAGCAGCCGAGAACCAATGGGTTAAACTATGAATACTTCGAGCTCGACTCCATCGATCGCATCCCGGACTTCGCAACTCTGCAACCGGAAGCGGTGGGCGCGGTGGACCGGATCACGTTGGATCTTCCAACTGAACGACGGAACAATAATTACGCGATTCGGTATTCCGGATTGTTAACAGTCCCAACCGGCGGGGCATACACGTTTCGCCTTGTTTCCGACGACGGTTCGCGGTTGTGGATCGACGAGAAGTTGATCGTCGATAACGACGGCGTTCACGGAGCGCAAAACCGTACCGGTGGAACCGAGCTTTCCGCGGGCGATCATTCGATCGAGATCGCGTATTTCAATGCCGGCAACGAAGGGCTTCTACAAGCATTCTGGACCGGGCCGGGAATCCGGGGCCGCCGCCAAAACATTCCCTCGACGGCGCTTTGGAGATCCGGAGGAGACCCAATGATTCCTATCCGCCACGAGACGCTTGTTCTCGACCCTTCAAAAATCCAGATGGGCCGGCAGATGTTTTCCGCCTTGCGGTGCGTCTCATGCCACGCATTGGACGACATTCGTCCGCTGCGCCCCGCGCCGGATTTAACCAGCCTAAGACTCAACGCTCCTGAAGGCTGCCTGAGCGAAAACATTCGGAAAGGCCTGCCGAATTACGATCTTTCCAGTGCGCAACGATCAGCCATCACCGCTGTGCTTCAAATACGAGCCTCACTCCGCGAACCGTTGACATCGCGCGAAGCCGTGAATCGAACGTTGGCAACTTTCAACTGCTACGCTTGCCACGAACGAGATGGGTTTGGGGGTCCGGATCAATCCATGGCCACCGACTACTTTCAAGTCTTGAATGCCATCGACCTGGGTGAAGAAGGAAAGATTCCCCCAAGCTTGACCGGAGTGGGCGCGAAATTGAAGACGAGCGCGCTTGCGGCAATCCTCGGCACGGGAGAATTGCATATTCGCCGTCACTATATGGCAACGCGAATGCCTGGATTCGGATTGGAGAATCTTCATTCTTTCATCGAAAACGTTCGAGAACTCGATTCGTTTTCGGAGCAGGCTCCCGAACCGCCCTTCAGCGCGGAGACCGCGCAAGCCGGACGCAGGCTCGTTGGTTCAAAAGGACTCTCCTGCATTGCCTGCCATCGCATGGCGGGCCAAAACGCCGCGGGCATTCAGGGCATCGACCTGATGACCACCTACGATCGCCTGACGCCGGAGTGGTTCAGGCGGTATCTCCTGAATCCGGCAAGCTTCAAACCCGAGACGCGCATGCCGTCGTTTTGGCCAGACGGGATTTCATTGTTTCCGGATGTTTTCGACGGCGACACGAGCCGGCAGATTGGAGCCATCTGGTCGTATCTCTCCCTCAAGAAATCGATGCCACTGCCAGAGGGCATTGTTCCCGAGGGCAGCGTTGCGATGGAGCTCATTCCCGTGGACACACCCATCGTGCATCGGACATTCATGAAAGATGTCGGACCGAGGGCTCTGCTCGCCAGTTATCCGGAGAAAATCAATTTGGCATTCGATGCGAATCAAGTCCGGCTGGCAAAGGTTTGGCGTGGACGCTTTTTCGACCAATCCGGTGTCGCAAGCGGCCGATCCGACACATTCCTCGATCCGTTGGGAGAAGACATCCTCGATTTGCCCCCTGGCCCTGCTTTCGCCCAATTGAAGACAGAAACCGAAGATTGGCCCACCGGTGCGCGAACAAGCCGCGATTTGGGCGGCCAGTTTGTCGGATACGAACTTAACGACGCGCGCCGGCCAATTCTAAAGTATCGATTACACGACATTCTGATTGAGGAAACTCCACTGCCGATTATTCAACCGGGAGGAGCTATCCTGGCTCGTCAATTTCGCATTCAACCGGGAAGCGACACGAAACAACTCTATTTCCTGGCGGCTTCAGGAAACACGATTGAAAAAGAATCCAACGGATCCTACCGGGTGGATGGAAAACAGGAAGTAACATTAAAAACTCCCGCGAATTGCCAGCCCATCGTGCGACACCAAAACGGGCGCGCCGAACTGCTGGTCCCATTGAATCTCGCAAACGGCACCGTTGAACTCGAACAGCTAATCCGCTGGTAATCGCATTTTGGAAGCTACTCTATGAAGAGAATTTCCTCGCACTTGCTTCTCACAGGCATTCTCATTTTGGCGCGCGCCGCCACTGGGGCGCCAGCGCAAGAATCGGACTACTACCCCATCGATACGTTTCCCACCGAGAACACGCCGATGGAGGTAAGCGGGATGATGCTCCGAAACGATGGGCGAATGATGGTTGCAACCCGGCTCGGGGACATTTTCATCGTCGAAGGCGCGTATGGTGATCCGGCCCAGGTCCAATTCAAGCGGTGGGCCCGTGGATTGGCCCAGCCGCTCGGGTTGCTGGAGCACGACGGATGGATTTACTGCGCGCAACGAGGAGAATTGACCCGCCTCAAGGACCGTGACGGTGACGGCGAATGCGACGTGTTCGAGACTGTTTGCGACGATTGGCAAATCAGCGGCAACTACCATGAATATAACTTTGGCCCACGGCTTGATCCCCAAGGATATCTTTGGGTGACTCTGAACAAACCGTTCGGTGGAGAACCTTACGGCAGGGCCGACTGGCGCGGCTGGGCGGTCCGGATTGATCCCAAGACGGGGCAAATGTTCCCGATGAGCGCGGGGCTGCGCTCTCCAGCCGGCCTCGAGAACAGCCCGTGGGGCGATATGTTCTATACGGACAACCAGGGAGAATGGTGCAACGCTTCCAAGCTCTCGCAACTTGAGTTCGGTGATTTTCATGGGCATCCCTGGGGATTGATCACTAAGGAGAAAGCAGGGTCCCCGTTCAGAGAAATGCCGGAACCAATCTCAGGAACGTGGATGAAGGACATGCATCTGCAAATCCCACGGTTCAAAATGCCCGCCGTATGGTTTCCCTACGAAAAAATGGGCAAGAGCCCCAGCGGACTGAAGTGGGATCTCACCGGCGGCAAATTCGGCCCGTTCTCAGGGCAGCTTTTTGTGGGGGATCAACATCATTCATGGATCATGCGCGTGTTTCTTGAAAAAGTGGACGGTCACTGGCAAGGCGCCTGTTTCAACTTTCGGGAAGGTTTTCAGTGCGGCATTATTCGTCTCGCATTCGGCTGGGATCATTCGCTGTTCGCCGGCATGTCAAATGCCGGATGGGGCAGCCGCGGGAACAGTCCTTGGGGACTTCAGCGCGTCCGATGGAACGGAATCGTGCCTTTCGAGATTCACAGCATGTCAGCAAGACCTGACGGCTTCGAGCTGACTTTCACGAAACCGGTGGACGCAGCCGCTGCAGCAAAGCTCGAGAACTACCGAATGGAAAGTTACACCTATCGTCTCGAGAGCCGCTACGGTGGCCCTGAAGACGACAAAAAGGTCGTTCAAATTACCTCAGCCAAAGTGTTCGACCAAGGAAAACGAGTCCGATTGACTATCGATCCAATTCGCGCCGGATACGTGCATGAACTCCAGCTTTCCAACATCGCCGCAGCGGACGGCACCGAACTGCTGCACTCGATTGGCTATTATTCGCTGATCAACGCACCAAAGAATCTCGCTTTGTAACTTTTCCAAGACGATCGGCTCCCTCATGCATCTTCTCGGACTCTTCTCCCGAAAGCCAAAGTCCTCCCAGGCCTCTGAATTCAAAGAACAACCCTCTTTCATGGGGCGCAGGTTCCTAAGATCCTGATAGTGCGTCCCGCAATATCGGAGAGAGAGCATTGACCAACTTTTTCCGTTCGCGGGGAGTCACTTCGTCTCTTGTCGGTTGGATGCTTTCACGCTTTTAGTTTCCCCTTCGGGCAAGCCGCCGAGGTCATAGACCGGCCAGTCAATTTGCGTGTCCGTGGCCAAGGCGCAGTTCACGGGAAAGAAAAGTGTGCGGCGGCGGCGAAGGCGTAATCCGGCGCGGCTCGTGGACGTCGGCGCGGCCCGGCTGGCAAAGGATTCCTCCGCGCCGTTTTGAGCTGGCGGAGCGGGGCGGACGGCTTCGGCGGCAGCGGCCGGCCAACGCAGTAATCAGACGGCAGACGAGCGTGCAGGTGCGGGCGGCGTTCCCAGAGCAGCGCGGACAGCCAGTGCCGCATGAACATCCAAAGATAATCACGCCCACTGGTGCCTTTGCCGCGGATCCTCCGGCGGAAGCGCGCATTGTGGGCATAGATGGTATTGGCGCGGGCGGTGAGTTCGCGCACCCAGCGGCGCGGCAATGGCTGGTCCAGACAAACGCCGACTTCTTCACAAACGCACACCGCGACAGCCCACGGCACGAGCGGTGTGTCCAATTCAATCCGCGGTGTGCGGGGCGAGGCGGGGCGGCAAAACGGCGTTGGCGTTTTCATGGTGGTCCTTCCACGGGCAAATGGCTAACGGGCTACAAGTGAACGGGCGTGAGTGATCTCGTCCGACGTCACCGGGCGAACCCGAAGAGCTTCCACCGTTACCACCGCGGCGGTGTGCCCGTCAAGAGCAACGAACTCGACTTCGTACGCCAGGCCATCCTCGTACACGTGAACCACAGTGCCGACTTCGCCAGCTTCCAAGCCGTCCTGGAGTTTGGACATTTTCAAAGGGAGTCAATCCCGCACTTGATCTCGCACTTAGTCCAATTCAGGTATTTCGAGCTAATCCCCGCACTAAGAGAGCCATCCGATCCACGAGTGCCTGACCGCGTTGGGCCAGTTCCATCGACATCTCTCCCGTCCTTTGGCTCAATTCGATGTAAGTATTTACCTTCATCACCGACGATTCAGCCAACTCGAGGAATCTCCGGTGGTCAGCCTCCATTCGGCGCCCATTCCCTTCGGCAATGTTCAAGACCACACTCTCAGAAGCGCGCTGGAGTTGATCCACGACGGCGTGGCGTTTGTCCCAGCGGGCCGAAAGATGCGCCAAACTCGCCACGCTGGCCAACGCTCGATCATAAACCTTGAGCTTCTCCAGTGAGAACATCTTTATCCCTTTCAATTCGGCCAAGCCCGCCTATGGACTAAGTGTGGGATCAAGTGCAGGACTAAGTCCCGCCCGCAAAATGTCCAAACTCCAGCGCGGCTTTACCGCCGTTGTCTGGATGTGCCGCGTTGAGAAGATAATCAGCGATCTTTTCTTTGCTAACCAATGACTGCGGCGCGTTGGGGAGTTTCATTTCTCAGCGTCGTCCATGATTTTGATTTCCTTCTCCGTCAGGCCGTAGAGGTCATAGGCCAGTCGGTCAATTTGCGTGTCGGTGACGGCGCTTTGGCGTTCGAGCGCGGTTTGCTCCGGTGGAGTTCGGGCGCGGAAAATCTTTCGGTGGTGGCGGTGAATCCACCGCACAGTATTTATGGTGGAGGTAAGCAAACATAGAGAACGAATCAGCGGCTGATTCGACCGCTAACCGTATCTCCTGTGTAGTAACCGCGAATGCCACACCGATTAGACCGTGAGCCAACTTATGTCTTTTCTCCGCAAGTGATTTGTAAGAAGAAAAAACTCTTGCGATCTCCTTCGGCGCCGCGGATTGGTTCCATTTGGCTTCAGTGAGGCTCTCGAAGAGGTTGAGCCGTTGGTCAAATCCCCGCATTTGTTTGAGCGTTGAATCAATGAATGGCCATTCCATTTTCAGCCGACGGCACCGGCCAATCAACAGCATCCGCAAATGTAGCTCCATCAGCGAGCAGAATAACAAGACGCACACGGCCTGAGACTTTTTGCTTCGGTAACATTCAAAAATCATTTCGAGTATCGCCCTTTCATCCCCTGCAAACAGATGCTGTCTGGTATCACACTTCTTACCGCAAGTCTGACAAGGAAAGTTCCGTCGGTTTTCATGGCCATCGTCCACATGACCGCATTCGGGACAAAAGGTATACCCACTGCAGACAGCGACCAGATCGATCCCGTCGTCTTCCGTACCAATCTCGTCGAGTTCAGTTAGAATCGTGCGCATGCCTTGAAACATCGTTTTACTCTCAAGTTAACTTTAGCTGCCTTCCACGATTTTGATTTCCTCCTCGGTCAGGCCGTAGAGGTCATAGACCAGCCGGTCAATTTGCGTATCCGTGGCGGCGATCTGGCGTTCGAGCGAGATTTTTTCCTGCGGCGTGCGCGCGGAAGATAATCCCTTGTGCAACTCCAGCATTTGCTCGACGAGTTTTACGATCTGGTCGTGATTCGACTTTTCGGCGGCGGCAGAGAAATCAATCGTGCAGATGGGAAGCTCGCCGAAATACTGCTTCGTGCAGGTGATCCATCCGCCACGAAATACGTTGCTGGTTTTTTGAAGTCGCCAGAACAGCAACTTCGAGTTGAGCAATCCAAGGACATATTCGGGACGGACTTTAGCCGATTGTCCGAGCCCGATGGTGAAACCACCACTGGCCATTGGGCACAAGTGTCCACGGAACTCCGGCGGCATCAGCGCAAACAATCCTCGGTCAGCGAGCAGTGGCACCGCAATTTGCGCTCGGTCGTGAAGTTCGAGATTGCGAGGAGCACTGAAACCAAACCACTCCTTGAACTGCTTGCGTCGTTTGAGGGCGGCTTGGTGTTCTGAAAGGTAGTTGTAGGTCCGGGACAAATTCTCCCGCAGCTCTCGCTCAGGGAGCAGACGAAATCCGTCTGCGCCCGCCTGATACGGGAATATGACTCGCCACTTGTCGGACGGCTCAAAGTGGTAACGGCCAAAGTCGCTGGCAAACAGGGGAATTCGCAATGCTTTGGGTTCGATGGATACAGAACCCTTCTCAATGACAAACACTTCATCGTCTCCCGTGCTGCTGCCACGGCTCATGTCCGCCGGGAGATCCAATAACCGGACGGCATTTCTGGCAAGTTTGGTAAGTAACTTTGCCGTCGTTTCATCCGCGAACGTCCACGGCTTCTCGCTCAAACAGTCTGACGCCGTTGACCGGAATTGCGCTGCTCCAAGAGCCTTCTTGCTGGCAGTGACATCTGCAATCTCAAAGCGCCGAACACCACCGCGCTGCAAGAAGAGCAAGCAAGTGTAGGTTGTCGCCTCGAACACCTGGCTTGCCCCAAAGTTCACAATCCGACATACCGCACGCTCAGACGAAAGCACGCGCCGGAGTCCTTCACCGTAGTCGGTTCGGAAAAATTTATTCGGAGTGATCATGCCGAGCTTCCCGCCGGTTCGGAGCAGTAGAACGCCGCGTTCAAGGAAAGGGATGTAAAGATCGAAGTTGCCGGTGGCAGAACCGTATTGGCTGGAAAAATAGGCGATTTGTAAGGCGGAAAACCCTTGAATGCGCACGTAAGGCGGATTGCCAATCACCGCATCAAACCCGCCTTCCCATTCCGATTTCATCACCGCCAATGGCGGAACGGCCTTTTCGCCTTTCTTCTTCTTGGAGCTGTAACTGCCATGCAGCGGCACTCCGGGCATGCCATAGTCCAGTGGCGAAGCGGCGGCGGATTCACGCAACTCGCCGGCGGACGTTTTTCGCCGGAAGATGCGCGGAAACTCCGCGTGCCAGTCGAAGACGTTGATGCGGTAACGTTCTTCCTCGTCGAGCAGGGTCATTTGTTGCTGCTGGTAAAAATCGGGGCCGATGAGCGAGTTGCCGCACTTGATGTTGTCGGCAAGGTCGGGCAGCGCGCGTTCCTGAAACATGCGAAGGACGGGTTGGAGGCTTTGCTGGGTTTCGCCCTCCAGCACTTTGAGCAGGAGAGAGAGTTTGGTGGTCTCCACCGCCTGCGCGTCGATGTCCACGCCGTAAATGTTGTCGAGCAGGATGCGTTTGCGCTCCGCGATGGTGAGCCGCCAGCCGGCTGAAGTTTGCACGAGCACCGGCCTGCTGCCTTTGGCCCACTTGGCCGGGTCGTTCTTCGCGTAGAAATCGAGATGCCAATTGAGCAGGTATTCGTAAGCGCCCAGAAGGAACGAACCGCTTCCGCAAGCGGGATCGAGAACGCGAAGTTTGGAAACGCGGTTGAGGATGGCGGTGGCGCGGTAGGCGTGGGTTTTCTTTTCCTGATCGAACCCACCCCCCTCCCC
>JAQBVM010000174.1 GCA_027623095.1 Verrucomicrobiota bacterium
CTCCCATTTTCGGAGTAACCACTATTCCCGTCATGGGCGCTCTCCACGAGCGAGTCTGGCGTTGATTTCATCCACTACTCGAGGGAGGTCAACAATACTGTCGATTACATAGTGGGCGCCGCTTTTGACTAAAATCTCTCTTGTTTTCTCCAAACGCATCCGGATCTCCTCCTCAGGCATCTTTTCAGCCTGCTCGATGGAATCGATGTCCATGTAATTGCTGTATCGGGCCACGCCCACTCCCCAACATCCGGCTTCCAACGCCTCGCCGACTCCGGAAACCGTATCATCTACCTTGATTACAGATTGGATCGGGTGGACATTCAATTTGTCCAGATTCTTATACACCATGAAGGGTTTCGGGCGCGCGCCGTTTTCCACCTCGTCCCCCGCCACCGATGCGTCCGGGACATAGCCTTGCTTCGCGGCATCTTCCTCCAAGATATCCACCATGGAACGTAGGAATCCGGTCGTGCTTCCGATCTTGATCCCGTACTCCTTCTGCAGCGTGCGTACTGCTTCCGCTATTCCGGGAAGAAGAGCAGTGTATTTTCGCAAACAATCGAGCTGCAACGGAACAAAATCTTTGAACATCCGATCCACGTCACTTTGATCAGGGTATTTGCCGTGAACGGACTTCCAGCGTTCACGAATTTCAGGCACTTTGGTCAATTCCTTGATGTGCAGGTCTTTTCTCAACCCCATCGGTCCACGAGCTTCTGCCATGCTGATAACGACCTCCTGTATTCTGAAGCATTCGACAAATACGACCGCAGGAGCGATTACGTAGGCATCCGCCGTGGTTCCGCTCCAATCCAAAATGACCGCTTTGACTTTTCCCCGATAAGATCTTGTATAAACGTAATCGCCCATTGCTTTCTCCAGTTCTTTATTTTCTGTTTTTCTTAAACCTGACATCGATTGAACGTCAATTGAATGTATAAACCAACTTCGTGAAGACACTGTTAAGCGTTTCTTTTCTTTCGGCAACACTGTTAAACACGAAATACCATTGAATCTTCGGTTTGATTTTCCAACCGTAGATGGCGCTAATGTTATGCACGCTGTCATTGCGATGCTGCAACGACGATTTCACCCACATGGTGTCGGTAATGAAGTAGTCGAAAACGATGCGGTTCAACCAAGCTGTGTTCTGTTCCCCGGTCGGGAGATCCTCGAAACGGAGATTTAATTCGTAGCGGATCGGAAGGCGCTCGAATGGTTTCCAAGGTTTTCCGAGAATCAACTCATTGTAGTCAGCCTCTTGAAACTTACCCCCTGCCCAACCAATGTCCGCCGAACGCCAGAGATCCGAGGTTTTAAAGGAGAATCGGCTTGAAGTCCTGTGATTATGATAGGGTTTGTGATAATCATCGCTGTGACTCAGGGAGATCCCGAAGTCGTTCTGGAAAACGACCCGCGAGCCGATCAGATAATCCCGCAAGACGGTCTGGTTTTCTTCGTTCTGGTAGAGCCGGTTGTCGAAAACAACATCAAGTCTCTTGTACCAGCGTTTTTCGGAATCATGCCGATAAGCGGCTTCGAACGACGGGCCGAAAACATTGCGCCTGAATATCAAACCAAGCGCCGGATCGAATCCTTCGGTGATCGCATCGTAACTCGCGGTAAAATACCACGGGTATTTTTCGTAGCTTAACGAACCGTAACCGAGGAAATCCGTCCGATCCTTGACGAGATCTTTGGATTCATTCCGCATTCGATCGTCCCCGACCGAACCTTGATACGCAAATCGCACTTCGTCTGTGAGAAAGAAGTAACCGTCTGCGCTCGCAACCCGAGAATGGCCATCGTCAAATTCGGAGGCGTTGAGGTAATACCCCATCGAGGATTTTGCTCCAATATTCTGCACGGCGCGAAGGACACTCGAATTGCCGTTCCGGGTCGTTCCATGGATCGTGTCCCCGTGAATGTTGAGGAATGCGAAGTTGAGATCCTTGTGTTCTCCGGTGACCTTGGCTCCGGTAAGTATGTCGGTAAAGCGGCGGCTGTAGTACAGCCGGTGAGGCATTCGGAGTATTTCCTCGCCCTCCCGGAAAAAAGGCCGCCTCTCAGACAGGAAACGTTCTGTGTCCCGAAGTTCAATCGTGTCATCATCGGCTTCGACTTGCCCGAAATCCGGGTTCAGCGTCAGTGCCGTGATAATTGACGGGCTGAGGCGAAAACTTGTGTCGATGCCTGCTTCATAGGTGGAATCGCGGCGCCCGCCAAAATCGACTCGTCCGCTTACGTAAGGCGAAATCTCCAGACTGCGATCGAATTTCGTATCCGCAAGGTCAAGATTTGTCAGATGTCCGAAGTTGTGAGGACGAAAAGAGTCGGTAGGACTAAAGCTCCAAAAAGTATAGCTGTCCAGCCTCGGAATCCTCCGAGTAAAATTAATTCCCCAGGTTTGGCCATCCTCGCGGCGGTAGTTCATCACGCCAAACGGAATCCGCATTTCGAAAACCCAGCGATCTTCGAGTATCTTCGCCGCCAGATCCCATTCCGCGGACCAACCGGTGTTCCACGAACTGCCGGAGAAACCTTCGATCCCATCCAACCGCGTTCCCAGCGGATTCGAGAAAAAGCCATATTTGGTACGATGATTATGGGTGGGATCGATGTGAAGCTGGACAAAATCGTCACCCGAAAAGAATCGATCCTCGCGCTGCTCAGTTGCGTGTAGTTCCTCAATCTTATCGTCAAAGGCTTCGACGGCGATATAGAGATCGGTCTGGGTGTAGGCGATCCGGACTTTGGTTTGCTGCGAGGCGGGTTCTTGCGTCCGGCGATCGATGAAGTCGCTCGCCACATCGGCCTGCTGCCAAAACGGTTCATCGAGAATGCCGTCCACGGTGAGCGGCGCGTCCACTTTCAATGCTCGAAAGGAAGGAGCGATGACGTTCGGATCATCATGGGCGCTAAGTTGTCTTGTGTGCAAGCACACGAAGACAACGAGGATCGGCAGGATGAGAAATCTTACATTTCCGTGCGAGACATTCATGCGAGTTGTATAGCCCCATCTTAAGAAGAAGCGACACGAGAATCGCTGCTAATTCCTAAAATCTTCGTCGCGTTCTCATCATAGGTAATCCCGTTCTCTCGAGGGAACACAACATCGTAGGCAAATGACCCGCGACGAGGAAGCGCAAACGAGGAGTATTTCAACCCATGAAGCGAAGGAAGCGAGTCCGCTGGACAGCCTCGGAAGCTTCTGAGATGTTTGTCAAACTATGAACACTCCGTGCCACAAGAGTATTCTCCCACCGAAGCGATCTCCAAGAAAACTCTCAATCGTGCCTCTGATCATCGTGCTTTCGCTGCTTGCCTTTCCGCTACTGGCCCAGAACGCAACGGAAGCCGGCCGCTTTCACGTCGAACATCCCACGCTCTTGAACCTTGGTTTTGAATGGGCCATCGGAGGAGACGCCAATCGCAACGCAACCGTGGCCGTTCAGTTTCGCAAGCTGGGTGAACCGAAATGGCGCGATGCTCTCTCTCTCGTGCGCGTTGGTGGCGAAAA
This sequence comes from Verrucomicrobiota bacterium, assembly GCA_027623095.1. GTDB lineage: Bacteria > Verrucomicrobiota > Verrucomicrobiia > Limisphaerales > SIBE01 > JAIPJX01. The sequence continues at coordinate 3,524 of JAQBVM010000174.1, forward strand.
CGTTTACCGCCGCCGCGAGAACCTGGACTACACGGTCCCCCAAGGGTTCGCCGGCTCGATCCTCAATCTCGATGCTGGGACCGAATACGAATGCCGTTTCGCGATGAGCGACCCCGACGGCGTCACGGGCCAGGCCACTCAGACTGTCACGGTCAAAACCCGCTCCGAACCGCAGCCTTACGAACGAGGCCGCGTCTTGCACGTCTATCCGCCCGATTATTTCGGCCCGCGTCAGGACCCGGGCTTCACAGGCATTCTTTCAGCCTATTACGGCGCCGGCCTCGGTGATTGGTCGGTCGTCTGGGAACGCCGCGCACAACCCGGTGACATTCTCCTCCTTCATGCTGGCCTCTATAAGTCGGAACGCCTCAATTACGTGGATCCGATGATGACACCTTTCGATGGTTCCATGTCCCTCACGCTCAAAGGAACTCCCGAAATGCCGATTACAATTAAAGCCGCTGGTGATGGCGAAGTGGTCATTGATGGCGACGGCAACCATCGGCTGTTCGACGTGATGGCTTCCCGCTATCATATTTTCGAGAACCTCACTTTCAGAAACACTGACGTCGCCATCTTCGCCGGCCAGAAAGAAGTTCTGGGCGCCGTGGGTCTCGCCGTCAAGAATTGCCGCTTCGAGAACGTCGGTTTTGGCGTCTGGACAGAGTATGCGGGATCGAGCGATTTTTATATCGCCGACAATCTCTTTCTGGGCCGTGATGACCGCTTCCGGCTGGTTGGATGGGGCGGAGTTCAGCGCGAGCCTGGAGGCAATTCATGGCCTATACCCGCTTACGGTTCCCACTTGATGACCAGCTACTACGCGGTGAAAGTCTATGGCCCAGGCCACGTGATCGCCCGCAATTCCATCGCTTATTTCCATGATGCCATTGGCATCTCGACTTACGGCACACCCGAAAGCGACCCTGACCGTCGCGCTTCCTCGATCGACATTTACGGCAACGACCTGCACATGCTCAATGACGACTTCGTGGAGACCGATGGCGCCGTTCACAATGTCCGCGTCTTCAACAACCGCGGCGTTAACGCCGCCCAAGGTGGCTACAGCGCGCAACCGGCATTCGGTGGACCGGTGTACTTTTTCCGCAACCTCCTTTATCACGTTCCATCAGGGGTTGCGTTCAAGTTTTCCGCCAAACCTGCCGGCCTCTTTGTGTGGCACAACACAATTATCGGCGAGCATCTCCTTGGCGACCCTTCCGCCAACATGCATTTTCGCAACAATCTATTTCTGGGCCGCGATACTCCAGGCCGCGGCATCCTTAGGCTGGCCAATTCGACATCTGGCAACACGACGGACTACAACGGTTACCGTCCGAACCGAGGAGTTCGCGACCAGTACCGCTACTTCAAACCCAAGTCAGGCCCGAACGTGTACGAAGCAGGGCGCGAAGACTGGAACGTTTTCTCAACGTTGAAAGAGTTCCAAAACGGAACGGGACAGGAAACTCACTCGATCGAAGTTGACTTCGATATCTTCGAGAAGCTTTCCCCTCCCGATCCCGCCGGCCGTTACGATGTTTACCACGCGATGGATCTGAACTTCGCGCTGAAACCGAATGGCAAAGCCGTGGACGCGGGCGTTGTAATCCCTACGGTCAACGAAGACTTCGCGGGCTCAGCTCCCGATCTCGGCGCACTGGAAACCGGCAGGCCAGTTCCTCATTACGGCCCTCGCTGGCTTGACTGGCAGCCGTTTTACCGGTGATCCTGGAAAATTGAGGGCCATTACCAAACCTCCCTGCCTTCGATTCCCCAGTCGAACTCGGCGATGAAACTCGTGATCGCTCCAGAGCCACGCGATCAACATGGACACATCGAGCAGGTAGGTCATGGAAACTCGTCGATTAACGCCCGGGTTTGCGCCATCGTGATCCGTATTCCATTCGAGGCTAGCAGAAATCCTCCCTTTCGCGCCAGCTTGACCGGGCGCTTTGATTTCTCCAGACGCGTTAATAATTTATGGTCCAGGCCGCCTATCAAGAAGCTCAGCGCCTGATCGAGAGAGAATCACTCATTCACCTTTCACAGCAAGACGCGCTGAAAATCTTTTCCCTATTGGAACATCCGCCGAAACCGAACAAACAGCTAAGAAAGGCGGTTGCCGGATTCAAAGGTTCTCTTCGTGCGTAGCCAGGCAAAGGGGTATTATATGCACTTCGGTTTTGTTCCATTGCCGTCGAACGAGCTCCAGTTATTCATTCCCTTGAGAACGATCCTGTCAGCGTTTCGGCAAATGGACTCATAAAGCTCTGGCGCCCACTTCGCAACGCTGTTCTATTCCCAGGGTTGAATGCCAATTTGATCGTGCAACTCACCCAAGGGTGTGCGAAAGTCAACTTCTGGAAAACCCCGTCACATGACTGCTGAATCAATCATTTAAGAGCTGCAAAATCTGCCCGCCGAAGAATTGAACAAAGTCGGGAAGTATTTGGGGATTGACGATCTATTTGCGGAAATCGAGGCGGACAAAATTGCCGCGCAACGCGATAATGATCTCGAAGAAGGAAAGGTGCAACCGATGACGCATGAAGAAGTTTTTGGAAAGCTGCGCTCCTCGTCCTAGGTGAAGGTTGAATAAGGTTCTCGACATGGACACGTCCACCCTACCTAAGAAAGGTCAAACAACCGTCCCGTTGAAGATCAGGGAGGCTTTGAAAGTGCGCCCCCGCCAGCGGCTCGAATGGACCGTCCGCGACGATGGAACGGCCGTCGTGCGCCCCATGCAAAGCGCCCTCGGACTGTTTGGCAGTTTGCGGCCAAAAAAACCGTTTCCCGGTCGTGAATCCGAACGAGCCCGCACACTGCGCGCCGTGGCTGCACATGCCGCCAACGAAGGCACGGCGTAGCCGATGAACGCAAAACAGCTTGTGGACACGAATGTCCGGGTGCGCTTCTTTTCCGGAGAACCTCCCGCAATGGTGGAGAATCATCCGATCGCTTCGTTCGACCGCGACTTCGACAAGTTCAAGGATGTCCAGCGGATCGAGCCAAAGACATAGTCAGACGCTGTTCGAATTTGGGAACTGGCGAGGAGTGAGAACTTTTGAAAATGATCATAGCGAATTCCCGAAACTGCTTGCCGCCCCGCTTAGCCAGCGCATAGTAGACCGCAGTTGATCGGTTGCTCCCGTAGCTCAAATGGATAGAGCAGCGGTTTCCTAAAGCGAAAAGGCGCGTTTTCCCCGATTTTCCCTCATTTGGACTGATCATCCTTCACATGGACAAACCCTTCTGAATCAATGTCTTTCAAAGAGCCCGATCGTGGTCCAACGTTGCCTCGAGAGGTCCCACCTTCTTTCGTGGGGTTACACTTTTCGGGTTACACTCGTTTTTCCAATGCCCCAAAAAATGTGATTTAAAAACCCCCGAGGAGCACCTCCCTCAGCACTTTTATTTTTCAGCCCGTGGAATCAGAAACAGTCCGCACACTGAGGTCGGCTGGGGCACACGTGGCCACGGAAGGCACCTCATAGATCGTTCAACGACCAAGAATTCCTTTGCGGGTTCGGTGCCAAAGTGGCACCTTTCGTCTATGCCTAACGTTCTGGAAGAATCCCGCAAGAGAATAACAGCCCGCGTTTCGGATGATGTCCGCGTTACGCTTGAGCAGGCGGCGGAACTCGTAGGTTCAACCGTAAATCAATTTATGGTCCAGGCCGCCTATCAAGAAGCTCAGCGCCTGATCGAGAGAGAATCACTCATTCACCTTTCACAGCAAGACGCGCGGAAAGTCTTTTCCCTGTTAGAACATCCGCCGAAACCGAACAAACAACTAAGAAAGGCGGTTGCCGCTTTCAAAGGTTCTCTTCGTGCGTAGCATCGAGACCCTTTCGAAATCTCACGATCGGGAAAGTTTCGATTGTGGGAGCGAACCGTTGAATTCGTTCCTGAAGCACACAGCGCGGCAGCATGCGGAGCGAGGGATTTCACAAACCTTTGTTCTGGTCGAGGGCGATGCTCTGGACCCAAAGCCTGTCCTCGGTTTCTTTTCGTTAAACATCTGCCAAATCAAATCCGAGACGCTTCCCGAATCGGAGGCGAAGAAGCTTCCTCGAAACGTTTCCGGAATCAAGCTCGGCCGGTTGGCGGTCGCCAGAGAAATGCAGCGTCAGGGAATCGGGAAAGCGTTATTGGTCGCGGCGATGGAAAAAGTCCTGGAGATCCACGAAACAGCTGGCGGTATCGGACTTTTCGTGGATGCCAAAGACCGCCTGGCAAAGGGGTATTATGAGCACTTCGGTTTTGTTCCATTGCCGTCGAACAATCTCCAGCTATTCATGCCCTTGAAAACAATCCTGTCAGCTTTTCGGGAGGCGGAGTGAAGCGGCCCGATCGTCAAGGGTGAGGATTTCAAGGTAAGCGTTTCTGTTGCGGTAAGGCGCTGTTCTGTGGTAAGGTTCTCGGCATGGACACGTCCACCCTAACTAAGAAAGGTCAAACAACCGTCCCGTTGAAGATCAGGGAGGCTTTGAAAGTGCGACCCCACCAGCGGCTCGAATGGACCGTCCGCGACGATGGAACGGCCGTCGTGCGTCCCATGCAAAGCGCTCTCGGATTATTTGGCAGCTTGCGGCCAATAAAATCGTTTCCCGGTCGTAAATCAGAACGAGCTCGCACACTGCGCGCTGTGGCGGCACATGCCGCCAGCGAAGGCACAGCGTAGCTGATGAACTCCAAACAATTGGTGGACACAAATGTCCTGGTGCGCTTCTTTTCCGGAGAACCTCCCTCAATGGCGGAGAAAGCGCGGCGTCTCGTCGAGCGCGCCGACGCAGGGGAAATCACGCTTTTGGTCATTCCGTTGGTTGTTGCCGAGGTGTATTTCACACTCGAATCTTTTTATGAAATGGAACGGAAGACCGTGGCAGAAAAACTCATTGTCTTTCTCCAGTGCCGTGGCATCGAAACGCTGGAACAGGAACAGGTGCTGGACGCGCTCAAGCGATGTCGCGATCGGAAGGCGCATTTTGTGGACGCTTATATTGCCGCCACGGCGGTCGCGGAGAATCATCCAATCGCATCGTTCGACCGCGACTTTGACAAGTTCAAGGATGTCCAGCGGATTGAGCCAAAGGCATAATTCAGCGCAGAGCGACCACGTCTGAGGCAAATCCGGTAATTTTCGAAACTGCTTGCGGCCTCTCTTGGTCAGCGCATAATAAACAAACAATGGCGTGGGCCGTTACAGACTTCGCCGTTAATGGGGCGGGTCACATTATTGGGTTACATTCGCTGAATTCAATTCGTTGCGTCAAGATCGCAAACTGTTGATAATAAGCCTGTTGCTCCCGTAGCTCAAATGGATAGAGCAGCGGTTTCCTAAACCGTTGATCCCAGTTCAATTCTGGGCGGGGGTACCACTTCGTTACAATTCGAGGTTGATTCTCCGTCTTTTTTGGGGTGCCGAGTTTCCCGGCACGTTATTCGAATTGGCCATTTGTTCGATTCCGATTTTCAAGTTTCCGGCGCCAAAGCTCGAAATGGAAAAGTGCTGCGACGACAAGAGAGTGCCGAATTCTGCCGGCCGCAACAAGGTCTGGAACTTCGGAAATTGGAACGAGCCGAGTGATGAGGTCTTCCGTATGATCAAAATCGGTTTTGTGGTTCAGCGAGCAGTTCCGCACAAGCACCGTGAAACACGTGTTGTTCATGATTGCCGGATTCGAGAATACTTCGCCGATCATTGTGATTGAGTCTCCCTGGTAACCGGTTTCCTCTCGAAGCTCCCGGAGCGCCGCATGTTCCGGCGAATCGTCCTCACGGTCCATTACACCTCCGGGGATCTCCAGTTCGACCGTGTTGGATCCATGTCGAAACTGTTCGACCATCACCAGTTTATCGTCCGGGGTGATCGCGATCACATTCACCCAGTTGCCGCATTCGATCACGACAAAATCATGTTCCTCTCCGGTTCTCGGGGATTGTTTGATATCCGAACGAATCGTGAAGATCCGAAAGTCCCCCTTCGGAGTGGATCTTACGGTTGGCCATGGCTGAATCATCGAAACGGTTACCGGATGCCTTTCTGCTGGGCCGCCCATCCGTGTTTCATCAGGTCGAGCAAATGCAAGAGCGCGGCGTCATAGCTCCGTCCGGTTTCGACAGAGATTTGCCTCGCCCTCTTGTCAAGCTGCGACGCCATTTCGATCGACTTTTCCTTCGGACAGCCCAGAATCGTCAGCGCAGTGGCAATTTCGTCGATTGTCATTCCGCGCTTCGGACGTAACTAAAGATCCCGTCTAACCGAGCAACCTTAGCGTCGAGTCAGGAACCGCATTTGCCTGAGCCATCATGGCCACACCGGATTTCGCCAGGATATTCGAGCGGATCGTTTTTGTGTTCTCCTCGGCGCCATTGCGATCCTTGATCCCGAAGAACGATTCCATTCCAAGTTGCATCTCAACCGCAAGCTGCTCGCCCGTCTGGCACAGCTCGAGAATATGATTCCCGACCTGTTTGCGGAGCGTCGTAATCGCAGCCAGCGCGTCCTTGATTGTGCCGGACGCATCCGAAGCTGTCTTCCTGTCGATGATCACGGTTTTGCTCGGGTCGGCGGAGTTTTCAAGAAAATCATGAATGGGGATTCTTCCGAAGGTCGCCATCTCCTCGGTCTCAACGACCTCCCCAACTTCCGTCGTCAGTTCCATCGCAGCGACCTCGAAGATATTTACCGCGGCGCTCATCTTCTCTTCCAGATCTCGAATTCGGGATTGGAGTTCCGAGAATTCGACACCGTAGTTCCGCAGATCGTTTCCGGATTCGGTATTGTTCTGGGCGAGATCGGAAAGTTCATTCATCCGCACCAGGGATTCCTGCACCTTTTTCAAAAAGGCATCCTGGGTCTGGCTGAAAGAAATCGCGCTGCCCAAATTCAAATTAACCGACAAATATTCGTTCCGACAAGGAGGGTGTGATCCAATCGTCACCACCTTGTCCTGGACTCGTTCGTCTTCGCGCGGCGATTTCTTTCTTCCTCCAGGTCGATGCCAATTCTGGGAATGGAACGAATGCGAGCTCGGATCCGCTCCGTTTAGCCCCCCCAACTCCCAAGTTTTCTGTTGAATGATCATAAGACAAATCCATTTGCCTGTGTTTGCAAGCGGCGTCCTTGCCGCCTGATAACGGTGCCTCGGGCGCACTGATATCGTCCTACCCTCGGAAACTGCCACCAGTTATCACAGATAATAATCGGCGGTTTCCGGAGGAACTTTAGTCAGATCTGTCCACTTTCCAGACACATTCCCTCGACCCAACCGCGAAGACCGCCAAGAACCCCGGATCAGCAGCGAGAAGTCGAAGCAAGAGCCCACGCTAAGTGAGCCGCTCTCGTCCCGCGAAACCGGTGTCCAGCCCGTGCCAGAATTCAACATCGTCCTCATCCTTTTCCCAGCAGAGAAACACCTCTTCGCCTCCCAAAAAGGCGGGAAAATCGATGAGACCTCGTTCAAGGTCCTTGACCTGTATCTCCCGCTTTTCGAACTCGTGTAGAACCGCCCGAAATGAAACGATGCCGCGAAGCCAAGCGTTAACCGTTTCCCCACCCTGATCCGATCCATGTTGAAGTCCCTCTTTCAGCTTGCAATCCAAATCCTTGAGCCGCACGCGCAGGTCCATTAGTTCCTTCAACCATTGCTGAATCGCAGGAAGCAGCACTCGCGCTTCGTCCTGGGTGTAGTGCTTTTTGAACTTATTCGCCATCGTCACCGGCTAGCAGGGGAATCGACCCGCCCAGATTCTAGTTTCTGACGCACCTTCGGATCATCTGAAATGACCAAAGACTTTTGCCAGGCTTCAATGGCGCTCTTTCGATCTCCAAGGGAGTCATAAATGTCTCCCAAATGATCATAAAACTCAGGTTCGGGTTCTTCCAATTTCTCGATGGCTTTAACCATGTGAGGGAGCGCTTCCTTCGGCTGTTTGAGCTTAAAAAACACCCACGCAAGACTGTCCAAGTACGCGGGGTTTTCGGGTTCGAATTGAACCGCCTTTTCGATCAATTCCCGCGCGCGTTCAAGCTGAATTCCGAGGTCCGCCCACATGTACCCGAGGTAATTAAGAGCCGGAGCAAAGTCGGGCGAAAGCTCCAAGCACTTCTCAAAATACTGCGCTGCTTGCTCAGGATCCCCGTTTCGCTCATAGGCAGAACCAATTTGAAAATAAAACTGCCGATTTAGATGCAGCGAACCTTGTTCCTGGTTCTTGGATAGTATCTCCGCAGAGAGGAAATGCCGGACTGCATCCGCATATTTTTCCATCGAGGCGTATGCCATCCCGGTATAGAACTCCAAAACAAAGTTATCCTTGAATCGAGAACGCGCTTTCTCGAGAACTTTCAGAGCTTCTTCGGACTTTCGCAAACCGAGATTGGCACGGGCCAAATCGTAATAAACGTTCTCGAATTCCGGGCTCAGCACTAGAGCTCGTTCCAGATTCGAGACAGCGTTGGTGATATCATTCCCGTCCAGCTCCAGCATTCCGAGGATCGCATATGTGCGCCCATTGGTTGGGTTCGCCTTGGCAAGCTCTTTCAGTTGATAGACTGCCTTCTCTCGATTCGCGCTCCGAAGATACAGATCGGCAAGTTTGCTCCGAACAATCGGAGAGCCAGGGTATCGCTCCAGCAAACCAAGGTACGCCCGCTCGGACTTCTCGATTTCACCGGCATTCGCGTACCCGTCTCCCAGCCGCTGCAAGATTATAGGGTTTTCAGAGTTTAAAGCAGACGAGCGGTCCAACAATTCAATCACGCGGCGTTTTACCAATTCCGGACCCAGAGATCTCGTTTGGCCGAAACGATCATTCAAATCGGCGAGATCGATCAGGAAATCAGGGCTGACCAAAGTCTGTTTCGCCGCTTGATCCAGCACAGCCAACACGTCATTTGTACGGCCGTTTTGAAGGTAGATCTGGGATAAATTCTGATAAGCAGCAAGGGATCGAGGGAGCTTCTGAATCGCCTTCTTGTTCGCTTGGATCGATTTTTCGACTTTTCCGGATTGGCCGTACGCCAACCCAAGCCATGAATAAATTGTCCCCGAAGCCTCCTTGCGCGTCGCAGATTGCTCGAGAACCGAAATCGCTTTGTCAGGCTCGCCAGCACGGATGGAGCGGCGTGCCGACTCAATCACCACTGGTTCATAGCTTGGATCTTTGAGAGCAGCCCGAGCGTATTCCTCCGATGCCTCGTCAGACCGCCCGTCCATATCGTAACTCAACGCCGTTGCGAAATGAGCGATCGCCTCAACCGGAATATCCGATTCGGAAAAACCATTATCGACGCGCCCTCTAGAATCTCCTGATCCAGGCGAGATCGAGCGGCATCCGCTCGCAAGCAAAAACCCAGCGGCAATAAGCGGAATGCAGTTGCTGATGCGCTCCCCCATAAGATGGCAATGATCACCCGCTCCCGAAAGGAACGGAAGCCGACAAACAGGACTTACCTGGCAGCGACGCGCGGCATTACTTCTGCCAGGTGCGTTTCTTGTGCCGATTCGCCCGCAAATGTTTCCGCCGCTTATGCTTATTGATTTTCGTTTTGCGTCTTTTCTTCAGTGAACCCATACAGTTAATCCGATCTAATACACTACTTTGTTCAGGGGATACTCGATAATTCCCTCGGCACCCGCAGCTTTAAGCTGCGGAATCAACTCGCGAACGACGTGCTCATCGATAATCGTTTCCACCGCCACCCAGCCCTTCAGACTGAGGTTTGAAACGGTTGGATTACGCAATGCTGGCAAAGAATGCAACAACTTTGCCAAGTTCTTCTCCGCAATGTTCATTTTTAATCCCACTTTCGCCTCGGCTTCCAGAGCCCCTTTTAGCAATAGCGCGAGGTTTTCAATCTTCTGCCTCTTCCATCGATTCTTCCAAGCGGCGTGGTTTACGATCAAACGCGGTGTCGAAGTCAGAAGAGTCTCCACAATCCGCAGTTTGTTAGCGCGCAACGACGAACCGGTCTCCGTCAATTCGACGATCGCATCGACAAGTTCATGCGCTTTGAACTCCGTTGCTCCCCAAGAAAACTCCACTTCCGCCTTAACCCCGCGAGCCTTCAAATAACGCCGCGTCAGATTGACCACTTCCGTGGCGATCCGCTTGCCGCGCAAATCTTTAACCGACTTCACACGCGAGTTCTCAGGAACCGCCAGAACCCAACGCGCAGGCTGGCGAGTGGCTTTGCTGAACAAGAACTCGCCAACCTCATGTACGTCCGAGTCGTTCTCGCGAATCCAGTCATGACCTGTAATTCCTGAATCCAGGTACCCGTGCTCGACGTAACGACTGATTTCCTGTGCGCGAATGAGACGAATCTCCAGTTCATCATCATCCACATACGGAATATAGGAACGACTGCTTACCTGAATGTTAAACCCAGCCTTCGCCATCTTTTCGATGGTTGCCTGCTGGAGACTGCCTTTTGGCAGTCCAAATCTTAAAACCTGTTTCTTTCGATTCATTCCAATCCAAACGAAAATGCGTCACCTTGGCACAATTCGGGCGCTGCGCCCCTGGATCTTCAGGGAACCTGTCGCCAACTTGCCAATCGTTTCCGGATACAAGACGCGCTCTGCTTCCTGAATCCGCCCGTGCAGCGATGCGGGAGTGTCATTGTCCATTACCGGAACGGTCGCCTGCGCGAGAATTGGGCCTGTATCCACGCCGCGATCAACCAAGTGAACTGTGCAACCGGTTACCTTGACACCATATTCAATTGCCTGGCTCCAGGCTTCCAGGCCCGAGAACGACGGAAGCAACGAGGGATGAATGTTGACGACCCGGTCTCGATAAGCCAGAAGAAAATCGCCCTTTAACACACGCATGAAACCCGCGAGAACCACCCAATCGATCCGAGCTTCCTGGAGCGCGGAGACATAGGATTTCTCAGCATCGTCATCCAGTTTGGTTCGAAACTTCCCGGGCGGGATATACCGCGCGGAAATGCCCAGTTCCTTCGCCCGCTCCAAGATTCCGGAGTCAGCCACGTCGCTCAATACGAGGCCAATCTCCATAGGAATTACGCCTGCCGCGCAAGCGTCGGCGATTGCAACCATATTGGAACCTTTGCCGGATCCAAGGACCCCAAGACGCGGTTTGTTCGCTGGTTCCACAGGGCATTCATAATCTGAGCGCACTATCGCAACAAGGACAATCAGGATTCGGACGAAGCTCCAGTGCTCATCTCATGTTTTTCGAAACTCGCCCGTCCGCGAAAGATTGATCGAGAAGCCGAGCCTTCCAAGGTGGACACCCAGGAAATCTCGATCAACACTTTCCGAAAAACACTCCAGCGACACTTTCCGTTGACGGGCTGAGTTGAATACTGTCCATTTGCCCTCGTAGCGGCGGACGTAAGTCCGCTCTCCTAATTTCCGGCACCGAGTACAAATGAGCGAACTCGCGTCCGCTTAAACGCATTGGGATGGCTCCAAGCAATGAATTGAATTCGCGGAAAGCAACGTTCCGCTGGCTGAATTCTGGCGACGCTTTCTTCGAAGCGGCGGTGTCGGCGATAGCGGATTCCCGGTCCAGTGTACTTCTCGAAACGTATATATTTACAGAGTGCGCCCTGGGAGAACGCGTCCGCGCGGCGCTAATCGAGGCTCTCCGGCGGGGAGTCGAAGTTAAAGTGCTCCTGGATGGTTGGGGTTCTCTTTTCCTCCAAACCAGTTTTTGGAACCCGTTCTGCGCTGCGGGCGGGAGTTTTCGATGGTTCAACCCGATAAATCTCAAACGTTACGTTTTTCGAAATCACCGAAAACTTCTTGTTTGCGACGAATCACTGGCGCTTGTGGGTGGATTTAACATGGCATCCGAGTGGGAAGGGGATGGGATCACTCGTGGATGGCGCGATATCGGGCTGGAGGTTCGAGGTCCTATCGCAAGAGACTTGGTAACTTCATTCGAAACAATGTTTTCGATAGCCGATTTTCGACACAAGCGCTTCACACGGCTGCGAAGGGCTCTATTGAGAAAGTCGGTTCCAATCGAAAGCGGGGAAATCCTCCTGAGCAGTCCCGGTCGAGGACAGAATCATTTCAGCGACTCAATCCCCTGATCCTCGCCTAATTTTTTAAAACCCCGAAAAAAGTGAATGGGAGAAAGGGTTTTGTCTTGCC
>JAQBVM010000175.1 GCA_027623095.1 Verrucomicrobiota bacterium
TCATTGAAAAGTTTGTATCAATGACTTCCCGAGTTAGCGCCGTAAGGAGCGATGAAGTAGTCCTTAAATTGCATACATCAAGCTGCAATCTAACACAGTGAGGTAAAGCTGCCGCACCCCGGGAATTAAGCTTAAAACACCAGGTTCTTTCATCTTCGTTCTACAAACTACCAGCCTAGTCTCAACCAGCAAAATACCATGTCCCGACTAAACGAAACACGTTCTTATCGAGTCTCTAATCCTAACCGCGCAGCAACTCCAGCACCGACTGCGGCAGCGCGTTTGCCTGGGCTAACATTGTTGTCCCCGATTGAACGAGGATCTGGAACCGCGCAAACTGTGTCGCTTCATCCGCCACGTCGACATCGGAAATTCGGCTAATCGCGGCGCTCAGATTCTCTTTGGTTGTCGTCAACTGATCGTTCGTGAAGTTCAGACGCGATTGCACCGCGCCCAACCGCGCGCGATCCAATGCAATCTGATTGATGGCCGCGGACACACTTGATAAAGCGTTCGATGAACCGAGTGCGGTCGTCAGGTCAACCGCCGTTGTAATCGCTCCCTCGTACTCAGTATTCGAGAGGATCGGAGTTCCCGGGAAATCAAACGTGGTCCCTTTCTCGTCGATGGTCACCGCGAAGGTGGTCGTGGAGAAGAGGGAAACTGAGTTAAAATCCTTCGTAGCAGTCGCGCGAATATAATCCTGAAGTTGAACGAACTCCTGATTGTAAAGAGTGCGGTCGGACTGCGATTTACTTGTGTCCTGCGACAACATCGCAAGCTCTCCCATGCGGCGAAGCGCTTTGTCGATCGTTTTCAGGAAGCCGTCCTGGGTTTGCGTGAAGGAAACCGCGTTGACAACGTTGTTCAGGGCCGCATCCAACCGGCGGATCTGGGCTTCCAAGCGGGAACTCACCGCCAAACCGGCTGCATCGTCGGAAGGCTGGACAATCTTTAAGCCCGAACTAAGGCGGGAAAGGGATTTCGAGAGAGATGCGGTACTAGCCTTTAGGTTATTCGCCGTCTGTTCAGCAACCGTGTTGGTATTGATGACAGCCATAACCTACGGGGTTGAAAGAAGCATCAACCGTTACTAGGCACCTAAGAGGCGGAGAGCCGACTGCGGCAGGGAATTGGCCTGCGCCAGCATTGCGGTTCCAGATTGAACGAGGATTTGCCCGCGGGCGAACTCCGTCGATTCTTCGGCCACATCGACATCGGAAATCCGGGATGTCGCGGCGGCAAGATTCTCCTTGGTGACCATCAACTGTTCACTGGTGAAATTAAGCCGCGTCTGGAGTGCCCCGAGTGTGGAGCGATCCAGAGAAACCCGGTCGATCGCCTGCTTTACCGCATTAACTGCCGCAACCGCGCCGGTCGAGGTACTGATGTTCGAGATCGAATTGCTGTACGCATTGGAGTAACTTGTCGCGTTCAGGTTGACGCCTGTGAGACCGAATGTGGTCCCGGCAGAGTCAATCGTCACCGCGAGAGTGTTCGACGTGAATAACTCCAACTCGTTGAATTCTTTGGATTTCGTGACCGAAATGAAATCCTGAAGCTGGAGAAACTCGGCGTTGTAAAGAGACCGGTCCGTGTTGGATTTGGTTCCGTCCTGCGCGAGCATCGCGAGCTCACTCATGCGGCTAAGCGCGTTCCCGATCGTCTTTAGGAACCCATCTTGCGTTTGTGTAAACGACACTGCGTTCACCACATTGGTGATCGCCGCATTAAGACGGCCGATTTGCGCTTTCAGCCGAGAGGAGACCGCCAAACCCGCCGCGTCATCCGCGGGAGTCACGATCTTCGAGCCGGAGCTCAGCCGAGATAAAGACTTCGCAAGCCGCACACTGCTGGCCTGAAGATTGTTTGAGGTTGTCAGCGCCTCAATGTTTGTGTTGATAACCATAATCGTATTTCCTTCAACTTATCGATCTCTTCCTATTTGGGTGCCTGGGCGGCGGAAAAACTTACCTCTAATTCACGCTTGCCAGGCTGCAAAGCAGACTTCTTGCCATTTAGCAAACGTTCCAGTGCCGAACGCGACGAACCGACTGCTTGCACGTTGTTCGAATGAATTTCGTCATAGACTTCCTTGCGCAAAACGTGGATCTCCTTGGGAGCCGTAACCCCCACCTTAACCACTTCTCCCTCAACGCGCAGAATATTGATAATAATCTTTCCATCGATTACGATGCTTTCGTTTATTCTTCGGGAAAGTACCAGCATGGGGTCTTATAAATTCTGAAACCTAATTCCCAATCGGATGTTTGATCGAAAGCGTCGCCGCATTTCTGGGCACAACCTGCCGACCGACTAAGGAGCGTCGATTGTAAACAATCGGCCCCTTTAAATTCACAGTGATCGAGTTATCCGGGTGAAACGTCGCGATATTTAACACTACGGCATCCTCGTAACCCTCCAATCCGAGAAACGCCACATCCTCGTCGCTTAGCTCGATACTATACGACTCAACCACGTACTGTGGTGGCACAACGAGAAAACAGAGGTCTCCGGCTCCCTGAGCCTCGAGCCATAGGAACGGCTGGATGTCTGGAAACGCGTGAAGCTTGAAGTCCTTGGTGTGCTCGAATCCGAGCACACCGCAAGGAACCCGCAAATCTATTGCGCTCTCTGTAAAAAGAGGATCGACTCTCTCTTCCACTCGATTTTGTTCAATGGTGAGCATATGGCCTAGGACGGGTCTAGCAGAGGCCGTACCAGGCCAATTCTGCCTCGCAAACCGGCGATTCTTGAGTAAAATATGCGGTTTCTGCCCGAATCACCGGATCAACGCCAATACCCTGGAAAATTAATCCTCTTGAATAGGCAGAAAATGCCTCGAACACATGAATTGGCACTCGCGCATGAAGAATGAGGCCAAAAGGGGAATTGACTCAGATAGAATGGAGAAGTTCCCGAGAATGGAAAACATCACGATCCGACCCGAAAATTTCCTTCACTTCGAATTGTAACGGAATTCAATCTAATCCACAAATCCTTGATTGCCAGATATATCGAATAACGAAGACGGAGAAGCTTTACAGAAATCGCCAGGAATGTTTTGGTCGGCGGACAGGTAAACAACCGGAAGACGGGTCCCCAACAAGAGATTCCAGAACTTCCCCCACCTTCGGTCCTCGTCCAGGTGGGTTAGAATCAATCCGGTTATCGGAAGTACCGAGAATGCTTTAACATGGTCCAACAAGTGGCTCAAATCATAGGCGGCGTTTAAAACCAGATACACTTGCGCGGGGTTAAAGTGCTGTAAATACTGCTTAACTGCCAAGATTCCGCTGGAATCGTGCGCCGAGACACCGGGAAGATCCACAAATTGAACTCCAGTCGCCGGCTCATTTGACTCCTCCGACCAAACACGTTCAACCGGAACTCCTAAGATCTCTCCGTGAATACTTAGAAAATCAGCAGTGTTCGCACAGGAACCATCTAACCTCCAGACTCGGGCGGTTTTGTTTTCGAACAAAACTTCAAGCGTCAACCACTTGCAAATACATGTGGTTTTCCCAACACCAGGCGTCCCAACGAGTATTCGAGTGACGTTTACTGCTGATACGCGTCCTCCCGCGAGGCGATTCCAATAGTCCACCAAAAACTCCTGAATGGCTGCAAACTCCTCTCGAAGGCTTTCGAACCGTCTTCGCTGCTTAGTTTCCCTCAACTGGTCGATCAACCACTTAACATGCAGGGGTAACAAACCGAGATTCTCGAGCATCTGAGAAAGGTCTATAGCCGCACTCGGCTTCACGTTTGTCACGTGCGGCGTCGAGGTCTGGACTTCCGAAACTGGAACTCTCGGGTTAATGGCGAAGGGAGACTGAACCGCAGGAGGACTGGAGTCGAACAGAGGTCGCCTGCGGATGCCCGAATCCAGCCCCACAGGTTTCTCCAAAACCGGTCTTTGCTTCGGCAGCCTTTTCTCGGATTTCGGCTCTATTTTGAATTCTCGATTTGGAACTTCTTGAGGCAGAGCTGCTTGAACCTCTATCTGAGATTTCTTCCAAATCCGGCTAAGACCAGGAGAACCGATCTTCCGAACATTAACAATTACGGCAGTTGGGCCGAGCCTGCGGTTAACTTCTGCCAATGCTTCCGGGACGGAGGTGGCTACGATCGTCAGCAGTTTAATGTTCGGGTTCAATGATTTGGCGGACTTCAGAATCCTTTGAATTGCTGTTCTGATCGCTCGCTCAGTCCACGGTGTCTCTCCGTATTTTGATTAAGGATTCTCACTTTCCGGATGATCGTTAAGCCGGGCTAGGAATCGAGCCTGCCGCATGAATCTCGACGCGAGGCGGCAGTTCTTCATAGGCAAGAAATGCCGTTTCAGGAAAGTTAGCGGCAAAAAATCGCCGGAGCCCCAGTCGAATTACCGCAGAACAGATAACCACCGGCGGTCGTCCCTCTGCAATCATTGGCTGAACGAGCTTCGACAAATGATACGTCAGATGCTGCGCGAGCTTCGGCTCCATGAAGAGAAGTGTTTCATTCGGCGACTGCCTCAGACCTTTTGAAATCTCCTCTTCAAGCCATGGATCCATCGTAATTGCTTGTAAGGCTCGCTGTTCGTTCTGATAAGGTTTAACGATCTGCGAGCCCAATGCTCGCCTGGCCTGCTCAGATAGTTCATCGGGATTCTTCGTTGTGGCGGAGTAGTCTGCGACACGTTCCAATATTCCGACGAGATTCCGGATCGACACACCCTCAGAGAGCAGGTTCTGAAGAATCCGTTGAACCTGACCTGTGTTGAGCAGTGATGGAACCAATTCGTTCACAAGCGCTGGATGATTCTGTTTAAGGTTCTCCAGCAGCACCTGTACGTCCTGACGGCTCAAGATCTGATTGCAGCTCCGCTTAATCGTCTCTCCCAAATGCGTGACGAGAACCGATGCAGGATCCACGATCGTAAAGCCAGCGACCTCAGCGTTGCGCCGTTCAACCTCTTTTATCCAAGTCGCCGGCAATTGAAAAACAGGTTCTGTGGTGGGAATGCCCGGCAATGTTGTTTTGCTATTCCCCGTGTTCATAGCCAGAAAATGCCCCGGCATAATCTCACCTGTGGCGATATATTGACCACGAAGAAGAAATCGATACTCGTTGGGACCGAGCTGAAGATTATCTCTAAGCCGGATCGGCGGGATGATGAAGCCCATTTCCTGAACAAAATTGCGCCGGACGCCAGTGACCCGTTCAAGCAGATCTCCACCTTTTCGAACATCCGCCAGAGATACAAGCCCGTAACCAAGTTCGATCTGCAGAGTATCCACATTTAGTAACGTTTCCAACTTCTCGGGCCCCGCTGCCGGCTTAGCAGCCGCTGCCGTCTTCGCTTCAATCTCGTCGCCCGCCTTTCCTCCTGGAAGCAACTCGGGATTGTCCATTCTGATTCCTAGGCCGCTCTTCTTCAGAACGTGATACATTCCTCCAAATACGAGTGCCATTATCAAAAAAGGAACCTTCGGCAAACCCGGAACGAGAGCGAAAATCACCATCGAAGTGGCAAGGATTGCCAAGGCTCGCGGATAGAAAAACAACTGGCGCGTCAAACTATGCCCTAGATTCTCCTTGGATGCGGCCCGAGTAACCAAAATACCAGCGGCAGTTGAGACAACGAGAGCAGGGATCTGCGACACAAGGCCATCACCTATGGAAAGAACCGTATAGATCTGCAAAGACTCCACAAGCGACAGCCCGCGCTGAACCACTCCGATCCCAAAACCTCCAAGAATATTAATCAGCGTAATCAGAACAGCCGCAACGGCATCTCCGCGCACAAACTTGCTCGCACCGTCCATTGCTCCATAAAAATCAGTTTCCTGCTGGAGAGCTGTTCGGCGAGACCTAGCCTGATCCTCCTTGATGAGCCCGGCATTCAACTCCGCATCAATTGACATTTGCTTCCCGGGAAGAGCATCCAATGTAAAGCGCGCCGCTACCTCGGCGATACGTCCGGCACCCTTTGTAATTACAATAAAATTAATTACTGTTAGGATCAGAAATATAACCGCTCCAACGACATAGTTGCCGCGGACAACATAATTTCCGAACGCGTCAATCACAGAGCCGGCATATCCATCCAACAGGATAAGGCGTGTGGACGCCACATTTAAGCCAAGCCGGAAAAGCGTGATGATTAGAAGCAACGTTGGAAATCCCGTAAAATCCGAGGGCTCTTTCAAATAAAGAATCACCAGCATAATGAGCATCGAGATCGCGATACTCAAGGTCAGCAACAGATCCAAAACGAAAGGCGGAACCGGCTGTATGAGCAACAGCAATGTGCCGAACATGAAAACGACCAAACCTAGATCGCCATACTTCCAGAAACGCTTTACTGGGAGACTTGCAGCTGCGGTCGTCACGTCCCAACCCCCTTGCCTTGAACATGATATCTGAACTTATTAGTCCGATAGACATAAGCCAGGATCTCAGCAACAGCTGAATAAACCTGCGATGGAATCTCCTGACCAACCTTCGCGAACTTGAACAACATCTGCGCCACCGGCTTGTTTTCAACAATCGGAATCTGAAACTGCTCCGCTATCTCGCGAATTCTCAACGCGTTGTAGCGCGCGCCTTTCGCGATTACTTTTGGAGCCCGCATAGTGGCGCGGTCGTAGCGGAGAGCCACTGCTAAATGGGTTGGATTCGTCACGATCACATCCGCCTGCGGGATCTCCTGCATCATCGTCTGACGCAGAATTGAAACTCGGCGCTTTCGCATCTCGCCCTTTGCTTGGGGACTCCCTTCGGCGCTCTTTGTTTCCTCTTTAATATCCTCTTTCGACATCATCATGTCTTTCTGAGTCTTCCAACTTTGGTATCCGTAATCGGCAGCGGCGATTACCGCCAACCCGATGAGAACCCGGAATGTAATCGACTTA
Organism: Verrucomicrobiota bacterium; assembly: GCA_027623095.1. Lineage (GTDB taxonomy): Bacteria > Verrucomicrobiota > Verrucomicrobiia > Limisphaerales > SIBE01 > JAIPJX01. Next base: position 6,903 of record JAQBVM010000175.1, read on the forward strand.
ACTGACTCGACCATAAAGAGTAAGACTTGCTCGAAGTCAGTTGCCGAATGGAAGATTGGATGCTCGAGCAGCCGCTTGATCACGACATATGTCAAACCAAGAATTACAATAAACTTCAACAGGTTGGTCCCCGCTCGCACGAGAGAAGGCATAGGCTTGTAGAATTGCTGCAGATTTGTGATCGGGTTTAACCGCCCCCAGTTAGCCTCAAGCCGCTTTGGTGTAAGATGGAAACGACTCTGAAGTCCGCCAGCCAATACCCCCGAAACAACAGCCGCCATCATCAAAGGAACAACACAGCGCAATACCCACCCCATCATCGTCGTGATGTATCCATAAATCGAATTGGATGTTATAGAAAGCTGCCCTACCTGCCCCAAGGTTTCACTCATCGACGTCGAAAGGACTCGAATGATTTCATCGCCAGTCGTGCTGAGTATCCACAACCCTGCCGTCAGGACAAAAACCGTCTGAATCTCCGCAGTCTTGGCAAACTGGCCCTTAGACCAAGACTCGCTGATGCGTTTCCCAGTCGGTTTCTCGGACTTTTCGCCTGCAGACTCAGCCATAAATAATTACTGTCCGGATAACAACCGGCCGGCCTCCAGCAAGTTTTGAGGCAACCGTCTCAATTCATCCGCTATCCGCTGCGACGCCAATCCGATGCTGACACCGAAGACGATAAGTCCGGACAACAAGCGGATGGTAAAGCTTTCAAAGAAGATATTCATTTGCGGTACAGCCCTTCCAAGCATCATCAGCACCACACTCAGCAGGAAGCTCACGGCGATTAACGGCGCGGCGATCTGAACGCCCAGCAAGAAAAGTTTCCCGATACGAACGGTTAAATCGTCAAAAACAGGATTACTTAACACGCCGCCCCCAATTGGCAGCAGCTCATAGGTCCGCTGAAAGGTTAAAATCAGCATATGATGAATATCCAGGCTCAGAAATAACATTATGGCAAGCATGTTTAGTACCGCCGCAGGAATCGCGACTGGCACTGAATCGGCAGGCGTTATGAGAGTAGAGGTCTGCAAACCCATTTCTGTGGAAATAAAGTGCCCGGCCAATTGAACACCAAAGAAGACGAGCCTGGTGGATAATCCCAGATAAAGGCCTGTTGAAATCTCTTTAAACAATAGAAGAATAATTTGCCACATTTGATAATTCGAAATATCCACAGTGCTCTGCAGCCCGGGAATAACGAGAATGGCGAGCATCCCCGCCAAACTGATTCGCAGCCGTGCAGGCACATTTCCACCCGAAAAGAGCGGAAAGATTAACAGGAACGCTCCTGCCCTGGCAAAAACGAGGAACCATGTAAAGAAAGTATCCATCGGTCAGGTTTCCAGATCATCAGATCCAAGGGCCGAAACCGCATTCCGGCTCTTCGAAGCTCACTGCACCATTTTTGGAATCTGGCTAATCATTCCGATCGTGAAGTCCATCAACGTTCGAATGAGCAATGGAAGAACCATGTATAGAAGAGCAACCACCGCGAGCGCCTTCGGAACAAACGTCAGGGTCTGCTCCTGAATCGAGGTAATGGTCTGGAAAAGGCTGACAGCTAGGCCAACAATAAGGGCGGTCAACAAGAAGGGGGCAGCAACCATAACAGCATGACTCAAAAGTCCACGGAGCAAATCAACCGTTAAATCAGGATTCATGCTCAGGTATCAAAGCTGCTCGCGAGCGACCTCACCAGCAGTGTCCACCCATCCACCAAGACAAACAATAGAAGTTTCAGCGGCAGAGAAATCAAAGCAGGCGGCAACATCATAAGACCGAGACTCATGAGAACGATCGCCACCACGAAGTCGATCAGAATGAAAGGAATGAATATGAGGAATCCCATCTGAAATCCCGTACGCAATTCGCTCAGAATGAATCCTGGAATCACGACCTTCATCGGCAATTGATCCGGAGTCGTCGGACCGAGTCTCGCCAACTCCACAAATACTTCCATGTCCTTGGTCCGACTCTGCCGAAGCATGAAAGTTTTCATATGGTCGGAAGCCCGCTGGAACGCCTCTTGACTCGTGATTTGGCTCTCAGCATAAGGCTGCAAGGCATCCGCATTGATCTGCTGGTAGGTTGGAGCCATAATGAAAAACGTCATGAACAGGGAAAACCCGATTAGCAGTTGGGTCGCAGGGGTTCCCTGTAAAGAAAGCGCTGTTCGCAAGAACGAAAAGACAATCACAATGCGCGTAAAACAGGTCATCAACATGATCATCGATGGCGCAAGCGTCAGAAGCGTCATGATGAACACAATCCGAATCGCGACATCAATGTCCTTCGGCTGGGTCGGAAGGTTGACGCCGAAATTCAAGCTATTGTTGATGGAATTGGTCGCTCCTTGGGCGTGGGCGCTCACGGAACAAGCGAGCAGCAACACGAACAATAAAATCAGAGCTTTCGCTGCGGGATTCTTCACGGTTTTCGTTCTTTCACCACGTCCAATCGTTCGGCGAATGTCTCGTAAGACCGTTCTGCGGACTCGTTGGCTATCGCGTCCGGCAGTGGACTTACCAGGTTAATCCCTGTTGACGACGCAGCGAGGAGAAATCGGCGATTTTGGTAGCCTACAACGAAAAGCGAATTTCGATACCCCAAGGAGCGAGTCTCCAATATCTTCAATTGCGCGGCCCCCGGTTGGTACAGGGAGAAGAGGCGCGATTTTCTAAAACACCATGCTCCGACAAGGAAAACTCCAACTACCACCGCAAACGCTCCAAGCAAGCGGAGGAAATCCACAAACAGATCATTGGAAGGGGGATCGAAAGCAATCGTGTTGTTTGTCTGGGAAACCGCCGCATGCAGGCTCCCGGCAGTTGAAAAAAGAACCAATGCGAAGAGACCACAACATGGCCTGTCTTTCATGATCCGCTCGTTTTAGCAAGAATCTCAGTGATCTTAATTCCAAAATTCTCCTCGACAACTACCACCTCTCCTCGTGCCACAAGCTTCTGATTAACAAAGAGATCCACTGAGGCATTCGCCGACTTGTCCAACTGCACCACCGATCCCACACTAAGCTGCAGCAAGTCCCGCATCGATATCTGACACCCACCCAATTCAACCGTCAGTTTTATGGGGACATCCAGCAAGAAATCCAAGCTGGGCATGTTTTCCGGTGTGGTGCTCATAATTGTCGAACAGTGCTAGCTCGAGAGTATATCCGTGATCTCAACGGCACATTTAGGGCCCGAGCTTCCTAACCGCCCGTGGTACTTTGGCTTGCCGGCGAGACAGACATCGACCCGATTTAATTGATCCGAATCCAACGGAATGACATCACCAACCTGGAAGTTCAAAAGATCTCGAGTTTTGATCTCCAAATCTCTCCACTCGGCTGTCAGCGGGATCTTGATTTCGTCAAAATTGTGGTTCCACTTTGGAGTCGCCGTTGCTTTCGCCGCTCTCTCCAACTTTATGCTGTCTGTCTCAAGCGACAACTGCCGGACGAGTGGATCGAGCATCTTTACCGGCATCGCCATCAGCATTTGTTCAATACAGTCCCCGATCCCAGCCTCCATTTTCAGCATGTAAAACGTCTCATCCGGATCGCTAATTTGAAGGAAGCGAGGATTGCTTTCATGACCGAGAAGCGCCGGTCTTAGCTCATCCTGGCTGTGCCAAGCACCACACCACTCCTTGATTGAGATGTGTGCCATCTGATTCACGAGCGCAATCTCCACCTCCCGAAGCGCCCGGTTCGGATTCACTGAAAAACCCTTTCCTCCCAACATTCGGTCAGCCACTGAAAGAGCCAACGGTGGCGGGATGTCAAACAGCCCGATACCCCGCAAAGGATCTATCTTAAACAAGATCATGTGACGGGGCGGAGGAGCTGTATCCGCGAACTTCGGAAGCGTAATCGTGTCCAGGGAGAGCAATTCCAACGTGAATTCAATCCGCAAAAACAACGACAGTCGCGCACCGACGCCACGGACGATAGACTCGTTAAGAGATTTAAATCGATGCAATTCGCTCGAACTTAGGGCCGCCGATTGTCCGAACGCATAGTTTCGAACGCGGTCCGATGGAAGACTCGTCTTCAGCCCGCGGTGAGTAAACACCTGAACAGCCTGCGCTGCGGATGCAACGGTAGCCTGTGTCTGAACGGATGGTGCTCCAATGCGGGCCATAGAAGAACCTATTGGATAACAAACTCCGTGATAATCACTTCTTCAATCAGATATGGGTGCGGGTAAAGCGCTTGATTAAACAGTGTCAGGAGTTCCGCACGCAAGAAATTTCTAAAACCAGGTTTATTAATGTCATCCAGCGTCTTGCTTGAAAGCGCGCCAGTTGCTTCATCCAGCAGTTTCTCTTTCTTTTCGTTGAGTGCCTTTATCAAACGCATATCACGACCAAACACCAAAAAACGAGCCACTGCAAACCTTGCGCCACCCGTAAGGGCGATATTCACGACAATCTTATCCGCTCTCGCGAGATCCCTAGCCTCACTCTTAACATCCAAAGCAACAATCTTATCATAGTCGTTCGGATTAACCTTGAGATCCTTCCTCACGAACTTAATTGGATCGCGTGTTAGCGGCACAGGAATTGAGAGCTCGCCATTATCCGGCGTCGGGACAACGGCTGCGCCAGCCTCAGCCCCATGACCTGACGGCGCCTCATGACCTGAAGCAGCCGCGCCGTGAGAGGATGCATCGGCCTCCGTTTCATGAGACGTAGATGCGGCCCCCTCCGTATCGTGCGGTTTCTCCCCGCTGGCTGCCTTGCCTTTCGAAGACTTGAGCTCGATCGTCACCCATGCCAAGGCCGGCATCACGACCACCGCGATAATCAACGGAAGGTAAGTGGTCAGCAAGCCACGGGCACCACTAGGCGCCTCGGATGCCGCCGTTGTCGCGGCACCTTCGCCATCAGCTCCCGACTCCGGTGCCTGCTGCGGGGGTTCATCAGCCATAATCTAGCCATTATCTTACAAGCTGAACGATTTCTTGCAATATCTGATCGCTCGTCGTTACAACTCTCGCATTCGCTTGAAACGCGCGCTGTGTTGTGATCATATTCGCGAACTCGCGTGAAATGTCCACGTTCGATAATTCCAACGCTCCGGCGTCAATTCTTCCCACACCACCCGTATTGGGTCTTGAACCTACTGAATTGGTATTGGTCTTCCCTGGGCCAGTCAAGGGACCGGCGGCTGCAAGATTACTGAAAAGGTTGTTTCCACCTTTTAGAAGCCCTCCCGGATTCGCATAATTCTGAAGAAGGATTTGACCCCGGACAAACTGGGATCCGTCCTGCAAGCTGACGTTGATTTTTCCATTACCGTCAATCGTAAGGTTTGCGATGGGGGAGTTATTTGCTGATCCGTCTGGATTCGTATAAGCGTCTCTATCGAGCTTTATGTCCCCCGGGACATCCGCATCCGGGAAGTCCGCTAAACCCGGGGCAAGCACAGTAGTGAATCCTTGAACCCGATAGCCGGCGTTGTTCACCAAGAACCCTGATGCGTCGGTTCGAAAATCACCGGCGCGCGTCGCGAAATTCTCACCTGTCGCCTTGTTCTGCACGATGAAGAAACCTTCTCCGCTGATTGCAAGATCCGTGCTCACTCCTGTTTGTGTGACCGCGCCTTGCGTGAAGAGATTCTTCACTCCGGACACGGTAACGCCATTGCCAACCTGGGCTGGTGCTGTGCCGGACCCTGAAGCCCCGGAATCGGGAGTTCCCGCCCTCAATGTTTGATTGAGTGTATCCGCAAATTCGACACGGCTCGACTTATACCCAACAGTATTAATGTTCGCCAAGTTGTTGCCGATGTTATCCAGTGCGGATTGGAATTGCTTGATTCCAGTAACGCCAGTGTTGAGTGCTCGAAGAGACATAGTGACTATTAGTTATTCTGAGTTACGTTTTGGTTAACCATTCGAATTGATTGAATTTTGCTCAGGTCGTAGCGTTTATCGCCAATTAAGAGCTTCGGAGTATGACCTTCCATATCAAATCCCTTCACCACGCCGGTAATCGGAGTCCCGCCATCCGTCAAGACCATCACCTCGCGGTCAAGCATTGACATCGCTTGCAACATCTCTTGTTGCGAACGCATCTGCGCGATGTCCGACTGCATGTTCTGCGTCTGCTCCAAACTTGTAAACTGAGTCATCATTCCAATGAACTCCGTGTCGGATTGCGGCGCCATCGGATCCTGGTTCTGCAATTGCGCAACCAAGAGCTTCAGGAAATCCTCCTGCTTGAGAATCTTCGCTGGAATTCGACTGGCTGGCGCCTCTCCCGCGATAATACGGTCGTTTGCGCCATTTACCGGGGCGATCGAGGCTATTGGAATGCTCATAAACAGATAAAGTTATGCCCAAGTCTCCAATCGATTTTGAGAGACCTTGGTTTTCTCGTTCGAAGTCTTCACAGCTTCCAAGACCTGGTTTGATGGAACAGAGGCAGCTCTTGAAATAAACTCGGCATCCGCCTGTTGCTGTTCGAAGGACTCTCGACGCTCAAAACCATTCGAACCGAATTGGCTTGAACCATGCTGGTTTTGATTGTGCGGCTGGCCGTTTCCCGCTCCGGATTCGAGAGGCTGAAGCTGCACCCCTCGATCGGCCAAAATAAATTGGAGTTCATTCCACCGGGAGGAGATCAATTCATGGCGTCCGGCTTCCAATTGCGCGTGAACGACAAGCTGGTTTCCCTGAAGTCTCATGCGCAAATTCAATTCGGTGTCGTGATCTGGGCGAATGCGGACCGTCCAATCGCGCGCGCCCTGCGCCCGGAAACTCTCCACAGCCGACCAAACCTGATCGGAAAGACGACTCGGGGCGGCACCACTCGATTCGATCACGCTCTCGAACCGACTTCCGCTGGCGTTCTGAACCTGCGTGCCAGTCTGGGCGCCCGTTAGCCCGGCTGAATCTGCCATCCGCCCATTCACATTAACGGAGGGTTCGAAACCAGACAGCCCGCGTCTCCCTGTTCCGAGAGGGATGTCATTTTTAGCCGATTCGGGAATATTTTTCCCAAATGCTCGACTGTAAGACTCGCTGGTTGCCGTATGCGCCATGTCATCGTCCAGTTGAGCATCTACCGTGCCGCGTTGGAACCCATCACTATTCTTGCTGCCAGTGTCTTTCTTTTCTCCGAACCCTGGCGCGGATTCCTTGCCCTCGGCAGGCAATGCTCCGCCTCCGCCGAGGCTTCCTTGCGAAGCTGAAGAGCGTACTTCGACCCTCGTTTCGGTTAAAGCTGATTTACTTGGCCGAGCGACTTCAAATAATTCAGGCGGCAAGAATTCGTCCAATCCGCCAGACGAAGCACTCTCTCCGGATTGCACAATGGGTTGTTGACCGCTTTGTATTCTCGCGGAAAGCGTCTTCTCGCCTGCACCGAAACCGGTGACCTCCGCGCGGTCAATGCGAGCCGGGCCAGTGCTCTGGGGAACAGCCTTCTCAGCAACATTTGACTTCCCATTCACCTCGTTCAACGGCAAAGAGACAGCGTTAGCCGATCGTTCGCCGGTTTGAGAAAGCAAGATCTTCGAATCAATCGGCTCGGCGGCGAGAGCCTTGCTTCCCGGCTCAACAATGCTGAGTTTCGGTTGTTCCCGATAAGTTTTCAGTGACTGCGCCGACTGGTTTTCCGGTCGCTTCAGGTTGGAAACCGACTTCCCATCGTCGAATACTGAATCCGAGCGTCTGGCAATATTGGGCTGCTGAGTTTTAGGACTCTCGGAAATAGGGCTCTCGACTTTCGCCTCGGTGCTCTCAATTGATTTCTGATTAACAATTCGCACACTCTCGAGACGCCCATCTTTTTGAATGGCTTCGCTCCTCTCCGAGACAGCAGCCGATACGATTTTTGTTGCTTTGGCTCCACTATTAAAGTCCCGCCCAGTTGAAGCATCTAGACCGACTTGATCTTGCTTCGACTCAATGAAATTGCTCAAAGACTCTGCCGCCTCAGTTGGGCTGTTCGTAGCCGGACCAACCAAACTCGTGGTCGCTAGAGATGTAGCGTTCACACTAACGTTTGATACAAAAGTTTTGGAAGAAGCCGCCTCATGAGAGCGATTGCGATTGGCTTTTTCGGATTCAGACTCGCGACCGGGAGAAGAAACTTTGTGGCTCTCTGAATTAACCTGATCGTCACCTTTTATCTGAACCTGACTCGCATTCTTGCCGACGGCGTTCGAGGAGATCGCCATATCCGCGCGCTTGCCATCCGCATTTTGGCTTTCTAGGTCGATCGGGTCCGCAGACGTCTCGTTGACACTAAACCCTGACTGCCTCATTGGGTCCCGAGTCAGACGCGGTGGTGTATCACTATTCTCGTTACTCTCGACGACACCGCCGACACGCGTGGTTCCCGGACTCTCATTTTCGGCGGCACGAGATGATTTCAACACCACCCCATCTGCATCGCTTTGTTCGCGATTCGATCCAATAAAGCCCTTTGCTTGCTCTGTGCTGGCAGTCGGGTTTAGCTTCGCCAGCCTAGACGCTGAATTCTCGGTCTCACCCGCAATTGCAATGGGCGTTCCCGTTTCTGTTGCAAAGCGACGAGTAGGACCTTCCGCTTCAAACGTCGCCCATTGCAGCGAAGTGTTTGAGGCGCTTTCCGCGTTCAAAGGTCTGCTCTCTACCGATGCGGAGATTTCCTTATCTACTTGCCCTAAAACTCCAGAATCCGAAATCGGTGTCAGTTGAGTCTGTGACGGTGTCAGTTGAGTCTGTGACGGTGTCAGTTGAGTCTGTGACGGTGT
>JAQBVM010000176.1 GCA_027623095.1 Verrucomicrobiota bacterium
TTTGCAACTTCATTTCACCCAATAACGACGGGCATTTCGAGCTTTCTTTTATTATTTCGCACTTATATCACGCTTGAATCAGGACTAGCTCCGCATCCATCCTGTCTTCGCGCTCGTCCGCGAGCCTGTTTTGGGTACGTAAATCAAGCGCTGTGTGCAGCGTTGCGCAAGGGAGTTCTCGGAATCGGTGGTTGCAAAACTTGGGTCTCCTGGGTTAGGTACGGGTGCAATCCGGTTATTCGTACTGGAGATCTTCATGTTGTGCCGAAATATTTTGACGTTGAGCGATGAAAATTGGCCATAGCCTCCTTTCGGATTTCCTCAAGAGTTGGCGGTTTGTGGGAAGGCTCATGCTCGGTTTGCTGGTCGCCAGCAACATCGCGTTCGCCTGTTCTGTACCCGTGTTTCGCTACGCGCTCGAACGGTGGACCCCAGACGCCTACAACATAGTTGTGTTTCACAAGGGAGAGATTTCGGAAGCCGATCAAGCCCTTATTGAGAGTACGGATTCCAAAGTAGGAAAGTCCGGCGGATTCGCGAATGCGGAAACGCATTCTGCCGACTTGGATACCGAGTTAAGTCCGGACATGCGTGAGCTTTGGAAGGCTCAGAATTCTGAAACGCTTCCCTGGATGGTCGTTTTGAATCCGAAAGCGAATCGTTCTTCGGGGACGGTTTGGGCTGGGCTGCTGGAAGAGGAATCGGTGGCTCGTTTTGTGGATTCTCCGATTCGGCGAGAAATCGCGAGGCAGCTTTTAGCAGGGACGACAGCCGTTTGGGTGCTTCTTGAAATTGGGGATGCCGAGAAAGATGATGCGGCGGAAAAACGCCTAAAATCGCGGCTCAGCGTTCTTGAAACTGAATTGAAGATTGGCGAATTGGATCCGCAGGATATTGAGGATGGATTGGTGAGCGTTGCACCGGAAGAGCTTAAAGTCGATTTCTCGACGATTCGGGTTTCCCGAAACGATGTGTCCGAAGAATTCTTCACGAGGATGCTTCTCGAAAGCGAAGACGATTTAAAGGAATTTGAAGATCCAATCGTTTTTCCTGTTTTTGGACAGGGGAGAGTGCTGTATGCGTTGATTGGGGATGGAATAAACAATGAAACGATTGACGAAACGGCGCGATTCTTGGTCGGGCCCTGTTCTTGCCAAGTCAAGGAGCAGAACCCCGGAACGGATCTGGTGTTTTCAGTCGATTGGGGGAATTTGGTGCGACCGATTGTCAATCTCGACGTCGAATTGCCTCCACTAACCGGACTGAACCTCGGTGGACCGGATGTTCGAGAGGGAGGGGACAGCGGCGCGAGTGCCGGGGAACCCCGAAACATCGAAGGATCGGACGACGAGAGCGAGAATCAACCGCGCACGGTGAAGCCTTCGATAGAGCGACCATTGAGCAACCCGATTGTTAGAAACTCGATGATTGTTTTGCTTTTAACGGCTGTTGGCGGCATTTGCATGGGATTCTATTTCATGCGCGGAAAATGATGATGCACCCTCGGCCTCGATATGGAAGACATATGATGTGTAAGAGAATGCTCCCGTGCCGATCGACCTGTTTGCCGGCGAAGTTTTGTGTAGAGGGTCGAGTTCAATGAGAATCTGGCGACTCGTTTTTCGTGAAGTGCTCCACAGGAAACTCAACTTCCTGCTGGCGTTGATTTCAGTTAGCGCTGCCGTTGGCTCGTTGTCCGGCGCGCTTACGTTGCTCGATGTTGATCGTCTCCAGACCGAGAGATTCTTGGAAACGAAGCGAAACGATGTGGAGGCAGCCGGCGCGGAGCTTGAGGACGCCATGCGCAAAATTACCAAGGGACTTGGGTTTAATGTCATTATTCTTCCGGAGGACCAAGACCTGAATGAAATGCACCTCGAAGGAACCTTGTCGAAGTCGATGCCAGAGGAGTTTGTGCATCGATTGGCGAATTCGAAGATCGTTACGGTCAATCATCTTTTACCAACTATCGTTCGGAAGATGAATTGGCCTGAGAAGAACTTGCCAATCGTGTTATACGGCACACGGGGCGAGGTGCCGATTCTGCACAGTGACTCTAAGAAGCCGCTTTTGGAAACGGTTCCGCCCGGAACAATGATTGTGGGATTTCAGGTCGGCGGAACACTGAACCTGAAGGAAGGCGACCAAACGACCCTGATGGGGCGCGACTTTTCAATCTTGAAGCGGTATGAGGAACGCGGAACCAGTGACGATAGCGCAGTCTGGATAAATCTACGGGAGGCCCAAGGGATGTTCGGAATGGAGAATCTAATTCACGCCATTCAGGCTCTGGAGTGCCAATGCGTGGGAGATCGCATCACTGAGATTCGGCGCGAGATTTCCTCGATTCTTCCGGGCACTCAGGTGATCGAGCGGGGCCCTCCGGCACTGGCGCGCGCGGAGGCCCGAAACAAGGCGAAAGAAGCGGCGGTCAGTGCTTTGGAGCGCGAGAAAGCAGGGCGCGCGGAGAGCCGGCTTCAAAAGGAGGCTTTCGCGGCCAAGATGGTTCCCGCGTCTTTCATTGCCTGCATCGTGTGGATCGGGATTCTGGCTTATGGAAATGTCCGGCAGCGGCTTCAAGAAATCGCCGTGTTCCGGGCGATTGGATTTCGTTCGAGCCAAGTCTTCGCGCTTTTCGTGATCAAAGCCTTGCTGATAGGTATTCTGGGCGGATTGATCGGTTTTACAATGGGATTCCTTTTCGCAGGGATGGGGCAAGGCGGCGTTGATCCACTGTCCGTGCGAACGCTATACAGTCCGGGTGTTTTCTGGCTGGCCTTAGTTAGCGCTACGTTGATGTCGGTGTTCGGAGGTTGGGTTCCAGCGATGATGGCCATTCGAGCCGATCCAGCCATTGTTTTGCTGGAGGATTAGAATTGTTTCGTCGATGGAGTTTGAAGTTAACAACGTCTCCACGACATATCGAGCGCGCCTTGGGCGGATTGTTCGAGCCGTAGATTCGAAAAGACGAATTGTGCTTCCGATTGCGGGAATCATGCTTGCAGCCTCGCTCACTGTGAAATTCACTTGGGGTGTCGGCAACGTGCCGAAGTACGATGGGAAAACCGTTCGGGACTGGCTGACTTTGCTCGATTCGGGCGCGAAACAAACTCCAGATCATGATCGGGCCGCGGATGCGATGGTTCGGATCGGCGCTCCGGCGATTCCTGAATTAGAGCGGATTCTGCGCCGCAAACCGAAATCGTTTCAGGAACAGTTCCGGCGTTTAGCGGCGCGACTGCATCTGAGGAAACCGGATCGTATTCCCTTGGAGGAGGAGCAAAGGCGAGCTGCGCGAGCCGCTTGGGTTCTTGCCGATCGCGCGGGGGCGGACATAGGTGTGCTGATCACGTCCCTTCAGTATCATCTGACGAACTCGAACTACGCGGACCCGGAGAATGGGCGCGCGCTGGCGAATGCCGGATCGGGCGGGATTGCGGTCTTGACCAACTTGCTGGTGAACGGCGAGCTGCATGCGCGCGGGCAATCCGCATGGGCGCTCCACCTAGCGCGAACGAAGCCTGGGGTTGTTGATGCCTTGCTCCAAGCGGTGAACGACCCAGACAGGTCGATTCGAGTGCGAGTGCTCTTATCACTTCGGGACTGCGATCGCAAGGTGAGCGAGCGAATTATCCCGGTGGGTTTGGATTATCTCGGCAGTCTCGATCCTGTGGAGCGTTGGGCCGGCGCTAAATTGCTTCAAGAGCATATTACCGCCGACCGCGTCAGCAATGCTCTGCGGGAGGCTGCAGGCGATCTTGATGAACGTGTTCGTTCCGCGGCAATAGAGGCGTTTCGTGGGACTTTGGAGCACCGGACGAGGGCCAAGGGGGATCAGGAACGTGATTGACAGCGGGGTAGGGGTGAATCATTTTGACGAGGTAAACAAGAAAGCCACCATGATTCGTTTCAAACTGAATGCTAATTATCGTGCCTGGCGTGGAATGCAAAACGTCGGCAGAACACTGAGTTTAGGATTACTTCTTCTTCTCCCAACGCAAATCATGAATGCCGCCGACAGTTCAAAAACTGAAGCTTCCTCCGCGGAGATACACCATGCTACATTCGGCGGCGGCTGCTTTTGGTGTGTGGAGGCTGTGTTCGAGCGGCAGGAAGGCGTGATCTCCGTCGTGTCGGGATATGCCGGAGGGAAGTCCCCAAACCCGACCTACCAGGAAGTGTGTACGGGGCAGACCGGACATGCCGAAGTCGTGGACATCAAGTTTGACGCTTCGAAGATAACTTTCGATAAACTGGTCGATCTATTCTGGAAAGCGCATGATCCAACGACCTTGAATCGTCAGGGTGCTGATGCGGGAACACAATACCGTTCGGTGATCTTTTCTCGCAGCGAAGATCAGAAGAAAATCGCGGAGGAATCAAAACGGAAAGCCGCGGAGAAGTTCACCTCTCCGATCGTCACGGAAATAGTGCCGTTGGCTACGTTTTATCCGGCCGAGGAGTATCACCAAGACTATTTCCGCAAGAATCCGAACGCGCCGTACTGTGCCATCGTCATTCAGCCCAAGTTGAACAAGCTGAAAAAGATTGGGCATTAACACGAGCCATCCGAGCCAACGGGTAGTGTCGCCCCGCATGCTCCACGATCGTTGTATTAAGCAATGGTGCTTCAATTCGTCGTCGGAGGAGCCGATGTTTCCTTCCGTTCCAATAAATGGAATTATGAGTACCGTGCACAAGATAAAGTGCCCAACCTGCAAAAAGGCGGGAGATTGGTTTTCAGGATCGTACGGCCCATTCTGCTCGCATCGATGCAAACTGGTGGATTTGGGAAAATGGCTCGGCGAGGAGCACATCGTATCCGAGCCACTGCGGCCAGAGCACTTTAAGGAATTCGAAGATTCGCCGTCGGGCGAACACTTGGATTTTCAGGAATTGTAAAATTTCGCTTGCAGCCGGTGCGGGTTCAGGCTAAATATCTGAAAAATTAAGATGGTTTTAGATAGATCCCACAGTATTCCGCATGCCTAAACTTCAACCGAAGAGGGTGTCTTGAGCCGCCCTTTCTCTCCTCGTGGCCGAGCTCCAGCGGTTTCGTACGTCAAAGTAAACGGAAAGATTCGCGCTCGCGAAATCCGTATCATTGGTGTGCAAGGTGAGCAACTGGGAGTTTTGTCGCTGGCCGAAGGAATTAACATGGCTCGCAGTCATGGTGTTGATTTGGTCGAGGTTGCTCCCAACGCCAAACCGCCAGTTTGCAGATTGGTGGATTTTGGGAAATTCCGCTACGAACAGGCGAAAAAGGATAAGGAATCGAAGAAGCACCAACACGCAAACAGAGTTAAAGAGGTTCAATTGAGTCCCACGATTGATCCCCACGATTTGAGCGTTAAACTCACTCACGCGATCGATTTCCTCTGCGAGGATATGAAGGTAAAAATCACGCTGAGATTCCGTGGGCGTGAAATGGCGCACAAGGAGGTCGGCTTCCAGGTCGTCGCGAAGTTTATTTCCGATATCGAGGCGTTTGGACACCCAGACTCGCCGCCAAAATTGGTGGGCAGAGGATTAAACGTCATGATGAGTCCGCTTCCGAGAAACAAACGGGCCAAGAATCCACGAGAAGAGACCGGGAATTCATCTCCGGATTCAACCAGTAGCTCTCGCACCGCGGTTTCGGATTCCGAGCCGCGAGGTTCTAGCGAAGCAGAGGATTCGGACGGAGACTTGGAGAATAATCCTGTTTCGGAGATCGCTTAGACCCGCAAAGCTGCGTCTAGCGGCTTGAAGAGGATCGGTTTTCCGATTCTTAACCCGATTCCGCGCCTTTCTTGGTTGGTTGTGGAATGGGCTAATGCACCAGCCCTCGTCTTTTCAGGGCTTCTTCCATGACTTGGTCCATGAGCAGTTCCGCCAGAGGTTTTGTGATTTCATCCAGTTCACCGTGGGCGGCTTTTAGTTTTAGAAGATCGCCTGTTTCCGATGTCTCATCCTCTTCCGAGAAGACCCTCTCCAGTTCGGCCAAAGCATGCGTGATTTGAGCGCCGTAGCCCTGATCGACCTGATCTTTCAGGCGCTCTAGAGCTTTCCGCGTGCTGGCGATTGTTTCTTCAGCGCGGAGTTTCGCCTCGACCCATCGACGAGCGGCCAAATCTTCGAAAGCGTGCTCAACCGATTCTTCTACCATTCTTTGCACATCGCTGTCAGTCACATCGACAGCAGATCGCATTTCTACAGTTTTCTGCTGGCCGGATTTAATGTCTCTTGCGAGCACATGGAGAATTCCGTTCGAATCGATTTCAAACTGAACACCCACTCTTGGAACACCGCGCGGAGCCGGTTCGAAATCGATTGTGAATCGACCCAAACTCCAATTGTTCGCCGCTCTCTCGCGTTCGCCTTGAAGAACGTGGATCAGCATGCTGGGCTGATTATCGACCGCAGTGGTAAATGCTTCGCCGGCCTTCAACGGAATCGTCGAATTTCGTGGGATCAGAACATTCATCAGCCCCCCGAATGTTTCAATGCCCAGGGATAGTGGCGTCACATCCAAAAGGAGCAGATTTCGATAGCCTCCCGCCAGGATTTCCGCTTGGATCGCCGCCCCAAGAGCGATAGCTTCGTCAGGGTTTTGAGACGTGTTCAGAAGCGGTCCCTCGGATAAGTGGGGCATTGGGCCGATACGAAGTCCCCCCGACACGGATTCAAATTCACGGCACTCAAAGGTTTCCGTGACGAGTTTTCTGACAAATGGCATTCGAGTCTGGCCACCGACCAAGATCACAAGATCGAGTTCTTTTGAACTGAGCTTGGCGTCCGATAGGGAGCGCAGACAATGCTGGCGCGTCCTCTCGATGATGTCTCGTGTCAAATCCTCCAGTTCCGATCTCGAGAACGAGAGATGCAGCGAGAATGTGGACGTAAGGAATGGAAGCGTCAGTTCGATGGAATCCTCGGTGGACAGACGAATCTTCGCTTCTTCGGCCGCTTCGCGAACTCGAGCGAACAGAACTGGGTCATCGCGCACCTCCGGGCCGCCCATAGTCTGAATTTTCTCGATCAGAAAGTCGGAAATCCTTTTATCCAAATCGTCTCCACCCAACTGTGTATCTCCGTTCGTCGCAAGCACCTGAAAAACACCGCCGCTGATTTCCAGAATTGAAAGATCGAACGTGCCCCCACCCAGGTCGTAAACCGCGACCTTTGCCTTTTCGTCAAGTTTGTCCAAACCGTACGCCAGTGCAGCCGCGGTCGGTTCGTTGACGATTCTCTCGACCGTCAAGCCGGCGAGCTCTCCAGCTTTCTTTGTCGCATTCCTTTGCGCGTCGTTGAAGTAGGCCGGAACGGTAATCACAGCCCGCTCTATGGGTTCTTCGAAATAAGCCTCGGCGTCTTGCTTTAGTTTCTTGAGAATCTCAGCGGATATCTGTTCCGGAGTAAATACCCGATTATGAATCGCGAATTCGACTGGGCCTGCATTCTTGTTCGAGAGCAACCCGATTGCAGCCCCTTCGAGGTTCGCAATTTCGTTGTATCTGCGGCCCATATAGCGTTTGACAGAGGACACGGTCTCGGCGGGTTTTAGGACGCGGAGCCGCCGCGCTGGATCTCCGACAATGGGTTGGTTTTCGGAGTTCTGGAAATGCACCACTGAGGGAGTGCTTCGTTTGCCTTGTTTGTCTGCAATCACGATTGGGATTCCGGAATCCACGGCGGCAATAAGCGAATTGGTCGTTCCCAGGTCGATTCCCACGATTCTACTCATACCGATATACTGCCTGAAATCTTCGGGGACTAACACGGAATTTCCGCAATTTTCCGTTTTGAATTGCGCGGAGTCCCGGCCTCAACCGCTTAGGGACGCGCATTGCTGCCTTGAACCGTGGCTTATTGTTTCGTTCATTTCCAACGTGTTGCGTGAATAGTTCGTGGAGGGAACACGTCCAGAGCATAGAACTTCGAACGTTCAACGCTCAACATCCAACTCTGAGCGTTCACTCTTACGTTGAGCGTACGTCGAAAATGGGAGGGTGAGGCTCCCGCCGAATCCTGGAGCTCTGCCAAGAACGGTTTCGACGGGAGTCTCACCCATCCGCACAGAACGAGGATCGCGCTTGAATCGGTGTTTTCAACCGAAGCGGCGTCCTTTTTGGACGGGGGATTCATGGAGAATTGCGGACCTGATGTTGAAGCCGGTTGACTCTTAGTCCGAGCTTTAATAGAAGGGGGCGTGAAGGTGGACCGGTTTGAGTTCGAGCGCGCGCTGACGAAGCGAGGAGTAGCAAGGATCGCGGGTGTGGATGAAGTGGGACGCGGCCCGCTGGCGGGTCCGGTTGTGGCGGCTGCGGTTGTGTTGCCGATCGGCTGGATTCAACATGACATGCCCGAACCGTTGAAAGGATTGAACGATTCGAAGAAACTTTCGGCGAGCACCCGGGATTTATATTATTCGTTGCTGATCGACGCGCCGGAAATCGATTTTGGAATTGCGATCGTGGATGCGGCGGAGATCGATCGAGTGAACATTCTTCGCGCAACATGGCGAGCCATGGACAATGCGATTGCCGGGCTTCAATCGCCGCCAGATCACGTGTTGGTAGATGGAAAACCGAACGCATTGCTTCGCATGCCCCAGACCGCGGTAATTCGCGGTGATTCGTTGAGTTACTCGATTGCGGCAGCCAGCGTTCTCGCGAAAGTGACGCGGGATCGACTAATGGTGCGGTATGACAGTGAGTTTCCGAGATATGGGTTTGCCGCGCATAAAGGATACGGAACTCCGGCGCACCTGGCTGCTATCTCGCAGCATGGGCCGTGTGCGCTGCACCGCCGGAGTTTTGCGCCGTTAAAACAACCTGAACCGGACCTGTTTAATTCTTGATTTGATCCGGTGAATGTTTGGTCGCATGTCAAACGCGCATTGCGCAAAGAACCAATAGCTCCCCATTTGGAAACGGGAAGAGTGGGTGAGCGTGAGGCGAAACGGCATTTGAAACAGAGGGGACTGAAGTTTCTAACCGCGAACTTTCGGTCGAAACGGGGTGAAATCGATTTGGTGTTTCGAGATGGCGATTGCCTTGTGTTCATTGAGGTAAAAACGAGGTCGTTTACTTCCTGGACGAGGCCCGCGGCAGCCGTGAATAGCGCAAAAAAGAGGCGTTTGTCCCGGGTTGCGATGGAATACGTTCGTTTGCTGGAAAATCCTGAGGTTCGGATTCGGTTCGATATTGTTGAGGTCCTCGTGGACGGAAAAACGATTCACAAAGTGCGACACCTCCCAAACGCATTTTCGCTTAGTCCCCCGTTGCGATTTGGTTAACTTCAGCTTTACGCGTGATCTTTCAGAATGCCCAAAAGCCTCATGATCTCCTCGGTCGTCTGGATCTCCGCCGATTCTTCGAGGCAACTTGAACGAGCGCGCCAAGTGGAATAACCGCCGAGTGCGTGCTCATCCGGAGGCGGCAAGTAACCTGCGTATCCGTTCGCCAAGCCAATGTTCATTTGCATTGAAAACGGACTGTTCCTTTGCCACTTTAAACCTGTGCTTCCGAATACCTCGCAAGGAGATGTGGTGATTGCCATTTCGCCAATTCGAATCACCTGATGGGGAAGAATGCGATGAGCCGGAAGCCTGCTCAATAAGGCGGTTTCCCGAGCGTAATTCTCTTCCCAATTTCGAATCGGACGATCACCAACCGTGTCTTTGAGGAACTCTTCCGCAGCGCGGGTTTCTCCGGCGGAAGGCATCCGTACGTTCAACTTCATTTCGCTATTGTTCGCGGAAATCGGCGCCCAGGTCTGCCAATCTACGCTTCGCCAAGCTTCCTCCGCGGCCCTCGCAAGCCGTTCACCCACTTGCTTGTAATCGAATTGTCGTTTTGGAGTGCTGAAATCGATGCAATTCGAATCACCCAATGTCCCGCACGCGAGAATACCGACAAAAGAATTGCCTGCGTCCAGTCTTCTCCCAAGTTCGGTTGCGAAGACTCCGTATTTGTCGGCTGAGATTCCCGGGGCACCGGCATAATGCCCGTGGCGAACGCTCAGCGCCCCTAGCGGTTTGCCGTCGGTGGTCTTAACCGCAAGCAACGGAAGTGCCGAATCGATGGGCCCTGTTTGGCAAATCCGATTCGGATTCTCGTTTCCGGGGTTCATTTGAGCGAGGTTGGACGGTTTGTCCGTGAAAGGGATCGTAAATGCCGTTCCGGGTTTCATCACCCACCGGCGGCAATGAATGAATTCTGTGCATTGACCGGATGCCCATCCGATTTGCGCCGGTTGCCAGCGCTTCGCCGCTTCGATGATCGAGTCGGCAATTCTCTCCGTGAGAAATTCTCGATACTCCGGGAGTGCTATCGATCCATGCACTCCAACTACCGGTGGCGCGGAATGGGCATGGGTAGCCGAAACCATCATCTGTGCCGGCGAGATTCCGGTTCGTTCACTAGCTATCTTTTTGGCGCGATCAATCATCGCCTGATCCATGAACAAGCTATCGACGACGGCAAATGCGAGCTTCGCTTCGCCATTGTCCAAGAGAAGAGCGCGGACGTGGAGCGGATCGGAAACTTTATCAGCAAGCTGGGCGGTGATGTTCCCGGATACCGGAATCGGCAGAGATTGCGGTGTTATGTCGATTCTCGCCGCTGCCGCTAGGAACTTGCGGTGCGGTGGCACGGCGTACGCGACAACCGGAAAGAGTGTAGTGGCTGCAGCCGCGGATGATGCGTGTTTGAGCCACTGGCGTCTTGAGATCAATGACTTTCGTGTGTGCATGGAAGCCTCGGGGATAAAGGTTACGAATCTTCAGGATTTCGTTCGCGAGATTCCGAATACTTTACGAAGTCTTCCTGTCGCATTACAAGAGGAATGCAAGATTAATGCTTTGACGCGGCAAGGCTATTCTCCTACGTTCGCCTACCTTGATTTCAATACGAACGAGGATACCTGTTTGCCTGGTTCTTTATATGGAGGGCAATTCAATTAACTGGAGAGTTTTGCTTGGTGTGTCGTGCGGCCTGCTTTTGGGAGGTTGCACGGACCGTGCCGCAGTCGCCCCGACAGAAGCGCGGTCTGTTCAGGTTATTGCTGTCAAAGCCGTGCGACAAACGGTTTCGGTGACACTCCCCCAAGTCGGAACGATTGCGCCGAACGAAATGGTGGAGATTAAATCCGAAACCGATGGTGTCGTCGAAGGAATTCACTATAAAGAGGGGCAAGAGGTTCAAAAAGGTCAATTACTCATTCAACTCAACCAAGGCAAGCTTGCTGCCTTGCTCGCCGAGGCGGAGTCAAATTACAGTTTGAGCAAGGCAAACTTCGAGCGAGCTCAACAGCTTTTTCACGACAAACTAATTTCTGGACAAGAGTTTGATCAGATTGGGGCGAACTTGTCCTTGAATCAAGCGACGGTCGAGTTGCGGAGGCGGCAGCTCACAGACACCACAATTGTTGCCCCCTTTAAAGGTATCGTGGGCGCGCGAAGTGTCAGTCCAGGCCAGGTCATATCACGGAACACGACGCTTACGTGGTTAGTCGATGACGATCCGGTTAAGGTCGAGTTTCAGGTGCCGGAGCGGTTCATCAGCCAGTTGCGAACGGGTCTGGCGATCGAAGTAAAAGTGGCTGCTTTCGAAGATCGCCGTTTTCTAGGCGAGGTTTTCTTTCTCTCGCCGTACATCGATCAGACCACGCGCACTTCGCTTGTGAAAGCGAGGGTTCCAAACCCCGACCATGAGCTCAAAGCCGGTATGTTCGCAAACTTGGAGCTGGTTCTTCAAGTTCGAGAGAATTCTGTTGTGATTCCAGAGGCCTCTCTGAACCGTGTCCTGGGAGGCGAACGCGCGACTGTTTGGACGGCGAATTCAAATCTGATTGCGGAAGAACGGGAAATCATCGTGGGATTTCGAATGCCCGGGAAGGTCGAAGTTTTGAGCGGATTGACCGCCGGCGAGGACGTCGTCGTCGAGGGAGTCCAAAAACTGGCGCCCGGTGCAAGAATCAGATTCGCACCCGCGGAAGCCGCGAAGCCATACCTTCAAGAAGAGACCGACCGATAAACGACTATGAACTCCCTCAGGCTTCCTGTCCGCTGTCCGCCTTTTGGAGGCTCTGCTAATTGAGAGCATGATTCTTTCCAGGATTAGCATCCAACGGCCGGTGTTGGCTTCGATGATGAGCCTCGGGCTCGTGTTGTTCGGACTGATCAGCCTGACTCGCCTTCCGGTTCGTGAACTCCCCGATATCGAACCTCCGATTGTTAACGTGACCAGTGTGTACCCGGGAGCAAACGCGGCGGTGGTCGAAACGGAGGTTACGGAGCGCCTTGAGGAGGCAATCAGCAGCATCGAGGGAATTAAGACGCTCACTAGCCAAAGCCAGGAGCAAGTGAGTCAAATCACGGTTGAATTCGATTTGTCGCGAGACGTGGACCTCGCCGCGCAAGACGTGCGCGATCGTGTATCGCGAGTTCGAGGACAGTTGCCCGAGTCGGTGAAAGAACCGGTTGTGGCGAAACAGGACGCCAATGCGAGTCCGGTGATGTGGATCGGGCTTTCCAGTGACCGGTACACGCGGCTTGAGCTCACGACGCTAGCTGAGGCGCAAATCAAGAACCGTCTTCAAACGGTCCGTGGTGTGTCCTCGATCTACATAGGGGGAGAACAGCGATTCGCGATGCGGTTGTGGCTCGATTCGCAGAAGATGGCCGCGCATCAGGTAACGGTCCTGGATGTTCAGCGAGCTTTGCAGGAGCAGAACGTTGAACTTCCCAGCGGACGCGTCGAAAATCGTGACCGTGAGATGACGATTCAAACCCTCGGTGAGATGAAATCACCCGAGGAGTTCAATCAACTGGTGATTCGCAATGACGGGGTAAAGATTGTTCGTCTCAGGGATGTGGGTGAGGCGAAGGAGGGGGTGGAGAACGAACGGACAATGGCGCGGGCGGGAGGGAAACCCTGCATCTTCCTGGGAGTTGTCCGGCAGTCGAAGGCGAACACAGTCGAGGTTGCTCGCGGAATCAAGGCGGAGATCGAGAGCATTCTTAAAACGCTGCCGTCAGGCATCGAAATGGGGGTGAACTATGACGAATCCGTCTATGTGGAACGCGCGATTCGAGAGGTTTGGATCACACTTGGGATCGCCTTTTTGCTCGTGGTTCTCGTGGTCTTCGTTTTCTTGCACAATGTACGTTCGACGTTAATTCCGGCGGTTGTAATTCCGGTGTCGGTTGTGGCGACGTTCCTGATCATGAATCTGCTTGGGTTCTCGATTAATATCTTGACGATGCTGGCTTTGGTGTTGGCGATAGGAATTGTCGTCGATGACGCGATCGTGGTGCTGGAGAACATTCATCGACACATCGAGGAAGGGCAAACTCCCATGCAAGCGGCCTTTCAGGGCATGGACGAGATCGGCTTTGCCATCATTGCGATCACCGTTGCTCTTGTTGCCGTTTTTCTTCCGCTGGCATTTCAAACCAGCAGTACGGGCCGTCTGTTTATTGAATTTGCGGTGGCGGTCGCCGGCGCTGTGATTGTGTCCGCGTTCGTGGCCCTTTCTCTTTCCCCAATGATGGCGGCGCGCATTCTGAAGCGAACAGAAAAAAAGGAAGGTCAGTTGGTTCTTGTTTTCGAACGAGTTCTCTTATCGTTGAGCGGGAGGTATGAACGTTTGCTTGGCCGGTTTCTGGGGCTTTCGCTTTCAGGGCGGATCGTCTATTTGTCCCTAATCGGTCTGGTTACTTTGGGCATTATGGGGGGCCTCTATCGATCTCTCGAGAAGGAGTTTCTTCCGGAAGAGGATAAGGGGCGGCTTCTCTGTTTTGTGGTTGCGCCTGAAGGAGCCACGATTGAGTACACCGATCGGCTCACATTGGAGATGGAGGGAATTCTGAAGAGCGTCCCCGAGGTTAAGTCTTACGGTTCCGTGGTGGCGTTCGGCAGAGGTGGACCGGGTTTGGCGAACAATGCTATTGCTTTCGTGCGGTTTAGCGAGGATCGGGATCGGAGTGTTCAGGAGATCGTGAATGGTCCGGGCGGTTTGAGCCAGCGTTTCTTCAACGAAATCGAAGGGGCCATGGCAATCCCAAGCATCCCAAAAGGCATCACCCGAGGTTTCGGGTCGCCATTCGAACTGATCATTCAGAATCAAGATTTGTCGGCCTTGGACGACTACTCGCGGCGACTTGCCGCCAAGCTGGGACAAACCGGTTTCTTAATCAATGTTCGATCCTCATTTGAATTTAGCAAACCGGAGCTTCGGTTAACGCTTGAGAGGAATCGCGCCGCAGTCCTGGGGATATCTGTAGCGGACATATCGAGCACACTCCAGATCATGTTCGGAGGCCTGGATCTCAGCCGCATTAAGAGGGACGGAAAAGAATATGAAGTGATTGCGCAGCTTCAGCGGAGTTCACGCCTGACCCCAAATGATCTAGACCGGCTCTATGTTCGAAACGATCACGGCCAATTGATTCAATTAAGCAGTGTTGTGACACGGGAAACGGGAGTGGCGCCGAACACGATCGAGCACTTCGACAGATTGCGCAGCGCGAAGATCTCCGCAACGCCGGTGGGAATGCCGATGGGAACCGTGGTTGAGAAAGTGGAGGAGATTTTGCGAACGGATTTGCCTCCGGGTTTTCAATACGATTGGTATTCGGAGGCGCGCAACCTGGAGGAAGCCGGGGCGGAATTGATTTGGGTGATCGTGCTCGCTTTGATCATCGTGTATATGGTGCTGGCTGCGCAATTTGAGAGTCTGATTCATCCGTTCACCGTGATGCTTGCAGTGCCGTTAGCGGCTGTTGGGGCGCTTGGGTTGCTGTGGCTCCTGCGTCTGCTTTCTCAGTGGGGCGTCATTCCGGTATTGGCGGGCATGAACATTAATCTTTATAGTCAGATCGGTTTTGTCTTGTTAATCGGTCTCGTCACCAAGAATTCAATCCTCCTCGTCGAATTCGCCAATCAGAAGCAGCAGGCCGGATTGAATTCCCACGATGCCATGATTCAGGCCGGCAAGGTGCGGCTGCGTCCGATTCTAATGACGGCAATTTCTACGGTCGCAGGCATTCTCCCGATAGCGATCGGGTTTGGGGCTGGGGCGGAAGGACGCCGTCCGATGGGGGTGGCGGTTGTGGGGGGAATGTTAACCAGCACTTTCCTCACGCTGATCGTCATTCCTGTCGTCTATACGGTTTTGAGCGATTTGTGGGCGATCGTCACTCGCAAACCAAGTGTGGCGCCTCAACTGTCTAAAGCACCCTAAACTCATCGCCGATAGTTGTGGTATGCGATGGAATGAAATCTGGCACGGGCCAGTTGCTGTATTAGATCGTGGAATGGATACAAAAACGAGAAAAGGTTAAGTGTGGCGCTTCTTTCGGAAACAAATGACTCGGGATAAAACCGGCTCAGAAAATATCCGTAGGTTTCGTACTCGGAGAACGATGACATTGTATTCCGATCGATCGCCTCCAAGATCACCTCGTGCCAGCGTTTGTCCGTCTCGTCTTCTATTTGTCTCGTCATCTCTTGGACAATCCGCGCGTTCATCAGCATGTAGTTTGCGATAAACGACTTTTGCTTCTCCGGGCTAAACCCAAAGAGTTTTGTGAACGTCTTGAAGTAAGGGAGATGGTGCTGGCCCGTTCGATACAGGATCATCTTGTTTTCGGGCTCTTCGTGTACTC
>JAQBVM010000177.1 GCA_027623095.1 Verrucomicrobiota bacterium
CCACATCAAATGGTTGGTTGTTCCTGGGAAACCCGTGCTTCACTCGAAGTTTCTTGCGAATCTCGTGAAGGAGCCGGTCGCCTTTTGAAAACGCCAGGTCAATCACGCGCACACAGGTCGGATCGCGCCGTCCCGCCGCACCCCCCACTGTCATTACTGGAATTCTCCGCTCACGGCACATCGCGATTAGGAGGCATTTCTTCGATGGACTGTCGATCGCATCGAGAACGTAGTCGAAGCCTTTTGACAGAATCTCGGCTGCGTTCGAGGTTGCAAAAAATGCCCGAATCGGTTGCACATCGCATTTTGGATTGATTGTCTGGACCCGCCGGGCAATGACTTCAACCTTTGGTTTGCCAAATTCCCCCTCAACGGCGTGAGACTGTCTGTTGACGTTGCTTATGCAAACATCATCCAAATCCACCAATGTCAATCGGCCAATGCCGGATCTGACGAGAGACTCGACTGCCCATGAGCCGACACCTCCAATCCCGACAACGCATACATGCGCTCGAGAAAGTGCCCGAAGTCCATCGCCCCCGAACAGTCGCCCAATGCCGCCAAAGCGAGCCCCGGCGCGTGCGCGTGCTACGGCGAATTCCGCCTGATCTTGTTCGTTTTCGGTGCGAGAGTCTTGCACTGGATCATCTTGTTTTAGCGGCTAACGACAGTCATTCCAAGCTTGCGATGCATCGAATTCTTCCAACACGCGATTTCAAAAAGCGGCGGAGCAAGCTGTTTCCGGGTAGCCTCGACCTCCAGAGATCGCACGCACATCGGGACGATGAACTGGAGCGGTTCGCACGTAGTCCCGCCTTCAGGCGGTTCCGGCCGGCTGAAGCCGGGACTACATACAGGTTCCCAGCGCGCCTCCATTCGAAAGTTAGCACGCTTGGTTGCCATGAACACCGAACATTCAACGTCCAACCCCGAACATCGAATGACAAATCGTTGGACGTTCAACGTTGGATGTTCAGTGTTCGAAGTTCGAATCCGGTTCATCGGTAGAGTGCCCCCCGAAAAACGGACGAGAAGCGAGGCCGTGAACGGTACGGACAATTTGATGTCGCACATACGACAGAAACTTGTCCTTCTGGGAATCGTAGTTCATCGAGAGCTGCCGCTTTTTCGGGCATTGACAACTCATCGAACGATTCTCATGCGCAATCGTCGATGCAAATTCTTAGGTTTCATGATTGCAGAGCGTCCGTTGGCGCGGGGCGTGGACAATCCCGGCGAGAACGATAGGATAGCTGCGTGCGTGATTCAGATGAAAGCTCAGGGTTGCATAAGCGGCGCGAAACGCGCCAGGGAATCTCGTTTGTCGAAGTCTGCGCCGAGCCGTTTCGCATTTTCTTTCCGTGCGCGGTTATCGTTGGGCTCATTGGAGTCGCGTTGTGGCCGCTGCATTTTGCGGGTGTTGTTTCATTTTATCCGGGAACCAGTCACGCGCGCCTGATGGGCCACGGGTTCTTTGGAGGATTTATCCTCGGTTTCTTGGGAACTGCCGTTCCTAGGATGCTCTCGACGCATCCTCTAATCCCCCGTGAAGTTATCATCCTCATCGGCTTGTACATTGTGACCTCGGCCGCGCACGCCTTCGGCCAAACAGCGATTGGGGATGTCGCCATGCTCGCGCTTCTCGCTGTCTTTGCCGGTCTAATGGCTGTCCGATTTCTGAAGAGAAACGATCTGCCGCCGCCTGGTTTTGTCATGGTTTTGATGGCGTTTGCCTCCGTGTCGCTGGGAATTCTGCTTACTCTAGGAATGCCGGACGATTCGGAAGGTGTCTCCGCATTTCGTTTGGCACTTCCACGTCTGCTGCTTTATCAGGGATTTGTTTTACTCCCCATTCTGGGTGTAGGCGCTTTCTTGCTGCCTCGATTCCTAGGGTTGGAGAGTTCGCATGATCTCCCTGAATCGAAGACGCCATCGCGAATATGGGCGCGCAATGCGGTCATCGCTGGCGTGGCCGGAATACTGGTGTTCGGTTCGTTTCTGATCGAGGCCGGCGGATGGTATCGCTCAGGCCACACTCTTCGATTCTTGATAGTTCTTCTGTACTTGCTTTACCACGTTCCGGCGCACCGTTCGGTTCCGGAGGGAGGTGCGCTCGCCATCGTATTGAGAACGGCGTTCTTGCTCGTGCTTTCCGGTTTCATCTTGGTCGCCATTTTTCCGGTTTATCGAGTGGCTCTCCTGCATTTAACGCTCGTGGGCGGTTTCGCGATGATCACCGTGACAGTCGCCACGCGCGTTGTGTTTGGCCATTCGGGGAAAAGGGCGCTTTTGCGGAAGCAAAATCGGTGGTTTACGATATCCACAGTTCTGATGCTGATTGGAATGGCTACTCGAGTTAGCGGCGATTTTTGGCCCAAGATTCTGGTCTCCCATTTCAATTACGGAGTGCTACTCTGGGCTTCCGGCTTTCTATTGTGGGCACTCTACGTAATTCCGCTGGTTCTAATCCCTGATCGGGATTAGGGCCTGTTCATGAGGAGTAGGTGTTTCTTAAGGAACAAGTTGTATCCGGTAGAATCTGAAGGCGCCTGATTCGGCGGAATCTGTTGATTCCGCCATGTTCCTAATTGCGATCACCGGGAGCCCCACTGGCTGCCATCGCTCTGTGCCAAACTGGGATCGAACCAGCAATTGATACGCTTTTCCCGGAACGCTCTGCCATGTGACCACGGTTCCAGTCTTTGTCAAAGCGACACGGTCAATTCGGATTAGAGAATTTTGATTCGTGGGATCGGTGCCGGCCGCATGCTCTTCCCGATTCCGCATTCCGTCAGCATCGGGGTCCGACTCAGGGTTCGCGTCGGACCCCGTGAATAACGGAAAATGCATGCGTTGAAAACTGTCTTCCATTCCGTCGAAATTGAAATCGACTTGGGCCGGCGCAATCTCCAAGAAACCATTTGCGAACGTGGTCTCCGCACCGTCTTGCAGGACAAAACTGCGCAGGCCCGGTGCCGCATCCGAGGATACTGCCATTAGCGCTGTGACAAGATTGAGGCTCGGGATCGAACCCGGGAAAACGTCGGATATCGAACGAAACGAGACTAGCGAAACGCCGTCACCCGTAATTGAGAATGAGGCAAACTCGGAAAGCGGCACGGGCGAATACACTCCGATCGAGACATTGCTCGCTCCAGGTTCGACGACGGCAGGCGCGTTAATGGCGACGAACGCATTTCCCACTTCGGAAGGAGGTTGGATACGGGTAATTCGAAGGGTCGAAGTCCGATTGGCAACGTCGAAATCGATGTGATTCGTGCGCGAGGGTTCACCATTCAACACGGCGTGTGTGGCTGCAAAAAACGTGTTTGCGCCGACGAAGTCCTTGGAAATCTCGATTCCGCTCAGCAGGCGATCCAGAGAATTACCTGACGGAGGGTCCAATGGCGTTGCTCGAATCGTGTAAGGACCGGTCGGCAATTGCGGAAGCTCGTAGTCCCCATTCGGTTGGCTAACGGTGGCGGAAATTAAATTGCCGAAAGCATTCTCCGCGGAGATCACCGCTCCGTGGACCGCGATGCCTTTGGCGCGAATTCGACCCTGGATCGTGCCACCGGCCGGTTTCGGTGAAGAGATTGGGTAGAGCCATCTCGCGGCCGCAATTTCGTCTGTCGAGAGACCTGCCTGAGTGCCAATCCCAGTGGTGCCTCGCGCGAACAGTGTGGCGCCACCGGCAGGTGAATGATCGAGACCGATGAAGTGTCCGATCTCGTGCAGAATCGAAGACTCGACAAACTGGTCCGGACTGTTGGTCAAACCAAAATCCGTGAACCAGTTGAATTGGACGCCATTGAGCACAATGTCGCATTCGAGCAGCGTATTGTTCGAATCCACGCGAGGGAAAGCGAGGCTCAATGTTCCAAGGATGTTGTCTCTTCCGCCGTTTACAAACGCGCTTTCTGTCGCCCAGAAAACAAGGTTCGTTCCATCGTTTGGGTTGGCATCCGGATTTTTTTGAGCCAATTCCACCCCCGAGAATCTCAGTGACGTTCCGGGAATCGACTGCCACTGATCAAAACTTGCGCGGACGGCATTGATTTCGGCGGCTGTGTTTGTGGGCGAAAATGCACTTGTCGCGATGTGATAAGGAATAGGTGTCGCAAGAGGTTGCGCGGCGTCCGGTCCATTAATAACTTTTTCACTTGAGAGTTTCCAGCGCCGTGACTGGCCCGTCTCGTTGCGATTTGAAACGAACCCTTGGGAATGGCTCAGCAACAGCGCGACCGCCAATGGCGCCGCAGCCCAGAGATGCCGTGTACCTTTGGAAAGTCTCATTCTCTAAAACCCTTCGGGATTCCGGAGATGCACGGCCACGAGTGTTCGGTGTTTCTCAAAGTTTGCCAATCCGTTTTTTAGCGATACTCTGAACTTCATGCTGAGTGAATCCTCTGTTGTCGGTCATTGGTCCGGTGTGTTCGAGGACACGGCGCTCCAGGCATGGGTCGAGCATTTGCGCGGCCAACTCAGCGCCGACCACGTGAGTCTCGGGCTCGTTTTCATGACGCCCCAGTATTTCCAGCAGGCGGCTCAGATTCTGGAAATCTTTCGGGTGCATGCGCAAATACCGGTGCTCGCCGGTTGCTCGAGCGGCAGCCTGATTCTTGGGCAGGAAGAGCTGGAAGACAAGGAAGGTTTGGTGTTGGGTTTATTTGCATTTGGGGACGCATTGTTGACGCCAATTCGGTTCACTCAGGAACAGGTCGAAGAGGCGAACGGACCTGCCTATTGGCATTTCGAGACAGGGGTTAACAGGGAGCAGAGCAACGGATGGCTCGTGTTCTCTGATCCGTTTCATCTGGACGGAGATTCGTGGCTCCGCCAGTGGAACGAAGCATACGCTCCGCTTCCAATTCTCGGAGGGATGGCGAGTGGCGCTCCATCCGAGCACCGGACCCAGGTTTATCTGAACGGCGCCGTGTATGAGGAGGGTGGAGTTGCGGTATCGTTTCAAGGAGCCGTGCGTCTTGGCAGTTTGATCTCTCAAGGTTGCACGCCGATCGGCGAGACTTGGACGATTACGAAAACGGAGCGCAATTTGATACATGAAATCGCAAATCGCCCCGCCTACGAACTCTTGGTTGACACATTCAATAGTCTTCCTCCGGATGAGCAAGAAAAGACACGCGGAAATCTTTTTGTGGGCTTGGTTGTCAATGAATACCTGGAGAAGTTCGAGCGGGGAGACTTTTTGATTCGAAACCTGCTTGGCGCCGATCCGGACTCGGGCTGCATCGCGGTGGGCGCTTTTCCGCGCATGGGACAAACGCTGCAGTTTCAAAGGCGCGATGCGATTGCCGCTTCGGAGGACATGGAAGATTTGCTGGCCAAGACCAGGAAGGAATTGAAGACAACGAGGATTTATGGAGGTTGCCTCTGTTGCTGCAATGGCCGGGGAGCGGGTTTGTTCGGTTATCCGAACCATGATGCGAAAATGATCCAGACCCGTTTGGGTCCTTTTGGACTCGCCGGGTTCTTCTGCAACGGGGAAATTGGGCCTGTGGGCGAGAAGAATTTCCTGCACGGATACACGGCTTCGCTTGCTCTGTTTCTCGAAAAATGAGTTCGACCGAACAAGTGACTTTGCCGCCGTCCGCTCAAATTTATTCAGCCTCAACGGAGGGCGCGTCCCAGAGCGGGCCCAGCTGTATTTACAATCTGGATTCGATAGTCGAGCGGCTGGATTTTTTGAAGATCTTTCCTGAGGTTCGTCCGGTCGAGGTTGAACTTGGCAGCGGGGACGGTTCGTTTTTGGCAGCTTATGCGCAATCCCGACCCGAAACCAATTTTGTCGGTGTGGAGCGCCTGCTTGGCCGCCTCCGGAAATTGGATCGGAAAGGTTTGAGAATGGCCTTGGCAAACCTTCGGATTGTTCGAATCGAAGCCTCGTATTTCGTTGAGTTCCTGTTGCCCCATGAATCTGTCACCGCTTTTCACATCTATTTCCCCGATCCTTGGCCGAAACGCAGACATCACAAGCATCGGCTGGTCAATCCCAAATTCGCCGACTCGCTGAAACGGGCGCTGCTGCCTGGCGGCATGGTTTTTCTCCGCACCGACGCCGCCGACTATTTCCGCCAAATGACGAAAGTTTTCGGCGAAAACGATGCATTCAGCGAGGATTGCGCGCCCGTCGAACTTGAAGGCAGATTGACGGATTTCGAAAGCGTATTCCACGCCAATGGAATTCCGACTCTCCAGGCCGCATATCGGCGTTCAGCCGGGAGTTGCGCTGACGCTCGAGTCATATGTCGATGACGGGTCCGCTGCCTCCTTGATCTCCGTTTTTCGGCCGGGGCGGTTTCCTATGTTCGAAACGAATCGCGGATCCTCCCGTGCCGAACATCACGTTCGCTGTCATCGAGATGAGGCTTATCAAAACCCCGCCCCAAAACGCAGCGCCAAAGCTTTCAACATGGAACGAAGCAACAAGCCATCCGACGAAATAGAGCAAGAACGCGTTGATCACGAGTGCGAACAATCCCAAGCTCGCGATGAGCAA
Organism: Verrucomicrobiota bacterium; assembly: GCA_027623095.1. Lineage (GTDB taxonomy): Bacteria > Verrucomicrobiota > Verrucomicrobiia > Limisphaerales > SIBE01 > JAIPJX01. The sequence goes on from JAQBVM010000177.1 coordinate 6,521, forward strand.
TGGAAGCGAGAGCAAGAGCAACACGGGGCGAAGGACCGCGTTCAGGATTCCGAGCAGCAACGCCGCAACCAAGAGAGCTGCGAACGAGTCGTACGAGATTCCGTTCACAATGTGCGCCGCCACCAGAACGGAAATCGTCGTGATGCCCCAGCGCGCCAGAAATGGATTTTTTTGAAAAAACATCCGATCGGAACATCTGCGTTTATACCTACTCGCTCGCGTCGGCGGATTTGCGCGTTGATTCGAAAGTCAATTTGCCGCGCAGCCCCGCATCGGCACCGATTGTTTCAGAGCGCGGCTCTTGTGGCGCTGATTGAGTCTTTCGATCGATTCGATGACCTTCGGAATCCGGATCTCGTGCACCTCGAATCCGCGGCCAATATCACTCAGGAGTGTGATCGTCAGATTTCCTCCGAGATGCTCGCGGAATTCTTCGAATCCTTCGAGAACGATCAGTTCGCCATCGGAATCAACATGCAGAAGTTCATTCGCAAAGAGTTCGAATCCCAGATTTTCGAGCAGCGCCAGAATGCGATTTGCGGCCGCCGGTGTGATATAGCCCATTAACTCGGAGTAGAGCACATCAACGGCAATTCCGACGGCAACCGCCTCTCCGTGCCGAATCTTGTAGTCGGAAAGTTGCTCCAATTTGTGCGCCGCCCAGTGACCAAAATCAAGCGGTCGCGCGGACCCGGACTCAAACGGATCTCCCGATGTGGCGATGTGGTCCAGATGCAGTTCGGCACAACGATAAATCAGCCGGCGCATGGCCGCAGGCTCGAAAGCCCTTAATTGATCGGCGTCTCTCTCAATCGATTCGAAAAACGAGGCGTCCCGTATCAACGCCACCTTAACCGCCTCCACATAGCCCGATCTCTTATCTCGCGGGCTTAGTGACGTCAGTAATTGAAAGTCATTGATTACCGCGAATGGTGGCGCGAACGAGCCGATGAAGTTCTTTTTGCCGAAAGCGTTGATGCCATTCTTGACACCTACTCCCGAGTCGTCCTGGCTCAGCGTCGTTGTCGGCACGCGAATATGCCGAATCCCCCGGTGCGCCGTGGCTGCCGCCAAACCGACCATGTCCAGGAGAGCGCCACCTCCCACCGCAATAATGTACGCGTGGCGGTCAAGGTGGTATCGGTCCACGTGAGATTGAATTTCCGACACGTGAAAATACCCGTTTTTCGTGCGCTCGCCGCCCTCGACGATCATCGGACGGCACACGAGTCGCAGAGCGTCCGAATGGGCGTCGAAATAAGATTCGATTTCCGCGACAAGGTGGGGTTGGGACTTGGAAAGTGTTTCGTCAATGACAACCAACGCCATGTGAAACTCTCGATCTTCGCCATTAACGATTACGTCTCTCAAGAGACTGTTCGATCCCGCAAACGCATGGTCTGTGAAATGGACCTGAAGTTGAAATTGAACTGCAATTGTTCGCTGAATGACCGGCATTGGAACAATCTGGAGGGGAAGAGGAAAGATTTCTAGTTTTATTTGTTTCCATCTACTGTACTGGACTCGTGTGCAACAGTTTGGCTAGGGCGGTGTTATCGAAAGGGCCGCGCTGGACAGGCGCACAAGTCTATGTATCATCGCCCACCGCGCCAGGTCTGTCGTCCTTGTGATTTAATCGAGGACTGCAAAATCCAGTCGCCAAAAAATGCCCGAACCAATCACACTTGAAGCCGTGGGCCGGATTCCGTTTCCGGGAGACAACGCTGCCATCGCCAGCCGGCGGCTCCAAGCAGGCACCGAGATTCAGGGACCAAACGGATCATTTTGCCTTCCCCACTGCGTTCTTGAGGGTCATCGATTTGCGATCCAGCCGATTTCCACAGGGGAGTCGTTGCTGTCTTGGGAGTTGCCTTTCGGAATTGCGCTCAGAGAAATCGTTGCCGGCGAATATGTCTGCAACTCAAAAATCCTTCAGGCGCTCAGGAATCGGCGCCTCGATTTTCCGCTACCCAATTCGCATAACTTTGACGATCAGCTTGTTCGCTATGAATTGGATGAGGGAATGTTCATCCCTGGAACACAGGTTGCCCGATTTGAAGATCAGCGACAATTCATGGGTTTTGACCGAGGCGAAATGCGCGGCGTCGGAACGCGCAATTTCGTCGTGGTACTGGGAACGAGCTCGAGAACGGCCAGTTTTGCGCGATCTCTCTGTCAGCAATTCCCCGATGTCGTCTCCGCGTTTCAACAAATTGACGGCGTTGTCCCCGTGGCTCACACGGAGGGGGGTGGTGCCTCGTCCCCGAACAACTTCGAATTTGTGCTGCGAACTCTTGCCGGATTCGTGGTGCATCCAAATGTCGGAGCGATTCTTATCGTGGACTCCGGCGCGGAACCGGTGAACAACGTTTTGTTTCGAGATTACCTTTCCGAGCATCACTATCCTATCGGCGCGGTGCCGCATCATTTCCTGACGGTGGGATCGGACTATCAGGCATCTCTCAGAGAAGGTGAGACAATCGTTCGGTCTTGGCTGGAAAGAGTCGATAGTTTCCGGCGTTCGCCGCAAGGAGCCGAGGATCTCCGATTTGCCCTTCAGTGCGGGGGGTCGGACGCGTTTTCCGGAGTTTCTGGCAATCCGTTGGCGGGTCTGGTCGCCAAGACGCTGATCCAATTTGGCGGGTCGGCGAACCTCGCGGAAACGGATGAATTGATCGGAGCCGAACCGTATGTGCTCCGGAACGTTAGAGACGTGGAGACGGCGAGGCGTTTTCTCCGGACGTTGGAACGTTTTCAAGAGCGTGCAGCGTGGCATGGACACGATGCGGAGGGGAATCCGAGCGGCGGAAATAATTTCCGCGGTTTGTATAACATTGCGATAAAATCGATCGGCGCCGCCCGGAAAAAAGATCCGGAGGTCTGTCTCGACTTCGTCATCAATTACGGTGAACGGATGAAGGAGCCGGGCTTTTACTTTATGGACAGCCCAGGCAACGATCTCGAAAGTGTGGCAGGACAGGTAGCCTCCGGTTGTAACGTCATCCTTTTCACGACCGGAAACGGTTCGATCACGAATTTTCCATTTGTGCCCACGATCAAAATCATGACCAGCACGACGAGATACGCTCTGCTGCGGAATGAAATGGACGTGAATGCGGGACGTTATCAGGACGGAACTCCGATGGAAACCCTGGGTAAGGAGGTGTTCGAATTGGCTCTTCAAGTTGCCGCCGGAACGCGGACGGCAGGAGAGAAAGCCGGTCATTCCCAGGTTCAGATATGGCGGGATTGGCGGCAGACAAGCGGGGAATCGGTGGCAAGGATTCGGCAAAGGCCGCGACCGAATGGCGAGCCGCTCCTTCTCCAAGTGAGATCCGTCGTAGGAAATGATTCCGCGGTGAACGCGCCGGGTGAGACGGACAGGAATTCAGATCATTCAACACCAGAGCCGGGAGCGCATCCTCGTTTTCAGGTTTTCGAGGCGGAGAACAGGTTTTCGTCTGACCGGGTGGGTTTGATCCTTCCAACGAGCCTCTGTGCCGGCCAAGTCGCGAGAATGATCGCGACGAAACTCAACAGAGACCCTGTTTTTGAGGGTCTGGACTTTGTCGCTCTACCGCATACCGAGGGCTGTGGCGCTTCCGGGGGAGAATCGGAACAGCTTTTCATGCGAACAATCTCCGGTTATCTCAACCATCCCTTCACTGCTTGCGCGCTGCTCCTCGAACATGGTTGCGAAAAGACTCACAATGACGCCATGCGTGAATGCTTGGAGCGGTCCGGGATGGATGGCGGACGGTTCGGATGGGCAAGCATCCAGTTGGATGGAGGAATTGAATCCGTCACTTCGAAGGTCATCGACTGGTTTCGCAAGTCCCTCGCGGCATCACCAAAGCCGATTTTGCGGGAAGTGGGGATCGAACAACTGCAGATTGGCTTAACTGCATCCACGCGCATTCCGAATGTTGTTTCGATGGCTGTTGCCAAGCTGGCTGTCTGGATTGTATCGAGCGGAGGGGTCGTTGTGATACCCTCCGCGTCGGCCCTGGTGGGACCGCAAAGTTGCCTGGAGGTCCTTACCGGATTTGCACGCCCGGATCCAAGCATTTCGTATGGAGAGGTGTTTCAGAAGCGCGGGCTGCATCTCATGGAGTCGCCCACAGACCATCATGTGGAGATTCTGACGGGTCTTGGAGCAACGGGTGTTGAAACGATCGTTTCGGTTGGCGGGAACACGGCGCTCCAAGGGCATCCAATGATTCCTGTTCTCCAGATCGGAGTAGGTTCCGACAAGGAAAATGTGTCTCGAATGCAAGTGGATTGGGATTGGGTTGTGGATGTTCACAATGGAAATGCTTCCGAGATAGCTGAGGATCTTCTCCAGCGGATCATCCGGGTGGCCGGGCGCGAATACCGGCCGAAAGCGCTGATTCAAGGCAACACAGATTTTCAGATGACCCGCGGCTGGTTGGGAGTTTCTCTCTAACCGCCAATAAGGATCGCGGGGTTCGGAATTGAGCCGGCAGGTGGTTCGAAAAGCAGGTTTGATCCGGAATCGTCGTTTTTGGTCTAGAATCCAATTTAGTGGTTGGACCCGTTTTTAAGATTATGTGATATTGCGCAACGTTCGTTTGACTCAGTGAGAATTTATCATGGAAAAATTTAAGAAAGAGTTTCCACCGTTTGACTTGGTTCGCCTGTTGCGCACCGTATTTTCTCCGAAACCAGGGCTGAGAATTGCAATTCTGATTGATTTGCCCAATCCCCGCGAAATCAAAGACTTTGCCTTCCTTAAGAGTTCGGAGCTTTCGATTCAGCGGCATGCGTACGAAGTATTCTATAAGGGTTTAAAGGATTCGGGGCTCACGGAGTTGAGCCTGCTGGGCGGAGATATGTACGCTTATGAGGTTACGGGTGGAAGCAATCTGGATCTTCCTGATTTGGCGATCGATGTGTCGGGGAACGAAGTGAGTCTCGAGCGGGACGTTTATCCCAAGTTCGACATCATCCTCTGCATCTCCACTTTTTCCGCGACGGCCCCGCTTACGGCGTTCGCAAAGCGGTTCGGGTTTCGCGGGGCCACACTGCATGGGTTGAATGACATCATTCTGCGGACAGGTCTGGCTGTGGATTACAACGAAGTCAGCACGGCGGCGGAGAAACTGCGGTTGGCGCTCACAAAGGCGGACCGCTTTGAGATCGATTTTGAGGCCGTGCAGCAACGTCATACGCTCGAGATACTCTGCGGCGGACAGGAAGCGCAGAAGAGTCATGGCCTCTGCCGTGGTGACGAACCGGATGTCGCGAATCTGCCAGCAGGCGAGGTCTATTTCGTTCCAACCGGAGCGGAGGGCAAGTTTCCGCTGCGGTATGAAGATGGAACCATTGGGGTGATGCACATCAATGGAGGTCGCATTACGAGCGCGAAGTTGCTTCAAGGCGATCAGATCGTTGTGGACGCGCATAACCGGAAGCTGGCGGGCGACCCTGTCACCGGGGAACTGGGTGAGCTCGGATTTGGAACGCAGGAATTGCCCGTGTCCGGACGCGATATCCAGGACGAGAAGATTCTCGGGACGATGCACGTCGCCACCGGGCGCAGCGATCATTTGGGAGGAGCCCTGACACCGGACCGGTTCGCAACGGCAAAAAATGCGACGCACGACGATATCCTTTTCTCCCCGTCGAAAACACCCGAGATTCGGATTGTGCAGGTACGGATGTTTCGAGATGGGCAGACTCATGTCATCCTCGAAAACTTCTCCCCGGCCCCCTATTTACGCGGGCATATCGACAGGTGACCGAGCCCCGTCTCAGTCTGAATCGATTGATCGAATAGAGCGGATATGATCGAGTCCTACTACGAAACGGACCGGGCGCTCGGCGAGTATCTGCTCTTTCATTTCGGAACCGCCGAGGAAATCCTCCCCTATGAGTTCGGACCGGCCGATGCCTTGAATTACCCGGTTCGATGCGTTACCGAATGCCTGGATGCGTCCAAGCTCTCCAGAGTTGCCCGCGCGTTGGATTTGGGGTGCAGTGTGGGACGTTCGAGTTTCGAGTTGGCGCGGGTCTGCCGGCACGTAACGGGGATCGATTCTTCAAGTCGATTCATTGATTGCGCGGAGCGGTTGCGGCGTCACGGATTGGTGGAGTTCGATTACGTGGAGGAAGGTTCATTGTACAAGAGGGGCCGAGCGGTGATCCCTTCGGACATCGAAACCGAACGAATCGTCTTCAAGACTGGGGATGCGATGGACTTGCCCGTGGACATGCGGGGATTTGACGTGGTGCTGATGGCAAATCTCATTGATCGATTGAGCGATCCTCGACGCTGCCTGGCTCGCATGCCTTCCCTGGTGAAAACCGGAGGGCAGCTCATAATCAGTTCGCCTTACACGTGGCTCGCGGAATACACTTCCCCGGAACACTGGCTCGGAGGCTATTCGAGGGATGGCGCGAAAGTCCGGACGAGCGAAGTATTGGAAAAACTCCTCGAACCCGACTTTGAATGTGTGTTAATAAAGGATCTTCCATTCCTGATCCGGGAACACGCGCGCAAGTTCCAGTGGAGTGTTGCGGAAGCCTCGGTCTGGAGGCGGCGTTGATTCCGTCCTAGCATGTGTCACACGAAATCCAATGCGTTAGCGGGAATCCTGTGTTTCAGCGGTCTTTGGAGACTTGCGGCGATTTGCTTGTTGTGCTTGTCGTTGCTGCTGCTCGGCTGCTCGCGACAGCAAACAAATGTTCTAAGGGTCGGAATGGAACTTGCCTATCCACCTTTCGAAATGACGGATGAGAAGGGTGAGCCAACCGGCATCAGTGTCGATATCGCGAATGCTCTGGGAAAGTACTTGAGCCTTGATGTCGAAGTTCAAAACATCCCGTTCGACGGTCTAATTCCGGCGCTGAAGACGGGAAAGATAAATGTGATTATTTCCTCCATGACGGCCACGCCCGAACGCGCGGAGTCGATTGATTTCTCGACGCCCTACCTTCGAACGGGTCTCTGCCTGTTGCTTTCGAAGAATTCATCCATTGGTTCGCTCAACGACTTGGACGCGGAAGGCAATAAGGTTGCGGTTAAGATGGGAACCACCGGCCACGCGTATGCGTCGCGTCATTTTCGGAATGCGGAAGTGCTCGTCCTGGAAAAAGAGGACGCCTGTGTTTTGGAAGTGGTTCAAGGGAAAGCCGACGCTTTCATTTACGATCAGATGTCCACTTACAAAAACTGGCAGCGAAATCCGAACTCCACAAAGCCGCTATTGAAGCCTTTCCAAGAGGAATCGTGGGCGATCGGGATCCGGAAAGGAAACAAGCCTCTTCTCAAGCAGGTGAACGAGTTTCTGGCCGAGTTTCGCGCAAACGAGGGATTTGAACGGCTTGGTGACAGATTTCTAAAAGAGCAGAAAGAGGCTTTTCACAAGTTGGGACTACCCTTTTATTTTTGAATTGTGGGTCTATTTCGCCTCTTTCTGGTGCCTCGGTCCTCCCCTGGCGAGCCTGTTCCGTGGCCAAACCGAGTGCTTAGTGGACTTGTCGCCTTTCTGGTAGTTTCGGGCGTGTTCTGCTTCGCGTTTCAACAGCTGGATTATCAGTGGAATTGGAGCGCGGTGTTTCGATACCGAAGCAAGTTCGTTCAAGGCTACATAACAACCGTATGGATTTCGACGGCGGCGCTTGGAATCAGCACGATGATCGGCTTGTTTTTCGCGTTCGCGCAGCAGAGCCGGTTGCTTCCCCTCCGCTATTTTAGCAAAATCTACATTGAGCTTGTGCGGGGAACCCCTCTTCTCGTTCAGATTCTCGTTTTCTTTTATGTCATCGCAGATGCGTTCGGCGTCGAGAACCGGTATTTCGTGGGAGTCTTGACACTCTCTTTCTTCAGCGGCGCGTACATCTCCGAGATTATCCGGGCAGGTGTTCAAAGTGTGGGGCAGTCGCAACTCGAATCAGCGATGGCTATCGGACTTACACGCTTCCAAACCTATCGTTTCGTGGTTTTCCCCCAGGCGCTGCGGCAGATTCTGCCTCCATTGGCCGGCCAATTCGTTTCTCTCATCAAGGACTCCTCGCTTTTATCCGTAATCGCGATCAGTGAGTTCACGCTCAATGCGCGTGAAGTAAATTCGAACACATTCAGCACGATGGAAAGCTATATCCCGCTGGCGGTGGGTTACTTGATTTTAACACTCCCGATTTCGCTCTGGATTCGGCATCTGGAGAGACTCCATCATTTCGAGACGTGAACCACGAGAGATTCTTTTCGCATCATTGGTCGGTTTGTGGTCGTTCCGTTCCGGAGCGTCGATGCCATGGAATCACTGATTCACTCATTCAGGGATTCTCGGGATGACGATGAATATTCATGAAGCTTTCCCTCGATAGAATTTCAAAGAACTTCGGCAGCCAGGTTGTGCTGCATTCCGTGACCGCTTCGTTCGATCAAGTTCACACACTTGTCCTCATTGGACCGTCGGGAGGCGGGAAATCGACCTTGCTCAGGATTCTCGCCGGACTCGTTCCAGCCGACTCGGGCACACTCACGATCGATGGAGAAACGGTTCGATTCGAGGAGGAATATCTTCTGAAGCATCGCCGCCGCATCGGAACGGTTTTCCAAGCGTTTAATCTCTTTCCACACCTAACAGCGTTGAAGAACATCACGCTGCCTCTCGTTCGAGTTCATGGCCTTTCGATCGAGAATGCGGAAGAGGCAGCGCACCAGATCTTAAAGCGCTTCCGGTTGGACGATCATTTTCAAAAACGACCGGCTGAACTCTCGGGAGGGCAACGCCAAAGGGTGGCAATCGCTCGTGCCGTTGCGATCAAGCCGCGACTGCTTTTGCTGGATGAACCGACGTCGGCGCTTGATCCGGAAATGACGGCCGAAGTCCTGGAGATGATCCAAGAACTTCGGAGGGAGGGGCGCAATTTCATTTTGGTGACTCACGAAATGGGCTTCGCCCGCGAGGTAGCCGATCAGGTCGTTTTTCTGGCAGGCGGGCGAATCGCTGAATCGGGTTCGGTGGAAGACGTGTTCGAGCGCCCAGCGAGTCAAGAGTGTTCGGAGTTTCTCGCGCGAGTCCTGAAGTATTAGAGGGAATCCGAGGCCGCGCTTTTCTTGGGAGAACTCTGCTTTGGAAAAAGGAAAAGGCGGCACGC
>JAQBVM010000178.1 GCA_027623095.1 Verrucomicrobiota bacterium
AATGAACCGCCGAATCGGACACGTCATCCGTCTCATCACATGTCCTGCCTGACTTTAGAGCAGCCCTGCATTTTGGGCGCGCATAGGATTTTGATCTTGTTCCGGGAATTCACGCCACTAGGCTACGGCGCGTGCCCCCCGATCAAATCAGGCCTGTCGGATTCGAAAAAAATCCCGACACAAGTCCTCCGACGCGGACACGGCATTGGGTGCTCGTTTTTGCGATGACGCTCGCGGTGATTACTTACATTGACCGCATCTGCATCTCGCAAGCGTCACCGGAAATTCGGAGGGATCTCGGGTTGACGGATGTTGAGATGGGATACGCCTTCGGCGCGTTCTTCCTCGCATACGGCATTTTTGAAATTCCTGGAGGCTGGCTTGGGGACTCGATCGGCCCGCGGCGGGTTCTCACCCGGATCGTTGTGATGTGGTCGTTTTTCACCGCGGCGACGGGATGGGCGAGAGGTCTCGTGTCGCTGCTGGCGGCGCGGTTCATGTTTGGAGCGGGCGAGGCGGGATGTTTTCCAAACCTGACCAAAGTGTTTGCGACGTGGCTGCCGCCTGAGGAACGGACTCGAGCTCAAGGCATCATGTGGATGAGCGCAAGATGGGGAGGCGCGTTTACACCAATGCTGGTCGTGGGCGTTCTATCGGTCGTTTCGTGGCGAAGCGCTTTTATGCTTTTTGGAGTCGTCGGAGTTGTCTGGGCATTCGTCTTCCATTGGTGGTATCGGGACCAGCCGCGCGAGCATCGCGGTGTAAACGCGGCGGAGCTGGCACTCCTCTCGGGTTCGGCGCCGCAAATGGAATCGAACGGGAAGACACCATGGCGAAAAATCTTTTCCAATCGCAGTGTCTGGCTTCTTTGCGCCCAGTATTTCTGCCTTTCGTACGGCTGGCATTTTTACATCACCTGGCTTCCTGTTTACCTGCAAGAAGCGCGTGGATTAACGATCGAAAAGAGCGCGTTTCTCGCCGGCTTTCCCCTTTTCTTCGGAGGATTAGCATGTCTATTGACCGGCGTCCTGACATCGCGGCTTGCAAAGCGGCTGGGGAGTTTGGCGACGACACGGCGTCTATTGGCGTTCACCGGCTTCATGGGGGCATCCGCCATGCTTCTGCTTTCTATTCAGATCGAGAACCCGACGCTGGCAATGGTCTCGATGGGGCTCGCAAGTTTCGCCAATGATCTGACGATGCCCGGAAGCTGGAGCACATGCATGGACATAGGAGGCCGGTTCGCCGGGACGCTGTCCGGAACCATGAACATGATGGCGAGCTTCGCCGCGGCGATCGCACCGGTCGTGATTGGCTATATCCTCCAATACTCCAACCGGGACTGGATCCTGACATTTTGGTTGTCTGCGGCGGTCTATTTTCTGGGTGGGTTGTGCTGGATATTCATTGATCCCGTGACGCCGATCGTTCAGGACACACTTGAACTTTAATGCGGCGGCAATTTCACCGAGTAATTCGGCTCAAAATTGCGATGCCAGTTCACAGCCCACAATCCTTTCACCGGGACCTTGCCGGCGTGCCCGTCCACATAGCCGAGATTGATTCCGCCGCTGTGCCGGTCAATCGCGAAACGGCCCATGAATTGTCCCTTCGCATGCGGAAAACTCCCGCCTCCGTATCCGGCGCCCTGGAGATCGATTGGAGATCGATCTCCGCCCTCCGGCCACGAACCAACCCAGACGGAATCCCCGTATGCCGGGACGTCCGCCGGTGCCACTGAAAACTGACCGTAGTATTTCTCTCGTGGAAAATCGCTCAGGTATTGACCTTCATTATCCAGCCACAAGTTCATTCCGTAGCTTCCCTCGGACTGGAGCACTCGCCATGTTTTCGTCGATGTGCCCCACCACGATTCATCCAAGCCGGGTTTCGGTTTGGGCCGTTTCGTGGCCGGACAGAACATGATTCGCATGACCCCTTCCAGGTTGGCCGTCGGATTCTTTTTGTAGGCTTCGTCCCCCAAATAAGGCGCGATCTCATGGAACCAATATTTGCCCACCTGATTGACAACCGGCGGCACGTGATCTTTGTAGTCGTCCGCGTAGAAACGGGTCGCCAATGACATTTGTTTAAGGCTGTTCAGGCAAAGTGTGGTTTTTGCCTGCGCCTTCGCTTTGGCCAGAGCGGGCAGCAGCATTCCGGCAAGGATTGCGATGATGGCGATGACGACGAGCAGCTCGATCAGGGTGAACGCGCGATTTTGAGCTGAAGGCGCACTGCCGCGAAAACTCAGGAACTTGCAGCGGAGATTATTCATGCTTGAGCAATTGGGAGACTTGAAACGTAGCGTGGTGGTTGCGCCCAAAAACGCAAGCGCCAAGAAGAACGGTTTTGAGAAGGTTCTTTGATTGCTATTTGCATTCCCACCGTCAATAAAAGCAGATATGACGGTGGACGAGTTTCTCGAGATCATTCCGACGATCCTGACATACGACGGACCAGTGTTGGCCTTCGTGCTCCTCGTCGTTGTCATACGGGCACGACGGCTCTTGGAATTTCACCGCTTTTTGAATGAATTGGACCGAGTGAAGAGTCTTCTAGGAAAACGCCAGAGTTGGAGTGAAAGCGCGCTTGAGTTGACCCTGAGTCGAATGGATGAGGTGAAGACTTGCATTCGAGAGCAATCCAAGATTCTCGCCCGGGTTCGCGCATCCGCGTCTATTTCCGAACATTTAGATGTGATCGAAAAAGTAGTGCTCGTGTCCGAGCAACTGGAAAAACTCAAGACAAGCGTTGAACAGACTTTTCACGAGGCGATCGAACGAGACTCCACAATTCGGCAAGATCGCACACGTGAGATCCACGGCCATTTTAAGATTAGCATCGAGCAGGCTCGGAAAAACCTCGAGAAATCCATAACCGATAAGGTCGCAATCTTTGCTGGAGACAAAGGTCGCGACGAGTTGATGGGGCACCTTGTCAATCCCCTTCGACACGCTCTTCTTTCCATCAGCAAGCAGAATCTCGACAGCCTGCAGGCATGCTCGTCAAAATCAAGAGAGGATTCCGAGCGCAATATCCGGCAATCTTTGGGAAAAGTATGCGCCATGATTGACGAGCTTCGCCAAAAGTATGATGACGCTCCGATGATGATTGCGGGTGTTCAAGAATCCCCGCCGGTTCAAGCCAAGAAGGATTAGTTTCTTGTGATTATGGTTATCAGGGATTCGAACGGAAGGAGCCACGGTTTAATTTCGCTATTTGATCCTGTTAGAATTCTGGATTCTAGGAACGACAAAGCCCATTTGCGGAGTGAATATCATTGGTGATTTCTACTTTGAATATCACAGGCGATTGCAGGATGGAACATCATTTGCTTTAGGAACTCATACAAAGTATGAAGATTTGGATTGTTCGATCGGTTTTTTGCGGAATCTGTTCTCTCAACGTCTTTGCCATTGAGAACGTTCGTTTAACGGACGTTCCTGATTATTCTTGGTATGGAGGTTGTTTCGGCACCGCGGGCGGCAATTTGATGGGTTTCTGGGACCGTCATGGATTTCCGGATTTCTACACGGGCCCAACGAACAGTGGATTGGCCCCTCTGGATAGCGACGGGATAAATAGTGGAGTTCGCTCGATGTGGGCATCGCGTGCGGGAATGGATGGCCGTCCAGCCGATGAGCCCGGCCACATCGATGATTACTGGGTGTTTTATCAAGACGAAACGGCCCTCAGCTATGAAAGTACAGAAGTGGATCCTTACGTGGCGGCTGGACGCACGGAACATAAGCCCGATTGCATTGGTGACTTCATTGGCGCCAGCCAAAACAAGTGGAAGAACTTGGATGGAGAACACGACGGAAATATTGACGCGTATGCAGTCACTTTTTGGGATAAGTTTGGAGCCAAAAGAAGCAATTTTCAGCCCTCACCGCAGGGAGAGTTTGAAGTTCGGGATTTGCCGTCTGGGCTTCGAACGTGGTCGAGTGTCCGCGGGTACGAGTCGAACGTGTACTCGCAATTGGTCGACTTCTTTCCCGGTCTCGCTCCGAAGATGGGGTTTTCGTTTGAGGCTATCAAGGCTGAGATCGACGCCGGCTATCCGGTCATGCTTTACCTCCAAAATCACGACGAAAAGATTCGGTCACTTCCAGGAATGGAGCGGGCGAATCCAAACGTCCACGGAATGCTGGCCTATGGATACGTGGTTTTGGATAGTGGCGAACAGATCGTGCGTTACAAAACCAGTTGGGGCGGCAGTGGCGATAATTCGCTCAGACTATGGTCCACTGACATTTGGGAGGCTCTGTTGCAGCTCAAGGGTGTCATTGGATTTCATCCGCTCCCAAAGATCAAAAGCGTCAGACGATCGGGAAATACCCTGAATGTGAAGTGGCATGGCCCGTCATCCGAATGGCAGAACCTTGTCACGGGTGAAATCAAGAAGGTGCATCGGTATGTGCTCGAGAAATCGCCGACCGTGGATTCGAAGGATTTTGTGCCCCTTTCTGATCCTACGACGAATCTCGAGGCAGATGTTCCAAATTGCTGCGAACAAAATGAATTTTTCCGCGTTCGACTACTGGAGAACAAACCGTAGTCAGTAACGCCTGCCGCGGAAATGACTGAAAGTCGCACTTGGCAAAGGCTTCGCCGAACGCAATTCGACTAAAACAGGTTCGGATTCTTTTGGATCAATTCCTCAACATTTTCGAGGTTTCCACTGACTCCCGCTACATCGAAATCAGAAATAGGCAGGAATCGCATCGACGTCGTAAAGAGCGTTTATCCCAAGACTCTCCAATCGAGCCTTGCGATTTCCCTCGACGTGCCCGTCTATGTAAAGCCCATTCGCTTTTCTGTTGTGGCGGGCGTGGACCTGTTTTTCAGCATCCGTTCGGAAGTTGTAGTACTGCTCACCCCCGATGCCTTGGCGTCCCCGGCTTGTCGTATCGGCGAGATGCAGGTAGTCCACCGGATTTCGGATGGCGTCGATTTTCAAGATTTCCCCGAAATCCCCGCTTACAAACGCGGTTGGAGGATCCTGACGCACTCCATACGTCTTGAACCAGTTTGTGAATCGCTTTGGCGAATACACGGGGCATACAAACAGATCAAATGGGCGCAAGTTTTGATTTGTGCTCAAAATGCTGGCCCAAGTCACACCCGGCGCAAGCGGCGCATCGATTTGAACCCGCCCTTCGAACTCATCGGCGTACATGAGGGTCGCAAGGCCAAGCTGTTTGAGATTATTTAGGCACCGAGTTTCCTGAGCTTTGGCTTTTGCCTGAGACAGAGCGGGGAGAAGAAGACTCGCCAGGATCCCGATAATTGCAATGACAACGAGAAGTTCGATCAGTGTGAAGCCGCTATGTTCGACTCGTTTGGTCACTTTGGTTCCAAGAAATTGCATTCTTGCCTGAACTATTAACAGTAACTGTGCCAATTCGCGAGCCCGGTAATTCGAGAGATGCTTTTTAATAGGGCTGTATCAAGCTCCTAGATTTCTCCCTCACTTCCGGGATCCTTCTCCCCTTTCGCCTTTTCTCAGATTTTACACCCCGGTGTTTCTTGATTTGAGTCAACCGCCCATCTCCAGAGGCGCGATTTGATTTTGCTTTTTCGCGGAGACGTGCTCCTATCAGGGGAACTTTGCATTTGTGTCGGAATTAGGATTCATGCCATGAAACGATTATTTAATTTCGGAGTTGTTCTGCTATTGGGCCACACGATTCTGCAGGCGGCGCCTGTTTCCCTTTTTGACGGAAAGACCTTCAAGGGATGGGAAGGCGACACCCCGAAAACATGGCGCATCGAGAATGGCGCCTTTGTGGGAGGCACTTTGAAGGCCCCGGTGCCTCATAACGAGTTTCTATGCACGGAACGAAGTTTCACCAATTTTGTGCTCCGGCTCAAATTCAAGCTCGTGGGCACAGGCAGTTTTAACAACGGTGGCGTCCAGGTTCGGAGCAAGCGCATCGCAAATCCTCCCTATGAATTGAGCGGGTATCAGGCGGATATGGGAGATGGATGGTGGGGATCGCTTTACGACGAATCCAGGAGAAACAAAGTTCTCGTAAAGGCGGATCCGGAATTGATCGAAAAGATCTTGAAACGCGACGATTGGAATGATTACGAAGTGCGTTGTGAAGGGAAACGAATCCGTCTTGCGATCAATGGACATCAGACTGTGGACTACACCGAGCCGGACGATTCGATACCGCAGCACGGAATCATCGGCGTGCAGATTCATGGTGGAGGACCCGCCGAGGCTTCATACAAAGACATTACCATCGAGGAATTGCGATAGGCGCGCTCGTGAGATTCGCGTCGCTCGCCTGGATTGGCGTTTTGACTGTTTGTGTGACGGCGACTCAGGTAACGCCGATCCCGATTGAACAGCTCGTTTCTCACGCGGACTTGGTGTTGCGCGGCACGGTTCTGTCGAAGAGTTGCCAGCGGGATAACGAGGGGAGGATTTACACACGAGTCGAACTCAGTGTCGCGGAGGTTTGGAAAGGAACACACCGGGGAAGCCGAATCGAGATTGTTCACGGCGGCGGAACTCTGGGTGAAGAGCGAGTTCTTATTCCGGGACAGGTAGATTATCGCATTGGGGACGATTCGGTGTTGTTCTTGGTCTTCAATCCTCGAGGCGAAGCCGTGACGCTGGCAATGGCGCAGGGAAAATTTGATGTCTCGAAGGAGTCGGTTTCGAATGAAACATTCGTTCGAAACCCGTTTCATGGGGGTTTCATCGGAATAGGCGAGGGCACATCAGCGGTGCTGAATGGTAGTTTGACTTTGGCGGCCCTTAGAGCCCGCGTTCGTGGAGAGGAAAAGTGATTCTCCGGAGAGCTTTCGCCATCATGATGTTGAGCTGCGCGACGTCCCACGGTTTCGTCGCATACTTCAATGACGCGGGGGCTCCGTTGCGCTGGAATCTCGCAAACCCTCCCGATTGGGTGCATACGAACATTGTCAATCGCCAGACCAAGGCGGTTCGGTTTTCTATCGCTTCAGACGCCTACTCGCCGGCGAATCGAGTTGCGGAGATCAACGCGGTTCGCGCGTGCTTCGGTCAATGGCAGGCGATCTCCGGAACCATTCTCAAGTTCGAGGAAGGAGGGTTCGCCGGCCCGGGGGCGGATATAGATCTCACCGATCACACAAATGTCGTTTTCTGGGCCAAGAACGGGACGTTCGTCAACGGTGGGCGTGACGATATTCGTGGTTTGCGCGGATTGACGGTGGTGGCGTTCTCAGCGGACAACACGCTTCTGGAAGCCGATATCGTTCTCAATGGCGCCCAGTTCCAATGGTTAACGGATTTCAATGATACGGTCAGCGATCAACCGTTCGTGGAGGCTTCCGCGCTTCATGAAATTGGGCATTTCATCGGTTTGGATCATTCACCCGTGGGAGGCGCTACCGTCGCTCTCGGCGGGTTGGGACAGAGCGCGGAACTCGGATTGTCGAGCGACGAAGTTGCAGCCGCTCGATTTCTCTATCCGCGGGCATCAACGCTGGTCGAGTTTGGAAATCTTGAGGGGCGTGTATCAATGAACGGAAATCCGGTCTTTGGGGCAATTGTCACGGCTGAGACGGAGGATGGGAATGTGATCGCCGGCACGGTTTCAAGTCCGAACGGATTTTATCAAATATCTATGTTACCTCCGGGTGATTACGGAATTCGGGCGACCCCGATGGATCCCGCTGGAAACGACAATTTCTCCTCATTGATCCGGGGTGTTGATATTTCCTTCGATCACGAATTCGCGGAAACAGGGTTTCTTCCGACGACAAATCGCATTGCGCGGATCGATGTGGGAGCGCCGAAGCAACTCGATTTCGCGGTGATGGCAGGGGAACCCGCATTTCGGATTAGCGCAATCAGCCATACGAGCGATTTAATTGATATAGTCACGGCGAATCGCTGGGCTGCCACGATTCGAAGGGGACAGTCAAACCTGTTCGTGGGAGTGATTTCAAAAACTCTACCGACGAACGGCGCGAGTTTTTCCGTCTCTGGGGACGGGTTGGTATTGGGAGATCCCATTTTTCAACCCAACCGGTTGCTGAATGGATTTCACGCCATCCTGATTCCAATCAGCGTTTCTCAGGCGGCGACACCCGGCCTTCGAAGCTTAATCGTCGCGCGGGGTTCCGATTTGGCCATTGCGAACGGTTATTTGGAAGTGCTTCCCAATTTTCCGGATTTCAATTTTGATGGTTTGGATGACCGTTTTCAGCGCCGGTTTTTCCCTGTTTTCACAGATCGAGTCGCGGCCCCGGAAGCCGATCCGGATGGCGACGGTTTCGACAATGCGCACGAATTCCGGACCGGCACGGATCCCC
This sequence comes from Verrucomicrobiota bacterium, assembly GCA_027623095.1. Classification (GTDB taxonomy): domain Bacteria; phylum Verrucomicrobiota; class Verrucomicrobiia; order Limisphaerales; family SIBE01; genus JAIPJX01. The sequence goes on from JAQBVM010000178.1 coordinate 8,323, forward strand.
AGAATCCGCTCTCGTTGAAGTTTCGGATCGAGAGTGTGCTCCTCACCAATGAGGGCACACGCATCCAATGGCAAAGTGGTGCGGGCGGGCGCTACCAGGTTTACACTCGGCGTTCGTTCGCGGGGAGTTCTTGGGAGCGTGTCGGCGATCCGGTTGTTGCCCGGAACACGATGACGGAATTCATCGATCGTTCTGCCAAGACAGAGATACAGTTCTATCGGGTCGAGGCTGTTCCATAGAGTCTGTGTGGAAACTCTCAGGAACTCAGTTTCTTCGCGAGACTCTCCGCGAGCGCGACGCCCTCGGAGACCTCACCTTTGGCTTCGCCTCGCCGTACGCGACCGCTCGTGAAGGAGACCGCTCGCATATGGATCTTTTGATTCACGATCTCCGCGTATGCGGCAATCGGACTCAAACATCCTCCACCCATCGCAGCGAGAAATGCCCGTTCGGCGCTGACACAATGAAACGTCGCCGGATCGTTGAGCTGTGCGCAGATCACCTCCGATCGCGGGTCATTCGCGCGAATTTCGATCCCAATGGCCGCTTGGCCCACGCAGGGCAGCATTATGTCGAGAGGAAGATAACTTGCGAGAAGTCCGTTGGGCACTGAATTGGGGTCTCTCGCCGCTTCGGCTCCATCTCTATTGTCCGGAGTGTGCTGGAGTTTTCCATCCGGTTGCACATGAAAATGAAGACGGTTCAGGCCGGCTGCGGCGAGCACGATGCCGTCGAGTTCCGATTGAGTGGCAAGTTTTTTTAGGCGCGTTCCGACGTTGCCGCGAATCGGTGAATACTTGAAATCTCCACGGATGGCGGTCAACTGCGCTTGGCGGCGAGTGCTTCCTGTGCCAATGACGGCGCCTCGGGGAAAATCTGCTATGGATGCATGCGGAACAAGGCCGCGCCCGCGGGCTTCAGAGGCGCTGACCGCCCGAAAAATGAGAACATCGCGCACATCGGCGCGCTGGGAGACAGCGCCCAGAGTCAGTCCCTGCGGAAGGTCTGTTGGCAGATCCTTTAAGCTGTGAATCGCGAGATCTGCAGTTTCATCGAGCAAATCGATTTCCAATTCCTTGGTGAACAGGCCTTTCTCCGGAGGCGGGAGTTTGGGATCCGGAGTGGCTTGCTGCAGTCTGTCGCCTGTGGTCTTGACGATCTTCATGTCGAACGTCAAATCTGGGAAAGCGGCCCGGCACTGTGCCAGAATGGTTCGCGTTTGAGTCAAAGCGAGCGCGCTTCCTCTAGTAACGAGAACTATCGGTCGATCCGTGGAGGTCATAGGCGGCGATATGAATGAGTTCGGCGGATTCGGCGGTTTTGGGGAGACTGTGTGTCAGTCCGGTCAGGTGCGCAGTCTGATTGTCATGCGGAACTTATCGGGTCAAAACCGTGGGATTGCCCAGCGGTTTGGATCCGTGGAAAAGCGGCGAGCAGGCCCTTTGCTTTCGCGCGAATGATCCCCTGGCAGCGTGCGGTTTCTTCCTCTCGTTGTTTCATGTAGTCGTTTGCGATCGATTGAAGGTCGTCAATGTTGTAGAGATACACGTTGTCCAGAAAATTGACTTCCGGATCAATATCCCTTGGGACGGCGATGTCGATCAAGAGAAGGGGACGGTTTCTGCGTTTTTTCATCAGAGGAATCAGCTTGTTCCGATCCAGAACGTAATGGGGCGCGGAGGTGCTGCTGATCGCGATATCGATTCCTTCAAATTCGACCGTCCATTGATCGAATGGAATGGCGCGCCCCCCCAGTTCCTTTGCCAATTCATCAGCTCTTTCATACGAACGATTGGTGACTAGAATGTCCCGCGCGCCTCGGCTGAGGAGCGCGCGTGCGGCCTTCTCACTTGTATCGCCGGCGCCGATTACCAATACGCGGCGGTCGGAAAGAGAGTTGAATATCTTCTCGGAGAGTTCAACGGCCACGGAGCTGACGGAGACACTTCCGCGTTGAATGCACGTGTCGGTTCTAAGTTGTTTCGCAACATTGAACGCTTTCTGGAACGTTTTATTCAGGCGTCCGCCTGTGTGCTTATGCTGAAGGGCCAACTGATACGCTTTCTTTAGCTGACCGAGAATCTCGGTTTCCCCGAGCACCATTGAATCGAGACCGGCTGCTACCTTGAATAGATGCTCCAAACTGGCTGGTTCACCGAGGGAATACACCGCGTTACCCAAAGGTTCCTCGATGCAATGGTATTCGAGAAGGAATTGACGCAAACGCAAGCAGCTCTCGGTTTCATCCCGTGAGGTTGCCGCATAGATCTCGACGCGATTGCAGGTCGAAACGATGACTGCTTCCTCGGCCGCCCCGCTCTGGCGCAGTTTTCCGAGCGCTTCAGAGATTGCGGTTTCAGGAAATGAAAACCGCTCTCGCACGGTCACAGGTGCCGAATGGTGGCTCAATCCAACGACTACAATTGGCATGGTGTTTCAGTCGTTGGTTCGGATCGTCGAAGAAGCTCCCAGTGGGAAGCGGTTCTCTGGACTGTTCCCGCTTTGTCGCTCTCGTTCAGCATGCTCTCAACGCTGGTGAATAGCCGACAACAGGTTCGTCCCCCAAAATGTCAAGAGGACGAACGCAAAAATACAAACCGCCGTCTGGACAAACCGGCGGCCGCTATACGCATATTTCCATCGCACCATAAGGAGACCCGAGTACATCAACCACACGAATCCAGACCATAAGATCTTGGCGTCCTCTGTGAAATAAACTCCCTCTGTTTCCTTAAGGAACCGCGCCCCCATGGCGAGCCCGACCGTTAACAAAACAAGGCCTCCGATTACCAGGCGGCCAATCACAAGCTCCAGCCGCTGGATGGGGGGAAAAAGCGCGGATACCGCCCGCAATTTTCTGAACTTCAAATCCCGCTCTTGGGTCAGATACATAAGCCCCGCAACGGAGCTCAATCCGAAGGCGCCGTAGGCAAGCAGGATCGAGGCCGCATGCATACTCATCCATGCCCCTTCGAAATGGGGTTTTCCCGAGAAGGGCGGGTCCAGGCTGGGCATCATTGCAAAAACCCCGATACCGAACAGAAGGGGTGACGCAAAAGCGCCCAAAAAGGTGAGTCGAGACCATGCGCCCAGAACCAGATACGCAGCAACGATGGACCATTCCAGGAAGATGGTAGCCTCGTACAGATTGTTAACAGGGCACCTGGAAAACGAGAAACCTCGGCCTATCATCGCCAGCGTATGGGATCCGAATCCCGCCGCCAGAATGCAGTATGTGATTCGGTTGGCCTGCCGAAACCCTCGGCGCCACAGAAACACGGAGTAAATCGTGCTGACACCGTAAACGGCGACAGCCAGGAGGAAAAAATTGCGGTCCGTGAACCAAGGCACAAATCCAGGTTAATCCCCGATTGCATAGCCGCAAGCCGCAAAACGGGAATCCTTGGGGATTCCGATTGGTATAGAATGATGGTTCTGAAAGGGCTGTAAGCCGAATTATGTCTTCCTCGGCGCAATGCCGGGGGAGGGAATCATTTGTCTCAGCGACCAGTACCCGAAACCGAGGGTTTGGCAGCCGCGCGAAACGCGACACCAAACGCCTAGGAGCGAGCCGCTCCGCGGTTTCCTATTTGGTCTTGCTCCGGATGGGGTTTACCGTGCCCCCTTGATTGCTCTTGGGGCGGTGGGCTCTTACCCCGCCTTTTCACCCTTGCTTCGCCCGGTGAAACACCGAAAACAAAGCGGTCTGTTTTCTGTGGCACTTTCCGTCAGGATATCTCGCGACATCGCTTCCCGTGTGTATCCGGAATCAGTAGATTCAGGTTACACGGCATCCTGCCCTATGGAGTTCGGACTTTCCTCTTCCAGCTTTCACCGGAAGCGATTCCCCGCCCTTTCAGAACCGCGGCAACTCTACGTTCGCTTATCGCGATTGACAAGGTATGTTGCGAAGACGAGTCGATTCGCAATACAATCCGCCGAATTTCCCCTTTTTCAGGCGATTCCTTTGAACTCTTTAGTCCACCACCGCAAGATCCATATGCCGCGCATAGTAGAGAATTCGACCGCAGTTGGGGCAGCAGACGATTTCCTGCTGCTGCTGACAGGAAAGAACTACCTGAGCGGGTAGTTTCATATGGCACCCTCCGCAGACGCACCGTTCCACGCCGACAACACTGGTTTCGCCTTTCTGTTTCCGAATCCGCTGATATCGCGTTAGGACGGTTTCTTCCACGGCTGCCGCCAGTTCCTGATAATTGGACTCAAATTCTGCCAACTGCTTCTTGAGTGTCTCTTCTCTTTCACCGAGCGCAACCTTCTGAGAATCAACAAGCTTTGCCGCTTCTTTTGCGGATTTGCCTGCTGAAAGGGCCTTCGCATGCGCTTCATCGGCCTGCTCCATTAACTCCAACTGCCTGTCCTCAAGTTTGGAAATCGCCTCTTTACATCCGTCAATCTCGTGGCCGAGAGCCCTGTACTCGTCGTTCTTTTTAGTCTGGAACTGCTGAATGGAATACTTTTCGATGAGCAGCTTTTTGGCGTCAACCTCAAGTTCCAATTCCTTGCGCGCTGATTCTATTTGATTCGTGTTTCTTTTGGCGGCTTCGAGCGCCACTTGCGCGGAGTGATTGCGGCCCTCAAGTGCTGCTCGCTCAGGTCCGATGCTGGCAAGTTCAGTTTGGACGCGGACAATTTTTCGGTCGCGGTCTTGGAGAATAAGCAGCTTTTCTATTACCTCTAACATCGACTATTCCTTTTTGAGCACGGGAAACGTTAATGACCGAATTGAAACAAGTCAATTCGTCTCAAGTGTCGAGTTGGGACGCCGAGTTGACTGGCTCAATGTCGTTGACCGTTGAGAAGTAGAAAGTGCTCTAAATGAGAGAATTCACTTCCACCCCTCGAGCGCGCCATTTACCCAATGTCCTGAATCAACGGGTTTTATCATGTGGTGCTGACTCACCGCGGACACTGGGCCTTCTATGGCGTTCCTGTTCATCGCCCCGTGGTTTTGCCGCCTCCTTCGGATCGCCCCTCGCGGGACCGCCCTTGCCTTAAGCTAGTTCTTTACATACTTTCATACTGATTCATGAACAGAGGACTTGAACGTCTTCCGTTAACGCCCATGCTGTTCGTACACTAGGCGCTACACCGAATGTCGGCCCCGCCATCATCAAGATTGAGGACGGGACACTGACCCTGGCCGCGTTCCCAGACAACGAGGCGGAGCCGCCGAAAAGCTTCGAAGAAAAAGATGCCATGCGCTACGAACTCCGGAAGGTTCAGCCTCAAATGAAGAATACCGAACCACCCGAGTCCAGATGATCCGAAAACGCCTAGCAGGTCGATCCACTCGAACCGCCGCCCAGCGCTCGTTTCCGGCAGCGGTCGGTGATCGTCGTTAGGCGGAAGATTTGCCGTGATGCTTTGCGGCTTGGTTCCTTCGCGTCTTTTCATTTCTATCGGGCATGGGTTCAACGCCAAGACGCGGAGGCGCAGAGACGCGAAGGTGCGAAGTTCAATATGGAACGAAGTGACCAGACGGGCCTCGCATTCTCAAGAGATGGGCAAACGCTTGCCACCGCGAAGCACACCGACGAGGTTCGGCTTTGGGATGTCAAAACCGGTCATCCGCTGTGCCACACACAACAGGGTTCCCGAATCTCTGGCGTGGCATTTTTGCCGGACGGCCAGACGCTCGTGACGTCTTCCTGGAAGCAGGATTTCAGAGTCTGGGACATCTCGAATCGCACGAATCTGGTATTCGCTGGGATGGTTTCCGCACATATGAACGAGGTTTAGAGCCTCGGAATCCGCATCCACGGATGGCAAAACGCTATCGGTTACTATTCACCGTCGAGAGTCCAATTCGGGCACGCGCCTTCGCTCGCAGAAATCGACAGTTTGGAACAGTCGAGAACGTAAAGATGCGTGCCGTGTAGTTTTGGGATTCAAGAACTCAAAGTACGCGCGGATTTCGCAATTCGCATCTGATACAAAACCTTAGTTTTGGCCTTCGTGCGAGAGGGTAGGCGTCAGGACGATTTTCGGCAAAAGGAGTCCTTTCCGCCGAGGAGAAACGCGCCATGGCAAGTGGGAGCTTTGAATCAAAGGAGCGCGTAAACGGCCACTTGAACAATTAACGCAAGAGCGGCCCACAGCCGCAGGTTTTCACTCGCTCGACCGAGTGAGTCTGGCGCGACGACATCCTTTCGCGGAAGGGTCAGGACCCAAATCAGGAGGAGAACCATTAAGAGCACGAAGATCACCCGAGCGGCCGACAGCGGGATGCGGAGCAGAAGCTCGCGCACGAAATCACCGAAATGATGGAGCGGGCTCACGAAACGATCCTTTTGGAACGAGTGTAAACGAGACTCTCAATCTTCTCAGCATCGGGCGGCGCGGTAAAAAGGCTAATTGTTACAACAGTCGCCAATGCCACGAGGAATGCCCAGACCGAAAAGTAGAGAAAAGGTTCGCTGATCTTGAAGAGTGGTTGCCAGCCAAGACCGGAATAGACCGCTTCTTGGTTTAGGGTGAACAAAGTGACGGAACAGAGCACGCCCGCAAGAAAACCGGTGAACGCTCCTGTGGCGGTCGCTCTCGGCCAGAGGAATCCTGTCAGCAGGACGGCAAGGGCGGGTCCTTGGAAAAATGCCATCAAGGTTTGGAAAATAGCGTAGATGCCGGTTCCTTCCATTCGTGAAATCACCATCGCAAATCCGACTCCCCATACCATAAGGCCAATGGTCGCGAATCGCCCCAGGCCCAGGAGTTCTCGATCCGACGCTTTGGGCCGGATCAACCTCTTGTAGAAGTCATAGGTCAGAATCGTGGCTGCCGAATTCACATAGGAGTCCACACTCGACATCAGCGCCGCCAGAAAAGCGGCCAAGAAGAGACCTCGAAAACCGACAGGGAGCATCTTGGACACGAGGGTCGGGAGCGCGTCGTCGCCATTCTTCAATTCAGGAAATTTTGCAAGCGCGATCAGTCCTGGAACGGCGATGATCACCGGGAGGATGTTCTTCAGCAATGCGCCCCAAATGTAAGAAGCCTTTGCTTCAAATTCGGTGCGGGCGCCCAAGGACCTCTGAACAATCGCCTGATTCCCGATCCAATAGGCTGGTCCCAAAATCAATCCAAGCCCAAAGAAAATGCCTGTCCACGGAAACGGCGTTTGCGTGTCCACCGGGAGGATTAGGCGTGTGTGATCAGCACCCGGTTTTCCGGCATCCAAGGCGCGAATCTGTTCCAACAGTCCGCCAACGCCACCCAGGTCAATCAGTCCAATCACAAGAACGAGCAAACAGCCACCGATGAGAACGACGCATTGAATGACATCCGTGTAAACC
>JAQBVM010000179.1 GCA_027623095.1 Verrucomicrobiota bacterium
CCGCGCAATGGAATCACCGTGAAATGCCGAACACATCGCGTTTCCACCCTGCCGTGTTTAGACAGACTGGATACCACAAAGGAAAGTCACGGCTCCACAGAGTGTCGCCCCACCAGGTTCATGGGTAGTCGTCCCCTCAAAGAATTTGATTCGCTTTGTGCTTATGCACCTGGGGTAGCACCCGCAGTCCCTGCGGGTCGCAAACTCAATTTTCGAAACCCAGTTCGCGGCTCGCACGGAGTTGACGAGCCCTACCTTCCGGTTCCGGCGAGAATCGCTGTTTCGAAAAATTTTGACCCGACACAAAAAAAAACCTTGCCTTGCTCGCTAAATGATATATTTCATCCAGTCCAAATTGAACGTTCTGATACGTTTGGTTCCATTCCGCCGGATCGAAGTTCGCTTGCGAATTGACGGGCACGAAGTGTCGCCGGAGCTCGAAGGCCGTAATTTCCCCTCCAGAGATAAATGATCGCCCCCGCCGAGAGACCCGCGACCGACCTGTCGGCCGCCCAGACGGAGATGATCGAAGCGGGGAGTCGTCTTTGCCAATGGATCGGTGTTCCGCGTTCGGTGGGGCAGATCTACGGCCTGTTGTTCATGTCAGTCGATTCATTGACATTGGATGACATTGCGGAGCGCCTCAGCATCAGCAAAGGCAGCGCGAGCACTGGAACCCGCCAACTATTGGCTTGGAGGGCGATCCGGCAAGTTTGGGTGCCCGGGGAACGTAGGGATCATTTCGTGGTGGAACCCGATTTCGGGAATCTAATCCGTTCCACCTACCGAGACTTCTTAAAGCCCCGACTCAGTTCATCCTCGGACCGAATCGCACGAATCGCGAAAGCGCTCGAAGAAGAGGGAAGCGAAGGCAAATTCAACAAATCTGAACAAGAGATTTGTGCCAAACGCTTGGAAATGCTCCGAGGCCTGCACAAGAAGCTACAGGCATTGGTCCCGATCGCTGAGAAGTTACTCTGATAATATCCAAATTGAGATTTGGGGAATCTTTCTCAGGGGACCAATGAGTCGCAACTTGAAAGCGGCTTTTCCGAAGTAGCGAGCAAGACGACTAAAGAAGAGACTTTTGAGCGTGCATTCGTTGAATCGTTTTGCTCCAATCGTCTTGCCCCGACCAGAGGGGGGCACTCGAACGTCAGGACCCGAATGTCAAAAGCAGGAACACCTTACGTTGCCAAAGGAGATGGCGAAGTGAACAATACCGATATGCAAGCTTACGAAGAAGTCGCGGACTTCATTGCCCGGCGCGATCCTGGCGAAGTCGCCGAGTTTCGTCCGTCCGTGCAGGCACGCCGAAGAGTTTTCGAACTCTTGGAAAAGGAGAAGTCCACGGGGCTGGACAGCCGGGAGCGTCGCGAGTTGGATCATTACGAGGATTTGGAATTGTTGATGAACCTGGCCAAAGCTCGGGCGCGGCACTTGCTCCTGCATGAGCCGTGAGGTCAGCGAGGCTTTGCGCGGGTTGGTGACGGAACGGGCCTATCACGTATGCGAGTATTGCTTGGTTCATGACTCGGATGCTTACCATGGGTGCGAGGTCGATCACATTATCAGCGTCAAGCACAATGGACAGACCGTGCTCGAAAACTTGGCCTATGCCTGCTTTCATTGCAACCGGCACAAAGGCACAGATCTCGGCTCGTTCAGTCTGCGGACCGGCGAGTTGGTTCGTTTTTTTCAATCCGCGGAGAGATTGCTGGAAGGAGCATTTTTACGTGAGTCACGCGCGCATCGAGGCCCTAACGGAGATCGGCGAGGTCACGAGCCGGATGCTCGAATTCAATCATTCTGAACGCGTGGCTTTTCGGAGGCTTCTTGCGGCAGTTGGGCGTTATCTAACGGTTGAGGCAGTGGCGCGGGCAGCCGAGTGACTTCCGGCGCAATCCAAAACGACCCGTCCGATCTGGACTTTCCTCCCCATGTCGGCTGCTTTCCTGGCCCGTCGCTTGGGCGCCTGGAGGTGGTCCGACATGAACGGGCCGGCGAGGCGAATATACCAATAGTCATCTCTGACCCCCTTTAGAAATCGAAGGAGTTGCCGCCGCTGCGACGTAGAAAGATCGATTGACGCTCAGACACATTCGGACGTTCCGTCGTTCGGTCGCTCAGTCCTTCAGCCGCTCCGGTCCCATGGTCCTGTAGTCCTGTAGTCCTGTTGTCAGTGGTCCCGTAGTCCCATGGTCCCCTTCTCCCCTCCGTTCAGCCCCGCAAACGCGCTTTTCGAGGCCGAAGCAAGAACCGGAAAGAAGAGGAAAAAACCGGGACGGACAACGCTTTTTGTTGAGCAGCGCCCCAATGGGTGACCCCTTTACGGATTATGTTTACCGCCCAACAGCTTAAACAAAGGATGAGTGCCCATCCGACATGCAAATCCGATTTGCTACAACTGACGCTTTCTGAAATGATTTGCGCATGAGTAATCGTGAGATAGTCATTGAGCTCGTTACCCAGCTTCCCGAAGATACCCCGCTGGAGGAAATTGCGCGAAAGATTGAGCTGCTCGCGGGCATAACGGCTGCGCGTGAACAAGCTCGAAGAGGCGAAGGAATCCAAGCGGAGGACGCTCGCAAGCTGGTTGATGCATGGGCTTCCCCGTAATCCTGACTCCTCAATCCCAGGACGATCTGAGGAGTATTGTTTCGTATATCGCCAAGGATAGTGCGACGCGAGCCCGTTCTTTCGGCAATGTTCTCATTGATCGTGCCCTCGCCATTGGACCATTTCCCGAGATGGGACGAATCGTCCCGGAGTTGAACGATCCATTCGTCCGAGAGATCGTTCATGGGCCGTATCGAATTATTTATGAGGTGTTTCGTGATCCAACAGCCGTCTTTGTGTTGCGCTTCTGGCATGCCGCGAGAGGAACACCTGAGATCGGTGAGCGGTAACTTTGACAATCCAATTCTGGATTCTGAGATTGGCATCCGCGGAGGAGTCTGAGGCGGTGTTGGCAATGCCTGGAGTCTGGATGCATGTTGGTCAACATAATCAGGTCGTTGGTCCTTGGTCTTTGGTCCTCACCCTCAACTCTCAACTCGAGACTGGAAGCATCTGAAAACGACTCTGGACCCAGGGTCCTTGGTTTTGAATATTCGTTCCGAACGCTGACTTGCCAATAATAGGAACTGCCCCCTTTAAGAGCTTTGCATCGAGGGAAATCTATCGGTATTTCCCGTGATCGGAATCTCGAGACATGCTAAGCTCAGAATGTCCAATCGCAATCAGACGGCAACGAGAATCTCAAAGAGATCATTCCTTATCAAGGTCAACTGTTGTCAATACCAAGAACCCATTTACAGCCCAAAAGATGTTAACGCTAACGTCAGGAGCTTTATGAGATTTGCTGAAGTCATAGATGCTGCGGATCAACTATCTTTCGAAGAACGTGAAACCCTGATTGATATTCTGCAGCATCGGCTAAACGAAGCGCGCCGAGCGGAAGTGCTGAGTGATATCAAAGAAGGAACAGATGAGTTCGAGAGTGGTCGTTGCCGAGAGACATCGGTTGAGACTTTAGCGCGGGAAATTTTTGAGTGAGGCTTTCACTGCTAAGGAGTAGCGCGTTTGTGCGTGCGGTTCGAAGAGTCACTCGCCGGGATCCCAGAATCATCGAGAGTTTCACAACTACCTTAGAGCTTTTGAGTGGTGATATTTATCATCCGCAGCTGAAAACCCATAAACTTAAAGGACAGATGGATGGAATCATGGCATGTTCGGTCGGATATCATTTTCGAATTCTTTTCAAGATAGTCGATCACAAAGGCGGGAAAGCGATTCTTCTTCTCTCAGCGGGAACTCACGATGAGGTTTATTGATCCTCAAATTGGTGCCGACAGTAGGAGTCTAAACCTTCGTCAAGGGACCATTGTCAATTATTCCCGCCGTTGCGTGCGCAGGGGCGGCTAAGTTCGGCCCCCTATAACCGACACCGAGGCTGCCAAACTCGAAGGAATTTACGAGGAAATCCTCTCGATGCTTGCTACCATGGCAAATCAACCTGAGAAGTGGTGCCTTTGACATCCTCTCACGGTCTCACGTTCTTGCGGACGGCGGCGTGAACACCAGTGAAAACGGCCGACTTGAAAATCGTGGACGAATTCGGCATGCAATCCGCTCACAGAGGCGATTGCAAAGAGGGGAAGGCAGGATGGCGATCCTGCCGTCGGGCGAGGCCTTTGAGCGGACGAAGGGGAAGAATCGTAAGAAGAAAGAAGAGCCTTGGCTTGCGAATTCTAAGAAGATTAGGGAAAGAAAACCCGGTTTTCGAACCGCCACCTTTCCTATGGTTTCATTCCGCCGCTCGCAATGGCTCCAGGGTTTGAACCGCGCTGGCGTACTCAATCGCCTGGTCGTGGGTCATGGACGCCGTTAGCACGTCTCTTTTGCTTAGCTGGCGTGCCAGTCGGTTCGCGGCTTCGAGGGCGTCAGATTCCGTTGGATAACAGTCAAACCGGCGCTTTCCCCCGGCATAGTTGGCAACCATGAACGCGAAGTGTCCTTGGGGAGTGCGGCGACGATATACGGAGACTTTTGACCGACCGCAAACCGCGACATGGAAGGCCGTGGGTTTCTTCCGGGGCTTGCGTGACGCCTTCACATTCATGCACGAACTGTTGCATGGATGTTGCACGAAAGCAAGTCAGTGCGCGATTTGAGGAGTTGGAACAGTGATCTAAGTCCTTGATACTGAACTGGAGCCAATGATCGGGATTGAACCGATGACCGACGGTTTACGAAACCGTTGCTCTACCACTGAGCTACATTGGCTTCCAAAACGTGACGTTAGGGAATTACTATGCTTCACTCAAGCGGGGAGGCAAGCAGTTTCGTCGTAGTTTGAAAACTTCGGACTGTGCCCTCGCGCAGGGCCGATTATCCGCACTTCGAGATCAAGTCAACAACCTCACGCTCACACCCGAATTGAATGCTACGTTCGCCGACACGGCCGACGCTGCCCACGGCTGGATTGAATCTCAAACTCACCCGCCGAAACCGTCCTCCCTTTTTGGACTTAGTCAGCCCGACGCCTCGCCGGCAGCGGCGGATCCGGCTGAGCTGCGTTCCCCTTCTTTCCTCAACGCACTCGCCTTGGCGCTTTGCTCCGCGCCGTGGAGCCAGCTTCGCGGGGGCTTCCGCTGTCGCGACCGCCCAATCACCCTGGAGGTTTTAAGATCCTTTCGCAGCATCGGCTTCAATCTCTCGCCCTCTCCAGCCTGGCTTCCGAATGGGGCCGGATGCGGTGCCCACTTAAGATCACTCCCGCTGGCAGCCCTGTTCCGCAGACTTTTCGGGTGAAGAGTGGGAGACCGAAACCGAATAGCAGAGCACAAAAAAAGACCATGAAAACAACACAACAAAATCAAACATTCGGACTCAAGAGCCGTCCGGAACCGTTAAGCTCAGCAACAAACGGAATCGGATGCGTCTGCGGCAGATTTCTCAGACACCGCGCCTCGCCTGCAATCGTCCTGCGGAGCCATTGCAATTTCTGAGCCGTTTCCAATCGTTTCGAGATATGGTCAGTTCGAGCTAGTGAACGAGTCGAGAATTGGAAATTCATTGTCCGCGAACTCGCCTCGCAGTGTCGTGCGCAGGAGGAGCGAAAATAAAACGGCCTCAGGTTGGCCGAGGAAATCCGATCGGGGAGAAACTATGTCGTTCTTCTAGCATTTTTCCGCCTGTAAACTGCCACTGCACCGCGCGAAGCTCACGGTCGTGCCTCGAGATCGAATCGTGCGCAGAAATATCGCCGAGCTTCGGTCTGGCTTCGAATGGATTGCAGATGCCTAAGGACTAAAGGGTCATTGCAGAGGGTGGTGTCATCGAGATTCTCCGGATTATGGATGTCTGAAGTCCTGAGCCTCAGAAACAGAAAAGCTAACCCAACAACTTCAGGACCGACCGAGGCAAGGTATTGGCCTGAGCCTGCATGGCCGTGCCGCTTTGAACCAAGATCGATTGGCGGGCAAAATTCATGCTTTCCTTTGCAATATCGGTATCGCGTATCCGGCTAACGGACGAATCCAAGTTCTGTGTTTTGATACTTACGCTGTCGTCTTCGGATTGAACTCGCTGAAGAATGGCACCCACGGCGCCGCGCTGTCGTGCGATTTCTTCGATGGAGCTCTTCACATGGGTCAGAGCCGTTTGGGCAGCCAACGTTGTCGAGAGAGTATCGGTCAAATAGGGAATTCCGCCGCTCGGAAGATCCACCGTGTCGCCCTCTCCGTTAATGATGAGGTTCGAAGGTTTTTCGAGAATGTACGACCTGACGGCGTTGTATCCATTGTCGGGATAATCATTCCACTTCAGGGTCGATTGCCGAAGCGTCGCGTAATCCTCGCCGCCGGCGTCATTAGGTTCACCGGTACTAGAATCCCAGTTTGAATAAAGGAATGATTCGCCGGTGATCCATTTGAAATCGCCCTCCGAGGCCTCGTCCGTAAGGCCGATCCAGACTTCAGTGCCTGGGGCGAAGCTTCCTCCGAGTTGTTCAATAATGTAATTCTGCTCTCCGGGACTGCTTATTGTGGCCAGATTTCCTCCTTTGCTAATTGCATCAGCCTTGGCGGCGGTCCAGGTAATGGGCGACCCAGTGTCCACGACTTCATACGCCGAGTAAAACAGGCTCTTCCCATTGAAGCTCTTGCCGCCAATGTCGTTGATGAATTCCGTCAGCGTCTGAAATTCCGAGTTGTAATTGGACCGATCCGTGTTCGTTTTCGTCGCGTCCAGCGCCATAACCGAAAGCTCGCTCATTCGGTCCAACGCCTTTTGGACCTTCTGCAGATAGCCATCTTTGGCTTGCAGGAATGAAATCCCGTTCTGAAGAACTTGGCTGGCGGCTTTGTCGCGGAGACTTTCGTTGTGCAGGATGGCGGACTGAGACAACCCGGCGGCGTCATCTTCCGGCGAGACGATCCGCGAACCGGAGGTCAGCCGGGACAACGACTTGCGCAAGGAACGCGGCCAGGGCTTCACTTTCATTGCTCAGCGAGCCCTCCGCTGGTGTCATGAAAACCGAAGCATGTTCTTGCAGAAAGGAAGAACGCGAAGTTTCGAACGGGCCGGATTCGTTGTTGCGCTTGGAGAGGGGCTGTGGCTGAGTTTCCCGGCGTTAGGTGTTTTTGTGTGGATGAATCATGCGTGGCACTTTGCACACTTTTCTGGAAACACCCTGGTCTTTTGCGGGGACGACCGGAAAAGGCCAGTGAGATCGATTAATCGCCGAATTCGCGGAAAACGAGGAATACGTATGAAGAAAAATATTTGTTATTTATTGGCGCTTTTTAGCGCGGCTCTTGTTCTGGTCGGGCACCTTTGGGCTCAAGATACAAAACCCGCTTCGCAGGGCGCGCCGCCGAACCGGTGGCAACATATGGCTATCGAACAGGATGCGACGCTCGGGATTCGCGATCCCGAAATGGCTAGGAAGATCAATCAGTTAGGCACGGAAGGCTGGGAACTTGTCGATGTCGAGGGCGTTCTTGAGTCTGGCACAACCTCAAGACGGATCTTCTATTTTAAGAGTTCTTTCTGAGGAACCCCTCGCCCCCCCGCCGGTTCGCGGCGGGTTTTCTTCGAATGATTGACAGCCTCTTAGGTGTTTCCGAATTCGATGTGGGCCTGAAAACGTGAACGCTACCAGCGCGCCTCTTGCATCACGTTCGTTCCTCGATGGATATCTGCCGGTGCCGGCTGCGTACGATGAGATGGTTGCTTCCGATGGCAGCATCAGGGATTCATGGCGAAATTTCATCGGCTCGTTCGAACGAAGCGGTAAGACGGAACTGAGCGCGCGCCGAAAATCCGTAAACCGGATCATTAAGGAAAACGGGGTCACCTTCAATATTCACGGCGACACCAAGGATGTGAGGCGCTCATGGGAATTGGATCTGGTGCCGTTCTTGATTCCCGCGAGTGAGTGGAAGGTCATTGAGGCTGGTTTGATTCAGAGAACACGCCTGCTGAACGCGGTACTGGCCGATGTTTACGGCCCTCAGCGGCTGCTTCAGGAAGCATGCCTCCCGCGCGCGTTGATTAATGCAAATCCGAATTTCCTTCGCCCTTGTTTTGGAATTCAGCCCCCAAACAATCTGTTCATCCTACTGCACGCAGTCGATTTGGCGCGCGAACGGCGTGTATTCCTGAAGACATTGGAGGGGCTCCAGCAAGTGGATGTAATCTTCCGCCGCGTGGATGACGCCTATTGTGATCCTTTGGAGCTTCGGGCGGATTCGGCTTTTGGAGTGCCTGGTTTGCTTGAATCGACAAGAGCGGGAAACGTTGCGGTTGCGAACGCAGTGGGAAGTGGAGCGGTGCAAACCCCCGCTATCACTGCGTTTTTACCAAGCTTGTCTCAAAGGCTTTTAGGCGAGGAATTGATTTTGCCCTCGGTGGCCACTTGGTGGTGCGGACAGAAACGGGAGCTGGCATACGTTCGTGAGAACTTGAAGAACCTTGTCATCAAATCAGCATTCACCTGGGTTGGAGCCGAACCTGTTTTCGGGGGGCGCTTGAGCAATAAAGAACGAAGGAGGCTTTTGGGGGAAATCGAGAACAATCCGTTCGATTACGTCGCGCAAGAGGAGATTGCGCTAAGCACGATTCCCGTTCTGGAGCCGGGCCGGCTTGACCCCCGTCCGATGGTGTTGCGCGCGATTGTCTGTGCGGCTCCGAATGGCTACACCGTGTTGCCGGGCGGTCTGACTCGGGTATCGAGAGCCAAGGATCGTCTCGTCGTTTCCATAAAGGGCGGCGGAACGAGCAAGGATACCTGGGTCCTGGCGGATGGGCCGGTCAGCCAGTCCAGTCTGCTAAGAAGAGCGGATGGAATCGTGCGGTTGGAACGAGCCGCTGCGGAGGTTCCGAGCCGCGTTGCGGAGAATTTCTTCTGGCTGGGCAGATACGCGGAGCGGCTCGAAGACACAGTTCGATTATTGCGCTGTCTAATGGCGCGGCTTGTAACCGAAACCGGCGCGGCGGCCGAGCCGGATTTGGAGTCCGTCATTCGATTGCTGGCGCACCTGGATCTGTTTTCGCCCAAGTTCAGAGAACGGTCCTCGATATCGGGAGTGGAGAGCGAAGTGTATCAACTTATTTTCAGGAAAATGCGTCTTGGATCGGTCGTCGATATCGCCGCAAGGCTCGGTCATCTTGTTTTCGCCATGAGGGACAGGCTTTCGTCCGATACATGGCGAATTCTCCGCCGGCAACCACGATAGTTGGCCGGGACGATTATTTTGGAAATCACGCCGATTTCTTCTCGGTCGAAGGCGCGCACCGCGTTTTGACCGTGAGCTCTTGCAGTATCGTGGAGGTTTCGCCTTCGACTGTTCCCTCCGCGATGGATACTCCTCCGTGGGAATCCTTACGAGACGCATGCTATTTCGGAGATGTCAGCGAATTTTTGTTTCCATCACCCCTCATTCCAAATATCTCCGGGCTGCATGACTATGCTTGTCCTTCGTTTCCGCCGGATCGAAATGTCTTGGATTGCGTGATGGACTTGACCCGGCGTATCCATGCGGATTTCACGTTCGACCCGGCAGCAACGACCATTGCGACACCGTTGGAGAAGGTGATGAGGAATCGCCGCGGTGTTTGCCAAGATTTCGCGCAGTTTCAAATTGGTTGCTTGAGGTCGATGGGAGTCGCCGCCCGTTATGCGAGCGGGTATCTGGAAACGGTGCCAGCTCCGGGAACTCCAAAACTGGTTGGCACCGACGCGTCTCACGCTTGGTTGCAGGTGTTTGTTCCGAATTTGGGATGGATTGATGTGGATCCCACCAACAATCTGCTGCCGTCAGATCGCCATATTTTTGTAGCCTGCGGGCGCGATTTCGACGATGTGAGCCCGATTCGAGGCGTGATAGTGGGCGCAGGCAGGCATAAACTCGTCGTGGCTGTCGATGTGATTCCTTTGGAGACCGGGTGAGCCAAATGGGCGGTTGTGATCGCGAGAATTCTGAACGCAATATTGTCAACGAACTTCTGACAAACCGGGTGGAGGCGCCATTTGCGTTCCAAGACGCATATATTCCCAAAGAGCGTCTAATTGTTGAGGGCCGTCTCCGCCATAAATATCGATTAACGGACTGCGTCCCTGTTCGTCGAAATAGACTGGCATCTTGGACGTGGGATCGACGCCCAGAGGATTTAGAATCCATCGTGTGAAATAGGATTTGAGGAGGCGTTCTGTCGCGTATGCGAAATTAATACCAGGGCTTTCGAAAACAGCAGTTGCGCCAATTTTTCCGATCGAATGGCAGGAGATACAAGAGAATCCGCCATCTGAAGCGACCAGGCGCCGGCCAATCTCCGCAGCGATTTGATCAATCTCCGGTTCGCCAAATGTTTTTCTCGGAAAGCCGTGTTCCATCGCCATTCCGTGGGCCAAACCCTCTGCGTAGGCGCCAAATGACGGCATCCGTTCCTGGATCCAATGCCGCGGTTTGTACGCGACCCGCCCGGCGATGAACTGTTCCGCCCATTCCGGTTTCAATTTTCCGCCGAGAATCTCCAAGGGCGGAATCCCTTCGAGTTGACTGTGGCAGCCAGCGCAACGGAGGTTTTGAATCTGGCGCTGCGCAAACTCCACTTCTCCGTGGCGCAAGAGCACGGGGTGATTGCTCTTGGCGAAAGCTTGAAGTGCCTCGACCTCGGTCTTGGAGAATGCGAAGTAAGGTGTCCTCGAATCGTCGTCGGGAGTATCGGCGAGGCAACCTTCGTTCCAGCCCGAGGCTTCGAGGGCGATCAGGGGGCGGGATGTGAAGTGATTTTCAACACTCAGTGAATGGCAATTTAAGCAACCGGTTGTCTGAACGAGTTGCCTCCCGCGATTGACCGGCGCCACGTTCGATGATTCTTGGTATGATATCGTCTGTTCCGCGTGCGATCGGAGAAATGCGGCAAGTTGGTCCGCTTCGTCCGCTGTCAGCTTGAAGTTCGGCATTCGAATCCAGGCGAAATGAGTCTCGGGTTTCTGGAGAAACGCTTCCAATTGTTCCGGTCGGAACTTCTGGGTGACATGGCGAAGAGGGATCAGAGTCGCATCACTTGAAGAGGAGTCAGGGGCGACATGGCAAGCCGTGCAGCGGAGTTTGTTAAAGAGAGATTCGCCGGTTTGCGTGTCAATGGCTAGCTCCAATGTAGATTCAGAGGGGGAATCGTGAGTTGTCAATGTCGCCAAATAGGCGGAGACTGCCGACGCGTTCTCTTCGGCGTCCTCGCCGTGAAACATCCGAGGCATGCGCGCGGCAGAGCGAATTGATCGCGGATTAAGAATCCAGTTGCGCATCCACACGGGGTTGAGCCGTGAACCGATTCCTTCAAATGACGGGGCGTCCATTGCAAGTTCGGGAGCGAAATCCGCGGAACCAGGAATTGTGTGGCAATTCGCGCAGCGGTGTTCGAGGAAGACGGAGCGTCCGAGACGGACCCGCGAAAAGACTGCCAGTTCTGAACTGGGAGCGTGCGACAAAGCGGTGCGTGGAATCGGCTCGGGAAGGCCGTTCCTTGGAATCCAATGAACTCGCAGCCAAGCGTCGCCTGCAACCGGACTTGAGAACGATGCCGCAATTCTGTTGGTTCCTTTGCTGAGTCGGACAAGTTTGCTAGCAGAAGTCTCGCCGCCATTGCCGGTTACCTCCAATACAGTCTGACCGTTTATTTCCAAACGGAGCTCGCCGTTTAGCTCTGCTTGGAACTTGTAAGATGAGCGAATGTCAACATTCAGGAAACCGTCCCAGACAGCTTTGAACGGCTTCGACTCCAGAAACGGGGTAGGGGATCCTCCAGTCGGAACATAGAGCGAGAGATTGGGCAGGACCGTGAGATCTGCCGCGATTTCGGCTCCCTCGCGCGGCGTCGAGTAA
This sequence comes from Verrucomicrobiota bacterium, assembly GCA_027623095.1. GTDB lineage: Bacteria > Verrucomicrobiota > Verrucomicrobiia > Limisphaerales > SIBE01 > JAIPJX01. The sequence continues at coordinate 11,898 of JAQBVM010000179.1, forward strand.
CTGACTTGCAATCCGCCAATGGCATCGTCGTTCGATACCGCCGCAGAAATCCCGGGAGCCAGACTGCAAACCGCGGGCAAGAGCGACAATAGTGTCCGGATTGATCTACGGATTGCACGAACCTCGAACTTCATGGGTGACGAGCGCTTTCAGGGTTGTGAGTGTATGCGGACGGGTTTCGTTCCAGGGAGGTTCGTTCAGATTGACGTATTTATCCGGCAAATGATGGATCATTAACCGGTCAACGAATTCCCAGGGAATCACACGCTGAATAGAGCATCCGATATAGACAAAACTTGCGCCCACTTCGCGATTGAGCGGATCCTTGGGGAAATAAAAGTTAAAGTGCGGGCTCTGAATGGCTTGCTTCAGATGAGCCCGCGTCAAAACGAAACACCCTTGGTGCCGATTGGTCAACCGGATGCAGCGCCGTCCGGACAGACTGATTTCGCCGTCGAACACACTGCCGCCCGCCGGGTGAGCATCCGGAAGGTACTTCTCAGCGTCATCCTGAATCCCTTTGAAATGCTCATATCGGATGAAACCGGCCGCGTAAGGGTGGGGGAGGAACTCGTTCGAATCACAGAACGCGATGAGGTTTTCTTCGGTAATCAGGATGTCGTTCTCCGCGTAAATGAAGAGGTCGAAGTCATCCTGTTTGTCGATCATCACACGGCGGTGTTGCATGGCCAGGTCAAATTTGATGTCCGGCTTAAACATCATTTGGCTTGAGCGAAACGAATAGCGATTCAGGTCCACAGGCGTTGTTGTCTGGAGAACGATTTCGGTCTCGAAACGGTTCATTCGATTGTACTGATCGAGCAATCGGTGCAGATAATGAATCTGGCCATCGCCGTAATTCGAAATACAGACCAACGTTTTGATCATGATTGACGCGATGACTTAATCGAGTTCGCATCCCCCCAACAAGCGGAAAATTCTCTGTATAAATCAGCGTGCCAAGACTTGGGGACGGTCTTTTCTACTTTGATCCCAAATCCGGTTATGTGTATTGTTCGCCCCCATGAGAACCAGACGATTGATCGACGTTGGCGCGGTGATGACTGCCGCAGGGATTTGTTTTTTCGGAACTGTTCGAGGCGATGACTGGCCTCAATGGCTCGGGCCGCAACGGGACGGTGTCTGGCGTGAAACCGGAATTTTGGATGCATTTCCCCAAGGCGGCCCCAATGTTGTGTGGCGGACGAAGATCGGCGGGGGATACAGCGGCCCGGCGGTCGCCAAAGGCAAGGTTTATGTAACAGATCGCCACCTAACCAAAGGCGCTGTGAATCCGGCGAATCCGTTCGACCGCGGCACGATTTCCGGAACGGAACGAGTGCTTTGCCTAAACGAAGCGGACGGGAACGAGTTGTGGTCGCACGAATACCCATCGGCGTACAGCATCAGCTATGCTGCCGGTCCTCGGACAACGCCGGTTATCAACGAAGGAAAAGTCTATACGTTGGGCGCGGAGGGAAATTTGCTGTGCTTCGACGCGGATAGCGGAGTGGTCCAATGGTCTCGCGAGTTCAAAAAGGACTTTGGAATTGAGACGCCGCTTTGGGGTTTTTCGGCGCATCCGCTGGTGGATGGGAATAAGCTCATCTGTCTTGCCGGGGGACAAGGTTCCACCGTAGTCGCATTTGACAAGAATACCGGCAAGGAGATCTGGCGAGCCCTCAGTGCGAAAGAACCTGGTTATTGTCCGCCTATGATCTACACCTTTGGGGGACGACGGGAGCTGATTGTGTGGCATCCAGAATCGATTAACTCGCTTAATCCGGAAACAGGAGATGTCTATTGGTCCGAGTCCTATGCTATTCGTTCAGGCTTGTCTGTCCCAACGCCGCGCCAATTGAACAATCATTTGTTTCTCACATCATTCTACAATGGATCGAAGATGCTCAAAATCACAGGATCCGGAGCCGCGACGATTTGGCAGAGCAAGAAAGTGAGCGAAAAGGATACCCACGCTTTGCACAGCATCATCAGCACTCCGTTCCTAGAGGCCGGGAACATTTATGGGGTATGCAGTTACGGGGAGCTTCGGTGTTTGGATGCAGCATCGGGCGAGAGACGATGGGAGACGTTGAGAGCCACGACGCCCGACGAGAAACCGGCCCGATGGGCAAACGCGTTTCTCGTGAAACAAGGATCCCGGTTTTTCATTTGGAATGAAAAGGGTGACTTGATCATCGCAAAACTCGATTCGGACGGCTACCACGAGGTTTCACGGGCGCACCTGATCAAACCTACCAATGAGGCTCAGGGGCGGGACGTCGTTTGGTCTCACCCCGCGTTTGCAAATCGCAAGATGTACGCTCGGAACGACGAGGAGATCATCTGTGTTTCTCTAGCGGCGGATTGAACAGCGCCAGAAACGCCGTTCTGTGAATTCGGGAGGGGTGAAACGCAGCGTTCTCGGCCGGAATCCATTTGTCTCTCCAACGCGGCTCAAGTGATACAAGGGAAAGGATCCATACTTCTTGAACAACAGGCGATGTCACATCGACGTTTGACCGGCGTAGAGATTTTCGGTTTAGTCGGTACGTTCGATCCAAAACCTTAAATTCAAACCGTATGAAAAAATCGATCTCTCGTCGTTCTGTAATCAAGAGAATTGCAGGAAGCGCTGCTGTGCTGGGAGCCGTTTCCACGTCTGGGCGCCAAACCGCTCAGGCAGCCGAGCAGAACTCCAAGCGAACTGGACGGATCAATCATTCGGTCTGCAAATGGTGTTATAGCAAAGTAAGCCTTGAGGATCTGTGCCGCGAAGGAAAGAAGATGGGCTTGAATTCGGTTGAACTGCTCGGAGTTGATTCGTTTCCGACGTTGAAGCGGCATGATTTGATTTGCGCGATGGTGAGTGGTGTTCCCGGAGGGATAACAAGCGGGCTAAACCGCGTCGAAAACCACGCGAAGATTCGTGAGTTCTTTGAGCAGACGATTCCTGTTGTGGCGGAGGCCGGACATCCGAACATCATCTGTTTTTCCGGAAACCGCGATGGAATGAGCGATGAAGAAGGTCTGGAGAATTGCGCGGCCGGATTGAAAACCATGGTCGGCGCTGCGGAAAAACACAAAGTGACGATCTGTATGGAGCTGTTAAACAGCAAAGTGGATCATCAGGATTACATGTGCGACCACACCGCGTGGGGTGCCGAACTGGTGAAGAGGGTTGGCTCTGAAAGGTTCAATCTCCTGTATGATATCTATCACATGCAGATCATGGAGGGGGACGTCATTCGAACGATTCGGGAGAATAAGGCCTACATCGGGCATTATCACACGGGAGGCGTTCCTGGGCGTCATGAAATTGATGAAAGCCAGGAACTCTATTACCCGGCGATCATGCGGGCGATTGTTGAAACAGGGTTTAAGGGATTTGTTGCCCAGGAATTCATTCCCGCCAAAGCCGACGCGCTGGCGTCTCTGCAACAAGGGATCTCGATATGCGATGTCTAGGTGGAATCTGGGATCGCAAGCGGTGAAACGGAATACATCGATCGGCGTGCCTGCCCAGACAGGAGACTTTCACATTCATTAGATGAGTTATCGCGTGGGCACCTCCGAACGGAGATTCTAGCGAGGCGGGGCCTCAGACAGGGCACTTGGAGCGCGGCTTGGCCCAAGCCGCAGCACTTCCGCAGCGGGTGGGGCGTCTCATAGGTTCGGGCGCAC
>JAQBVM010000180.1 GCA_027623095.1 Verrucomicrobiota bacterium
CGATTGTTCGCGGCAAAGACTAGCCGACCGCCTCCCCGAGCGTCACACACAGTTACCGAAGCAACACGACGCTCTAACGCCTCGGTGATGCAACGCGAGTTTTTCCGCACGCTGGTTTACACCGACTTGTTTTTCCTCTATGCCGATTCGACCCACGGCCACAACCATTTGTGGTGGCCCGAGTGGAGCGCCCCGCTGGGCCGCGCCTTGACGCCGTTCGCCGTGCCCGAGCCGGGCAAGCTGGCGCGACGCGACTTCGCGGGCGGCACAGTGCTGTGGCTGCCGTCCGACGCCAAGGACGGCGTGACAGTTAAACTCGTTGCTCCGCAGTACCGCTTCGGCAAGACGGAGTCGCTCCGCGAAATCACGGTACAGCCCGGCACTGGCGCGTTGTTGATCAAGGAGGCCGGGCGATGAACCATTCAACCACAGACGCATGGCTTACCAGCGTTACCTCAAGAAGTATCTCCGCTGCGTGAAGGCTGTGGACGACAATGTGAAACTCACTTTCGATTGCGTGGAACAGACCGGCCAGATGGACAACACGGTGATCGTTTACACGGTTGACCAGGGTTTCATGCTAGGCGAGCATGACTATATCGACAAACGCTGGATGTGCGAAGAAACCGAGCGGATGCCCTTTCTCGTGCGTTATCCCACACGCTTCAAGGCGGCCACTGTCGCACTGCCGTTGAATTAAACATGGAATCGCGTCCAGTTCAGCAGTGTCTTAGAGCGTGTTTTCCTCGGCAACGTTGGCGGAACTGACGCGCTGAGGCACGCGATCCAATTACTAACCAAACCATGATCTCTGAAGCCAAACCCACTGTCCGAACGTTCGACATCGCCGTTTTGCCGGGGGACGGCATCGGCGTCGATGTAACCCGTGAAGCAGTGCGAGTGCTCAAGGCAGTTGCGCCCGCACTCGACGGCATAAATCTCTCATTCCACGCATACAACGTCGGCGCCGCGGAGTATCTTCGTTCCGGCAATCCGTTGCCTGCGGATGCCCTTGAAGCGTGCGGCAAGGCCGACGCCGTGTTGCTCGGCGCGATGGGACTGCCGAGCGTCCGCTGGCCGGACGGCAAGGAAATGACGCCTCAGCTCGATCTGCGCGAGAAATTCCAGCTCTATTGCGGCCTTCGCCCGATTCGGCTTTATCACGAGCAGGACACGCCGTTGAAACGCTACAAGGCGGGCGAGATTGATTTCGTCATCGTGCGGGAAAGCACCGAGGGGCTTTTCTCGGCGCGCCTTTCGCAGACCGATGCGGCGAAGGGTGAAGTCTGCGATATCATGCGCATCACTCGGGCAGGAAGCGAGCGCGTGTGCCGCGCGGCCTTCGAGCAGGCGATGCAACGCCGCAAGCATTGCACACTGGTGGACAAGGCGAACGTGCTTCCGTCGATGGTCTATTTCCGCTCGGTGTTTGATGACGTGGCGAAGGAGTTTCCCGCAGTGAAGGCGGATCACTGCTACGTGGATGCGGCCGCGCTTTACCTCGTGCAGCGTCCGCACACATTCGATGTGATCGTGACCGAGAATATGTTTGGCGACATCCTTAGCGACCTCGCCGCGGGGCTGATCGGCGGCATGGGAATGGCCCCGTCGGCGGACATTGGCGAAACCTGCGCGGTTTTTCAACCCTCGCACGGCAGCGCGCCGGATATCGCGGGCAAGGGCATCGCGAATCCCATCGCTACGATTCTTTCGGCCGCGCTGATGCTCGAATGGTTCGAATTGCCCGGGGCGCTGAATGGCGCGCAACGGATCCGGCACGCAGTGGAAACCGTGCTGGCAGACCCTGCCAACCGCACTCCGGACGGCGGTGGCAATCTCACCACTACACAGATGGCGGACAAGGTCATCATGAGTCTCTGACGCCTATGCCTCGGATCATCGACCTCACTCTCACTCTCCGCGAGGGAATGCGCGGTGTTGCTTTCGAGCAGGCGAAGACCGTCGAGCATGATGGCTGGAACGCGCGCACGCTCCATCTCTATTCGCACGCCGGCACGCACATGGATGCACAGACGCACTTCGCCGCGGGGCCAGGCACCATCGACGGCACGCCGCTCGAACGCTGCATGGGCTGGGCGTGGGTAGTGGATCTTGACAGCATCGCAGACAAGGCTCTCATCACTGTCGCGCATCTAGGCGGTATTGCGGAAGAGTTCGCACAGGGAGAGTCATTGCTCCTGCGCACGGGGTGGTCGCGCCACGCGGATAACCCGCGGCATTACCGCGACAGTTTTCCGCGCATCGCCGAAGACCTCGCGCAGTGGTGCGTGGATAAGCTCGTCAACATTCTCGGCGTTGAACCGCCTTCCGTGGCCGACGTAAATAATATGGAGGAACTCACCCGCATTCACAAACTTCTCCTTGGCGCGAACGTCACCATTGTCGAGGGACTCGCCAATCTCGGCGCTCTCTCGCAGTCGAAAGTGTTCTTCGTCGCCGCGCCGCTGAAGATCGAGGGCGGCGACGGCTGTCCGTGCCGTGCATTTGCCGTAGAAGGTCTCGCCGCCGAAAGCCTGAAGATATCATGATCCCCAAACGCGCACTCCTCGTCGTCGGCACGTTCCTGCTCGCGCTGCTGCTCTACATTGACCGCGTCTGCATATCGACGGCGAAGGATCCCATCACGGCGTCGCTCAACCTGACCGACAAACAATTCGGCTGGATCATGTCCGCGTTCGCACTAGGCTATGCCTTGTTCCAGACGCCGTCCGGCGTGCTCGCCGACAGGTTGGGGCCGCGCAGCGTGCTGACTGGAATCGTCCTGCTCTGGTCGCTCTTCACGGGCCTGACAGCAGCGGCGTGGAACTACAGCTCGATGCTCGTTATTCGTTTCCTGTTCGGCGCGGGCGAGGCCGGGGCGTTTCCGGGTATAGCCCGCGCGATTTACTCATGGCTGCCGATGAAGGAGCGCGGACTGGCGACAGGCATTAACTTCGCCGGTGGCCGGCTCGGTGCGATGTTCGCCATGCCGCTGATTGCCACTCTCATCACCACGCTGGGTTGGAAACAAACTTTTGTCGTGTTGATGCTGATTGGATTCGTCTGGTCGCTGGCATGGTATTGGTGGTTCCGCAACCTGCCCGAGGAACATCCGTCCATCAGCACCGCCGAACGCGATTACATTCTCGCCAACCGCCAGCAAACCAGCGCCACAGCCACAGAGTTGCCGTTCTCGACCATGATGGCTTCCGGCAACATGTGGCTGGCGATGACGCAGTATTTTTGCAGCAACTTCACCTTCTTCTTCTGCCTCACCTGGCTGTTCCCCTATCTGAAGAAGACCTACGATCTCTCGTCCATTGAGGCGGGATGGTATTCGGCCGCGCCATTTTTCGCCGGAGCCGTGGGCAATGTCTTTGCCGGGGCGTTGATCGACTGGATTTACCGCAAGGGCAGATGGAAGGTCTCGCGCCAGATGCCGGCAATGATGGGCTTCGCGCTCGCCGCCCTCGGCCTGCTGGTCAGTCTCCGGATGAACTCCGCCGGTTTCGCGGTGTTCTGGTTCTCCATCGCGATCTTCGGCGCGGACATGACGCTTGCGCCGTCGTGGGCCTTCTGCACCGACATCGGCCGCGATCACGCCGGTGCCGTCAGCGGCACGATGAACATGGCCGGCAACATCGGCAGCTTCGTCACATCGCTGGCCTTTCCATACCTCCTGGCGTGGACGGGCACCCCGACGGTGTTCTTCTACGTGGCGGCCGGCCTGAACCTGCTCGCAATCGCGATGTGGACGGCGGTGAAACCGGAACAACCTTTGAAAACTCAATCGACAGGGCCGCATGAGGAATAATGGAGTGCTTGTCGGCGCGGGATTTTTTGCGCAATTCCAGGCGGACGCGTGGAAGCGCATGTCCGGGGTGAACCTCGTGGCCGTAGCCGATCTCTATCCGGGGAAAGCCAGGGAATTCGCGGCGAAATACGGCATCAAACGAGACTACGAATCGGTCCAGGCAATGCTCGATGCGGAGAAGCCGGACTTCGTGGACATCGCGACGCGGCCGGACACGCATCTCGAGCTCACTCGATTGGTTGCGCAACACGGCATCCACGTTATCTGCCAGAAGCCGATGGCGCCGACGATGGCGGAATGTGTCGCGATGTGCGAAGCATGCGAGCAAGCCAGCGTGCGCCTGCTCATCCACGAAAACTGGCGCTGGCAGCCATGGTACCGCGAGGCCAAGCGGCTCATCGATGCGGGCACGCTCGGTGCGTTGAAGCATCTCTCCTTCGACTGGCGCACGGGTGATGGCAACGGCCCGGAGCCTTACACGGCGCAACCATACTTCCGCGAAATGCCGCGCCTCATCGTTTACGAGAGTCTTGTCCACACCCTGGATACGTTCCGCTTCCTTGGAGGGGAACTAAACGTGACCAGGTGCGAAACGCGGCGGGTGAATCCCGTCCTCATCGGCGAAGATTGGGCGGAGATTCAGTGTGTGTTCAACGGAGGGGCGAGAGGCTTCATCCACGGAGACCGCCAGACCGGCCCCGTGCCCGCGCCCGTGGCAATGGGCAGCATGGTCATCAAAGGCGACTGTGCAACGCTGCGCATTGCCGGCGATGGAGAGATCTTTCTGACGCAGTCCGAGGCGCCCGAGGAGAAGCTCCCGTTCGAACCGATCGTAACCGGATACAAAGGCGACAGCGTCCTCGCCACACAGCAACACTTGCTTGACTGTCTGCGCAACGGCCAGCTTTGTGAGAGCGACGGTCGGGAATACTTGAAGACCGTTGCGTTGGTCGAGGATTGCTACCGTCTCTCACCACAACCAAACACCACCTGATCGTAATAGACCGAGTCTTGATGGTTCTCCAAAACAGTCTGAAAAATTATGAAATCATTCCTATGCATCGTTCTGTCCATTGGTTGCTTCGCGGCGATCGCGCGCACCCCTGTGGCGGCTGAACTCACCCAGCCCATCGCGCAACCATCGCTCGTTTTTGAGGAAACGGACGGAATCATCGCTGTCGAGGCCGAGCATTTTTACATGCAAACGGAAGGCGAGACACGCGCGTGGCATATCACGTCGTCGCACACGCTGCCGGAGGTGCGGCCGGATGGCGACCCGGCGCATCTCGCGGGCGCGAGCGGCGGCGCTTACTTGGAGATCTTGCCGGACACGCGGCGTACCCATGCCGACCAGCTGATCCGGGGGGACAACTTCTCCCCAGAGGCAGGCAAAATGGCAGTGCTCCATTACAAGATCCATTTCAATACGCCGGGTCGCTACTACGTCTGGGCGCGCGCTTACTCGACTGGCGGCGAGGACAACGGCCTGCACGTCGGCCTTGACGGACAATGGCCTGAGAGCGGCATGCGCCTCCAGTGGTGCGATGGCAAGAACTCGTGGCGGTGGGACAGCAAGCAACGCACGGAGGCAGTGCATTGTGGCGAGCCTTTCAGAATCTTTCTCGATGTGGCCAAAGCGGGCGAACACGAGGTGATGTTCTCCATGCGCGAGGACGGATTCGAGTTCGACCGGTTTATTCTCACGACCAACCGCGAGTTCGCGCGTCCCGTTGATTCCGGTCCGGATTCGCGAGTGAAGGCAGGAAAGATGCCGGAGGCGTTCGCCGCCGTGGCCGCGCCGAACCCGGTGACTCTACTGGCGCAAGCCGCACCGGCCATAGCACGCGCGCCCGCCGGGCAAGCGCTCATGCAACCACGCCAGTCCGACGGTCGAGGCACGGTATCGGTCTCGGGCGAACAGAAGCAATGGCACACGGTCACGCTTACCTTGGACGGGCCGTTCGCTCATGAACGCGACAACATGCCGAATCCGTTCACCGATCTCGCGTTTAATGTCACCTTCACGCACGAAAGCGGTACGCCGCAACACACCGTGCCCGGTTACTTTGCGGCGGATGGCAATGCCGCCAACAGTTCCGCTCAATCGGGAACGAAGTGGCGCGCGCATCTCTCGCCCGACAAGGCAGGCCAGTGGAACTACACCGTCGCATTCGCGAAAGGCACGGCAGCCGCGCTGGGCGCGGAGGGTGAAGCCGTGAAGCCGTTTGATGGCGCGCGTGGCAGCTTCAACGTGGGTGCGAGCGACAAAGCCGGGCGCGACTTCCGCGGCAAAGGCCGGCTGCAATACATAGGCAAGCATCATCTCCAGTTCGCCGGGTCGAAGGAGTATTTCCTCAAGGCGGGCGCGGACGCGCCCGAGACATTGCTCGCTTATGCGGACTTCGACGGAACTCAACCCGGCCGTTCGGATGTGCAGCGCAGCGGCGAAGCCAAGCCCGCCAAGGCGTTGAAGACCTGGCAGCCGCACTTGCAGGATTGGAAGACGGGCGACCCGACGTGGAAGGGCGGCAAGGGCAAGGGTCTCATCGGCGCTCTGAATTATCTCGCGGGCAAAGGCGTGAACTCCTTTTCGTTCCTCCCTTACAACGCCGGGGGCGACGGCGACAATGTCTGGCCGTTCGTCGAGCGCGACGACAAGCTGCACTACGATTGTTCGAAGCTCGACCAGTGGGGCATTGTCTTCGACCACGGCACATCGCTCGGCCTCTATCTCCACTTTAAGCTTCAGGAGAATGAAATGGACGACGACCGCCCTGGTCACGGTGACGGTGTGGAAGGGGGTGTTCCCGAGTCGCTCGACGGTGGCAAGCTCGGACCTGAGCGCAAGCTCTACTGCCGCGAGCTCATCGCCCGCTTTGGACACGCGCTTGCGTTGAATTGGAACATCGGCGAGGAGAACACTCAGAGCACCGAAGAGGTCGTGGACATGGTTCGCTATCTTCACGACACCGACCCGTACCGGCACAACATTGTCATCCACACTTTCCCGAACCAGCAGGATAAAATTTACTCCCCGCTGCTCGGCGACCATTCGCTGCTCACCGGCGCGTCGCTGCAGAATGGTTGGAACCAGGCGCATCAGCGCACCCTCAAGTGGGTCAGCGAGTCAGCCCAAATCGGCCGTCCGTGGGTTGTCGCGAACGACGAGCAAGGCCCCGCGAGCCTCGGTGTTCCGCCCGATCCCGGCTACAAGGGCCATGACGGCGTGGCCATTGCCCGCACCGAAGGCCGGCTCGAGGGCAAAGGCTACACGATGCACGATATCCGCAAGCTGACGCTTTGGGGCACGCTCATGGCCGGCGGCGCGGGCGTGGAATACTACTTCGGCTACCAACTGCCGGAGAACGATCTCATCTGCGAGGATTTCCGCAGCCGCGACAAGTCATGGGACTACTGCCGCACCGCTTTGGAATTTTTCCCGGCGAATAAGATTCCGTTCTGGGAGATGCGGAATGCCGACACGCTCATCGGGAACGCGAACAACACCAACTCGAAATTCTGCCTCGCGAAAGCCGGCGAGCTCTACCTCGCCTTTCTTCCGAACGGCGGCACGACTGAACTCGATCTTGCGGGCGCGGAGGGTAGCTACACCGTGAACTGGTTCAACCCACGCACCGGCGGTGCACTCGAAAGCGGCTCGATTAAGTCCGTCAATGGTGGCGCCAAGGTCACTCTTGGCTTCCCTCCGGCCGATGCCATGGAGGATTGGCTGGCTGTGATTCGGAAGGATTAGACGCGATAAACGGGAAATTTCGAAATCTCCTTACAACTGTCATCTCAACGACGAAACACGATTATGAAAACAAACGATCAATTCTTACTTCGCGCGGTGCTCCTTACCGCTGGAGCCTTTCTGGCGACCGGTAATCTTCAGGCGGTCGATGTCCCGCGCTGGCAACCTCACGACTTCGACTTCACTGCGAAAGCGAAGGTGGAGAATCCTTTCATGGTGCCGTTCAGCGCCACGGCGAAAGGGCCTGGAGGCGTGGAATTGCAGGTGCCAGGGTTTTTTGATGGCTCTGGAACGTGGAAGATTCGCGTGGCGCCGACTGTTGAGGGTGCGTGGTCCTTGGTGACGAAGTCCGATGTGAAGGAACTCGACGGCAAAACCGCCGCGTTCAGTTGCGTTACGAATCCGAATCCGAATGTCCATGGCGTGCTGCGTGTGGACAAGGCGAGTCCGCATCATTTCGTGTTCGATGATGGCACACGGTTCTTCCTCCAGGGCTACGAATACGACTGGCTCTGGGCGCTCGACATGGGCAAAACTCGCGTGCCCACAGTGAAGCAGTCACTCGATCTTCTCGTGGAGCAAGGTTTCAACTACGTCATCCTCAATTCCTACGCGCACGATACCGGCTGGCGCAAAGGCAAGAACAGTGACGACGACTTCGGCCCTCCGGCGCTCTACGCGTGGGAGGGCAACAACGAGACACCCGATCACAGCCGGATGAACATCTCCTACTGGCAGCATTACGACCGCGTGATGGCGGCGCTCGCCGAGCGCGGCATCCAGGCGCACATGCTCATGAAGGTTTACAACAAAGCAGTGAAATGGCCGGGGCGCGCGAGCGACGATGAGAAACTTTTCTTCACTTGGCTCGTCGCGCGCTACGCCGCCTATCCGAATGTCATCTGGGATTTCTCCAAGGAAGCGCACAACGAGAAGGACCTCGACTACAAGCAGGGCTTACTGAAGTTCGTCCGCGCGACCGATCCCTATCGTCATCTCACCACTGTCCACGACGACGACAAAGTGAATGACGCCGGTGCTTACGACGAACTCAATGATTTCCGTGCCGATCAGCAGCACGCGAACTGGCACAATGTCATCCTGCGCCAGCGCGCTCGAAAGGCGTGGCCGGTGGTCAATGTGGAGTTTGGCTACGAACACGGCCCCGGAGGTCTCGACGACAAAACCTATGGCAAGACACAGTCTCCCGAGGAGGTTCTCCGCCGCGCCTGGGAAATTCAAATGGCCGGCGGCTATACGGCCTATTACTACACCTACACCGCGTGGGACGTGGTGCGCCCGCTAGACAATCCGCCTGGCTATGCGCTCTACAAACACTTCGGGGAATTCTGGCGCGGGACGGAATACTGGAGGCTCGAACCTTCTGACAAACTCGTAAGCAACGGCTGGTGCCTCGCGAATCCCGGCCTCGAATACGTCTCGTTCCAGAATACAGCGCAGCCTTTCACGCTCGAAATAGCGGGAGCCAAATCACCACTTAAAGCCGCTTGGTTCAACCCGCACACCGGCGAACACACGGCTGTCGGTTTGCTGAACAACGGTACCGCAAATCTTACTCCGCCGGCCGATTGGGGCAAGGCACCGATTGTCCTGCATGTGCGCGTCTCTAAATGAAACCAACTCCCCAATTCAGTCTCTTCGATTATGAAAACTACCCTACTCATCGCTTCGACTGTCCTTTTTTCCGCTTTGCCGCCTGCCACCGCGGCTCCTCAATCGGCGCGACGGACCACCGTCAGCATCGTTGGCGAGGATTTCCACATCAACGGCCAGCCGACCTACAAGGACCGCGAATGGCGCGGTCACCGGATCGAGGGATTGCTCATGAATTCGCGGATGGTCCAGGCGACCTTCGACGACTTGAATTCAGAAACCGCAAAACGCTGGGTCTATTCGGATACGGGCAAATGGGACGCTGAACGCAACGTGACGGAGTTTATAGCAAACATGGCGGACTGGCGCCGGCACGGATTGCTATCGGTGACGGTAAATTTTCAGGGCGGTTCGCCCGAAGGATATTCGAAATCGCAGCCGTGGGAGAATAACGCGTTCAACCCGGACGGATCGTTGCGATCCGCGTTTCTGGACCGGATGCGTCGCGTGCTCGATGAGGCGGACCGGCTCGGGATGGCGCCCATCGTGGGCTATTTCTATTTTGGCCAATCGCCTCGTTTCCGTGACGAGGACGCCGTGCGCGCCGCGACGGACAATGTCACCCGTTGGCTGCTGGAGGGCGGCTGGCGCAATCTGCTCATCGAAGTGAACAACGAGGCGAACACATCCTATCGCCCTGAGATTCTCCGCCTTCACCGGGCCCACGAACTCATCGCGCGCGTCCGCGACATCAAGGCTCCCGACGGTCGGCGTCTGCTCGTTGGCACGTCCTTCGGTGGAAACATCATCCCCACTCCGGAGGTGATTGCCGTTTCGGACTTCTCGCTCATCCACGGCAATGGTGTTCGCGATCCGAAGCGGATTGTCGAGATGGTGAAGTTGACGAGGGCGTTGCCGACTTACAAGACGATGCCCATTGTGTTCAACGAAGACGATCATTTCGATTTCGACCAACCCATGAACAATTTCGTTGCCGCGATTAGCGCCGGAGCGTCCTGGGGATATTTCGACTATCGGATGAAGGGGGAGGGGTTCGACGAGGGGTACCAGTCGGTGCCGGTGAATTGGACGAGCAGTTCCGATCGCAAGCGCGGCTTCTACAAGCTGTGCGCCGAAATCACGGGCGCAAATCTGGATTAAGAACTCCAGTCTTCTCTTCAATCCAAACAGGGCACGGTCACTTCGACAGCTTTGCCTTGATGGCTTGGCCGAGTTCGGTCACGGCGCGTTTGCCGTCATCGAAAAGTTCGGCGAAGTGAAGGAATCCGTGGAGCATTCCGCCGTAGTGCCGTGTGGACGGTAACTCCGGCTGAAGACTCACGCCTGTTAAATCCACTCAGCCATCCGTGGAATGCTTTGATCTTCAGGCGGACGGCGTGAGAGCCCCGGTGTCCGGTTACTTCGCGAAACCCGCGGGAGCCAAACCCAAGAGTTTGCCAATCATCCTGACCGTGCATGGCGCTGGTGTGGGAAGCTCAAGTTTGGGCGGAACCGTGAATTGGACAAAACGAGGTTTTCTGGCCATGTACATCAATGCTCATGGAATCCCCAACGCCGAACCGGCGTCGTTCTACACCGATCTCGCGAACGGTTCCCTATGATTTCCAGAAGGACAAGTTCATGTCGTATGTGCGACACGAAGTTGTCCAACCAGTTCATGGTCTCGATTCGCGTGCAGATTATTGAGGTTTTCACTCCATGACCCGTCGAAGCGACCGCCAGGTCTTGGACTGCGGCGACGGAGCGTGCGGAGTCGCCGCCTTCAGATTGCAACGAGCGAGCTTCAACGGTTCCAAAGTGTCCGAAGCCTCCGAGGGAACACGCACTTCCCGATTCCGCCGCGATTCCATTGCGCCTTCGTCTTCAGCAAGACGCCTCAAGGTAAAATGAGGGGCTCCACAGAGCGTCGCCCCACCATGGGAAGAACCGGGTTAAGCGGACGAAGGACCTACGGACCTCATCCGCTCAAGCAAGTTTCGCGTGATTTGGTGCACCCGACGATCCGGACCTTGCGGTGTTGTATAGACAGACGGCCGAATGTAACCGGGCGGCTCACTGAGCCCATCTCCCCACCAAATCGTTGCGGCATTAAAAACGATGTTCCCCTTGGGCCCCGGATACACCGTGGCGGTGAATGTGCCATCGTTCGGCTGGCCAGGCGCGGAGTAAGTCGGTCCCGACGCCACTATTTCCAATCCCGGAATGTTGGCCGGATCACCATGCCACTCCCATCCCACCAAGCCGGGAATCCCGTCGCCCTTCTTCATACCAGTGCCGGAAAACAACCAATGGTCCGGGGCAGTGCAACTCCAATCGGCGCCTCCGGTCACTGGCCCGGTGCTGTGTGCGCCGACCAGTTCGTTCGCATAAGGACGTTCGTGCCGAAGCGTGTCCATGGCAACAAACTCTCGGGTCCCGCCCGAGGGACCAAACACACCGACCCGTTCAAAGACGCGCCGTGGCGATCCGGCCGAATCCGGGGCGAAAAGGATGCGCCCACAGACCGCGTTTCCAGACAAGAAAGCAACACTGAGCCCGCCGGCGATCGCGGATTGAAGGTTGCGAAACATTTCGATCGACCAGTATTCGTCGTGGCCCACCGAGAGGAAACCTTTGGCACGAGAGAGTGCCTTCGGGTTTGCGTGAAGGTCGAGGTTTGAAACATAGGTTACATCATACCCGTTGGCCTCGAGCCAGAACGCGACCGGAAACTCCCACAGCAGGAACTCGCCAGAACCGGTGCTCAAAGGGGCATCGAAGATCTGGCAATACTTTCCGTAGGGCCGGTTGAACGACACCTGGACATCGCCGCCCCACCACCATTGATGTTCCCCGTTATCGTACAACGCGAACTGGCTGGGCCAGCGATTGTACGCCTGCCACGTCGTGTCGCTGCACTGAAACATAAAATCCGCGCGCCGGTCGTCGCGAACGATGAAAATCACGTAGCTCTGCCAGCCACTCTGAGCCGCTGTCAGTTTGCCGAGGTACACACCGCTAACCCAATCGCGAGGAATCACAAACTCCGCGCACGGTTCCCATTGGCAATCTCTCAATCGTTTTTTTCCAATGTTCGGATCTTGCTGTGGCAATCCTGCAAAGGGTCCCAGGGACACCATATGCCGCCCCCCTGCCCCGCCGTAATAACCCAAGCGAAACAGATCGATTTCAAAGGCCGCAGCGGGATTGCAACTGACGTGAAAACGGATCGACTCTCCGGAACTCAGACTTGTTCGTGAACAGTATCCCTCAATCGTGGAACATCGGAATTTCGTCGCCGGATCTACTCCGGTTTTGGTGAGCATCCAATCGCGCGTTCCCTTTCGCGAATTCTCCAACACCACAGGGTTGGGTTCGTTTGAAGAACGCTGGAACTGCGGCGAACGACACGCGGCCAAGGAAGCGCCTGCGACGGTGCCCAATAGGCCCTTGATGGCGTCACGGCGATTCAGCCCATCCGTAGAATTGGATCGTTTCATAAAAGTTCCGATTGCTCGAGATTTCCTGAACGAGGATTGCAATATCCCGAGGGTAGAAGTCAAACGCGAAAATCGAAGAGCCGCGGATGGGGCAGTGGGGTTCTTTTCACTTGCCATTCTTGCCCGCTCGGTGCGATTCGTTGAGAGATTCGTTGCCACGACCGGCAATTCAATCACGAACGGGTTTCCGCGCAGTCGCGGATTAAGAATTTTTATGCGCTTCACAGTCATCGGTCCAAGTCCGGCGGCAATTGATCCGGCTATCGCCGCTGCCCCCAAAGTGGGCAGCATGATCGTGAGTCATCGGACGTTGATTACAACCGCGCCGGCCGTGCATGCCTATCAGCGCAATGAGTTTATCTCGCACCTGAACAACCGCCGAAAGTCAGACGGCGAGACGGTCCTGAGTTCCGACGAAGAGCGAGCTGTTCATGATCAATCGGTGTCCTTGTTTTTCAAGGATGACACGGTGCTCATTCGGCCGGAGCTGGAGGCTATGGCCCTCGCACTGGAAGCAGATCACGTATTACAGTCCATCATTCCAAAACACCGGATTCGATTCTTGCATGCCCGCCAGCCTGTTGTGCGAAACGCCTTGCGGGGGCTGGGTGAACTTTGGCGAATCAGCGAGCCACCACACACCGTGCCGCAGATGGAAGAATTCATTCAGAAGAGTCTGGCGGCCATCGGAGGGCGTGCGATCTATCGTTTGAATCCCACCACCGGGACTCGATGGCTGACATTGCAGCAACTAAAAGGGCTCGGCGATTTGAGTCACACGGAACTGCTTTTCCATCTGGAGGAAATCCACCGCTTTGCCGGTGCCTACGGCCGGGCCGGTCATCGGGAGTTGTGCTGTTTCGCTCCCGGCGCGCATGAACTCGCGTGGCCATCGGCGAAGGATCTCGCCACGATCTCCGAAACTGAACTCCGGCAACTTCATCATCAATTGGTCCAAGAGTTAATCTTCCAAATCCCTCTTGACCTCCGCCGTGACGACCTCAAGAACGCCATTTGGCGCGATGAGATTTTTAAAGTCCTCACGGAAGAACCCGACGGCGCATCACTCTGTGATGTGGTGGACGGCCTGGGGGAATCCTTTCGGCGGCAAGTGCAATGGCTGCCCGGAAGCCGTTTTCAAAAGGGTGAGATGATCTTCGATCCGATCTTCGCATTGGGCGAGGGCTCCAATCCGGACCCAACTGTTCGAAAACTCTGCGATCCAGCCGTCAAACAATTCATTCCAAATTTCCTGCGTGAGTTTGGAGAGATCGAGCATGTGAATCTCGGTCGTTTGCTCCCTGCGCAAACATCAAGACCCAGCGGCCGTCGCGCGGTCTATGTCGCTGAGATCAAGCCGAAGAACTCTGAGGAACGCGTGGTCCGCATCATCCGCATGCATCGCTGGGGCATTCGGGAACACCTAAATGACGGATACGATCTGCTCCACGCCATTCTCAAGGCGCACGAGTACATCCACTACGTTCTTGACCGACGCCTGGCCTGCCGCCAGTTGGGTATGAACGTTCCCCTGCGCGTCGCATGCTGGGACATTCCGGAAGATTATTGGCACTCTAATGGAACGGTGACCGAGATTTGGGCTTCCTACTACGAGCGCGATTACCTGCACGGAACCGCGGCCAACAAGATTTCCGAAGAGAAACTCGCCATCGAAGAATATGCTCTGGGACTGGCTCGGCTGTTGGGCCAGGCCGCGGCCGCGAATCTGATCGTTGGTCGGGCCAACGAGAATTCCAGAGAAGTGGTATTCGATGACGGCGACGAACTCGTTCTGGAAGACGCGCGCGGAATTCCGCGAGAGATGCTCATCTGCGATCACAGCCGATCGTTCGGGAATTTTCGTGATCCGCTCGAGGTTCTGGCCGGCGCTTACGCCCAATCGGTCCGATCCCGCATGCATGCGGTGCCAAATCCGACTCAATTTGCCGAGTCGTACTGCCAGAGTCTCGGCGAACGGCTGTCACAAATCCGATCCGAGTACTTGAATCGTAAAAGCGCATTCCAGCGCCTTTTCGAGAACCAGCCGATCAACGAGGCGGGAAATTTCCGGTTTCGTTGGCTGAAAGTCCTGGACCGGCTCGAGGCAACGAATCCGGACCGGATCATCCAGCTCATCCGGCTAGGATCGACGTGACCCTTCTGAGGGTTGCGCTCGATCTCCGGCGCGGGCAACCTATTCGAGAACGCCAATGAACAAACGCGCGCTGATCAAAAAGATTCTCGACCAACTAACATCTGATCTGGAGGTGTATTTCCGGGCC
The DNA here is from genome assembly GCA_027623095.1 of Verrucomicrobiota bacterium. Lineage (GTDB taxonomy): Bacteria > Verrucomicrobiota > Verrucomicrobiia > Limisphaerales > SIBE01 > JAIPJX01. The sequence continues at coordinate 14,965 of JAQBVM010000180.1, forward strand.
GCCCACGCCGCTCGCGCGGAGGCCACGCACGAACAAAACAGGGCGGAGAACAAGTATGATACGCGCGGGTTGGAAGCGTCCTACCTGGCGCACGGACAATCCAGGCAGGCCCTGGAAACGAAAGCCGCCATCGCGGCGTTTGAACAGCTTGAAACGCACACGTTCGGGAGGGACGCGCCGATTGAGCTTGGCGCGTTGGTCGAGCTGGAGCAAAACGGCAAACGTCTGCTTTACTTCATCGGACCAAAAGCCGGCGGCACGGAAGTGGTTCAAAACGGCCGCGAGATTCTGGTCATCACTCCGCAATCGCCTCTGGGCGCTCAATTGCAGGGGAAGAAGCAGGGGGATCGTTTGCAGCTAACCCTGGCCGGGGCTCGAGACTCGTACCATGTGGTGTCGGTGAAGTAAGTGCATGCGAGTCCCTTGCTTCCCGGTTTTTGGACGATGCGGTTCCCCTCACCCCAACCCTCTCCCAC
>JAQBVM010000181.1 GCA_027623095.1 Verrucomicrobiota bacterium
ATGAACCGCCGAATCGGACACGTCATCCGTCTCATCACATGTCCTGCCTGACTTTAGAGCAGCCCTGCCGCGGTCCGGTGCTTGCGAATGAAAGATTGACTCATCTACAACTTTTGAAGTTCAAGGAATCTAATGTCGGGGACAATCATCCTTAGATCCGCCTTCACGCCGTGGAAGGCTCATTCCTTCAGATTTCCTGTCACTTGCCGCCGCGCGGCCATTGAGTTTTCATTGGACGGACGCGTATCGCATTTGCGGCGATTGATCAGATGTTTCGACGCGGCCGCAGTTAGATTTGTTCGGCGCGGAGCAGGTTCGCATTGATCCTGGTCAAGAACGTCCGACTGCCGTTTCGAGTCAATCGCTTTTGAGTGCCCTGCCCAGTGCGGCACGCAAGCTCGCCGGTTTCAGATCGCGTGCGGCGATTTTACCGGAGGGATCCAACAGAAAGCCGCAGGGAATTCCGTTGACGCCATACGTCTCCATGAGGCGGAGACGTCCCGACTGGTCCAGCCAACCGGTCGCCCAATCCAAGGACAGTCTGTCCACATGCGCGCGCGCGGCTTCAGTCGATTCGTCTAGACTCACACCCACCATGGCGAAGCGGGAATCCCCGTGGAAGTCCGAGTAGATTTTCTCGAAATCAGGAATGGAATCCGCGCTGGCCCGGCACCATCCGGCCCAGAATACAAGCGCCAGCCAGCGTTGAAAGCGCCTGCGCCTGCGGATTCAACCGTGAAATCTTGAACGGGCTCCTCTGTTTCCGCATCCATGACGGTCCCCGTCAGCCGGATAAACTCTGCCTGTTCCGCACGAATGACGATTGTCGGTTCCGGTTCGCCCGCCCGCAACGTCACTTTTCGAATCGGGCCATTCGTTGGAAGGATGAACATTTCCGTAGGTTCGAATGGAGCCGCGTCCCAACGGAAGCGGCCTTCTGAGTCGGTCTCGGTTCCATCCCATTCAAAGGGTGTGAACGTTCCGTATTGCTTCAGCGCAACGCGGGCGCCGGCAATTGGATTCCCTTCGCCATCCGTCACCCGCGCGCCGACGCCTTTCTCAGGCCGCAATACCATCTGAATTTCCGGCAGGTTTGGCGCAACAAAGATATTGGTGGAAAGCAAGTGCCGAGGAGTCGGCGGAAAAAATTAGCGCGGCAGCCGCGATCGAATAACGAATCATTGCGTTCATAGATTGTTGAAGAGGAAGTGCTTCGCCATCGGAGAGAATGACCCGCCCTTCGAGGCGGACTCCGGGCTTCACATCGAGATCGCCGGCATCGACGATTTCGCCGTTCTTGGACAATCGAATCGTGCGCGCGACCGTGGCTCCGTGTTTGCCGACGGTGTCCATTTTTGCGCTGATCACAAAATCGCCCAACGCGGGAATGGTGAAGAAATGAAACTGTCCCTTCGAGTCCGTGACCGCGTCATAGTACCCGGCGAATTCTCCGGCGGAACGGTTCTTTCCCGAAAGAGTCATTCCAATGCCTTCGAGCGGTTCGCCGTTTTTGACCAGCGTTCCGGTGACCGTGGCGCCGTCGTTCAGCCGGATGAGCCAGCTCTTTTCACCTGTCAGACCGGGCGCTCTTCCGGCAATCGGCGTAGCAGGACGGTCATATGCCACCCGGCCCCAGCCTGGGACCGGCGGTATAGATAAAGGCGCTTGCGCCCGCGATCGGCGCCTCGGCGGATTTGACGATGCCGGTCAGGTCAAGACCCGGCACGGTTGCATCCGCTTTCGATCCTGTAATCGCCGCGGAAAAAAGGAGGCAAAGGAGGGCAGCGCGCAGAGTTCGCGCGCTCCGGTAATCACGCTGGAGAATCATAGTCTGAACTATAGCAGCGCTTTTGTTCTTCGCAACGGGGACGTTGTGTTCCCGGACCAAACATAGCCCAGCGTTTCATCACCGAATTCTCTGATCAGGCAAGGATTTCCGATACAACCGATCCGTGGACATCGGTGAGCCGAAAATCGCGGCCATCGAATCGGTAAGTGAGTTGTTCGTGGTCGAGGCCGAGCAGATGGAGAATGGTCGCGTGCAGATCATGCATATGGACGGTGTCGGCGACGGCGAGATGTCCGAGTTCGTCAGTTTTTCCATGAGCAATTCCGGACTTCACACCTCCTCCGGCGAGCCAAACGGTGAATCCTCCCGGGTTGTGATCTCTTCCAGTGCCATTTTTTTCGGCATAAGGAGTGCGCCCAAATTCGCCTCCCCACCAGACGATGGTGTCATCGAGGAGTCCGCGCTGCTTGAGATCCGAGAGAAGACCCGCGATCGGTTTGTCAACTGCCCGAGCATGATCGGCGTGTTTCGGGAGGTTTGAATGCTGATCCCATGCCGGGTTGGCCGTGTTGTCTCCATACGTCACTTGGATGTATCGCACTCCCGACTCGCAAAGCTTTCTCGCCAAGAGGCATTCCCGGCCGAAATCGTCGGTTTCGCGGTCGCCGATTCCATACATAGCCAAGGTGGTGGCGGATTCTTTGCTGAGATCGAAAATGTAGGGTGCGTTATTCTGCATCCGCCAAGCGAGTTCATACGAACGAATGACGGCCTCAAGCTCTTTGTCGCCGGGGCTTTGTTTTAATTGTTCGGCGTTGAGGCTTTGTAGAAACTCGAATTGCCGGCGTTGCGCGGATGGTGTCCGGACCGAATTGACCAAGTTCCGAATTGTCGCCTCGCTTGCGGGCACACCCGCTTTTCCGAGTGGTGTTCCCTGATAAAATGGCGGCAAGAATGCGTTTCCATAGTTGCGGGCGCCGCCATTTCCGCTCGACGGACTGACGGTCACGAAGCCCGGCAGATTCTCATTCTCCGTTCCCAAACCGTACGTGATCCATGAACCCATCGAGGGCCGGACAAGATTGGTTGCGCCGCAATGAAGAAAAAGCGTGGCGGGACCGTGCGCAATTCCCTCGGTTTTCATTCCGTGTAGAAAACAAAGGTCATCGACGTGGCGCGCCATTTCAGGAAAGAGGTCGGAGACCCAATGTCCTGTTTGGCCGTATTGAGCAAACTGCCAAGGCGATTTCATGACCCGTTGCTCCGTGCCGCGCATTCCGGTCTTCGCAATGGTTCGGGCATCGTCGAAACCCAGCATTTTCCCGTCGTGTTTCTGGATTTCCGGCTTGTAATCAAACGTATCGACGTGGCTCGGACCGCCTTGCATGAAAATGAAGATGACGCGCTTGGCTTTGGGCGCAAACCGAGGCTTCTTCGGAGCGAGGGGATCTGCCGCGCATGTTGTTCTCGCGGCTGAAAGTCCGGCAAATGCCATGTAACCGAATCCGCAAGCAATGTTCTGAAGCGCTCGCCGCCGGGTAATTATTTGTTGTGGGTTCATGATGTGGCTTGTTCGCGAACGGATGATAAGCGGTTGAAGCGCATTGTTCCAAATTTAATTCAAATATCGGAAATCGATCGATGCAAAGAGCGCTTGAATGAACTCAGTCCAAATCTCAAGGTTGTGCCCGGTCGAGCCTTCGTCACCCAGATTCAAAAATCCTGCAGCTTGAGTTTGTTCGGCTTCCGTGGGCGAACGCCCCAGAATTCTTCGGTAGGCCGAGTGGATGCGGGCTTCCGTCTCTTTGGATTCGGACAGAATTCGGGTTGCTGTTTTTGCCGCCTGTTCCATGACAAACGGGTGATTTAAGAGGAATAACGCCTGAGGCGCCACGGTGCTGGCGTTGCGCCGGCCGGTTACCATGCTGGGATCCGCAAAGTCGAATGCTTCGAACAGTTCCGGGAGCGCGTTTCGGAAAACTGGTATGTAGAGACTGCGCCGCGAGTCGGTGTCGGTGTAACCATAATCGGATTTGGTTCCGGCTCGGATTGTGTTTCCTCCCATTCCGAGAGTGAGTTCTCCGCTCACAAACAGGATTGAGTCGCGAATACATTCAGCGTCCAGGCGGCGCCGGTTCATTCTCCAGAAAAAGCGGTTTTCGGGATCCGAGAGCACTCCGGCTTCGAATGGATTGCGGTTCGAATGAGACGCGGATGAGGCGGTGTCCAGACTCGCTGCGCCCTCCACGGATGCAAGTTGATAAGTGTGCGACAAAACAATCTCGCGAATCAGCGACTTAATAGACCAGCCATTTTCAATGAATGAAAGCGCCAGAAAATCGAGAAGTTCCGGGTGCGACGGCTTTTGTCCCATGTGTCCAAAATTATCCGGCGTCCGTACTATTCCGGAGCCAAACAGCCATTGCCAAACTCGGTTTGCGAAAACGCGGGCGGTGAGTGGATTCGAACGGCTTGCCAGCCAATCGCCGAATTGGAGGCGTCCGCTTTCGGATTCCGGAATTTCCGGTGGCATTCCATGAGTCGCCACAGTAAGAACCCCTCTCGGAACATCCGCGCCCAGACTATGGACGTTCCCTCGGACGTGAACCTTTGTGTCGCTGATGCTCTCGTCCTCCTTGACCGACATCACCATCGGCCTCTTCGGACCGGACGTATTTAGAGCTTTGAGCTGGGCTTCGAGGCGTTCCTTTCGTGCGAGCGCCTCTTTAAGTGTTTCGGATTTCGGTGGTGTATCGTCCAATATAGCGCCTTGTGAGTCTCCGGTGCTATTTGGGGACTGCTGGGCCGGCGAGCTGGATTCTTTTTTGTCCGAGGAAAGTTTGGCCACTGTCTTTTTTGCCGCCTGTAATTCGGATTGTACTTTCGCGACGTTCGCTTCGTGTTCCGATAGATCTTTCTCGAGATCCGGTTCGAGCGGCATCGGGATCTCTATCCAATTGGAGACATTATCGTCGATCAGTGTAACCGTATTTCGAAGGATCCCAGCCATTGCGTAGTAGTCGCGGGCGGGAATTGGATCGAATTTATGGTCGTGGCATCGGGCGCATCCGAAAGTCTGAGCCATGAATGCTTTGCCGATGGTATCCAGTTGCTCATCGACGACATCCATTCTGAGCTGGGCTTTGTCTTGATCTTCCAGGTTGGTGTTCCCCAGCGTCAGGAATGTGGTGGCAATCAATCGCCGTTGTTTCTCTTCGAGCGAATCGGATTGCATCAGATCGCCGGAAACCTGCTCGCGGACAAATTGATCGTACGGCAAATCGAGATTGAACGCTTCGACGACGTAGTCGCGATATCTCCATGCTTCGCCGAACACAAGTCCGCGAAGGGTAACTGACTCGGCAAAACGCACCACGTCGAGCCAGTGCCTTCCCCAGCGTTCTCCGAAATGAGGAGATCTCAGCAACCGGTCCACAACGGTCTGGAATGCCTCGGAGGAACGATCTATTAGAAACGCATCAATCTCCTCGGGTTTGGGCGGCAATCCGATGAGATCGTAATAGACGCGCCGAATCAAAGTGGTCTTATCCGCATCGGGAACAGGACGAAGCCCCTCTAATTCCAGTTTCGACAGAATGAAACGATCGATTTCGTTATGCGGCCAGATTACCTTCTTTGTTCAGGGAATTGATAGGCCCAGAATACTGTATCCGCAGCAGGCCCCGGTTTTTGAACGCGATCTTCTTGCGACTCTTGTCCTTGAGTGATCAGGGACGGTGATGCTGAGAGAACAAGTAATAGGACGATCCGTTTCACGATTTGAGATCTTGCGATTCGGACGATCAATTTCAATAAATGAACCATGCCGTTCCGGAATATTGGTTTTTTCGCCGATAGGACAAGCTGCGCCTCACGGAGGCGCGCTCCGGAGCGCGGGTCTGTGGACCGCAGCATCCGCGAAATGTCAGCAGACGGTATCGACATGGAATGAACGTGTCTCCGTGGGTTGAAACGATTTGCCAGTCATTGTTTATTGCTCTTGATGCTAGACTCGCCTGTATTCGATGAAAAAGCGAAGCGAAACGCAAGGTTTTACAGATCTCCCTCGCCTCGATCCTCCCCATGAACCGACCCACCTCTGCACCCCTCCCAGGAGGGGACCTGAAACCGGCACCGGTAACAAAGCTCCCCTCCTCGGAGGGGCTGGGGGTGGGTTCAGGTCCCCGGTTCATGTCACTTCGTTTGACATTTTCACTCCCCATGAACTTGGTATTGCTGCGCCTCACAGACCCGCGCTCCGGAGCGCGCCTCTGTGAGGCGCAGCAGTTCAGTGGGCCAAAGCGCGAAAGACTTCGTGGAAAACTCTCCTCAATCCGTAGAAGAAGTAGAAGCGGTTCAGGCGTTTCCTCATTCGACGCGCCCTCTTAGACCGCGCGAATGTTTATTCAATAGACACAATTCGGAACTCATCGTAGGCTCGCTTCAAACGCCGAACTAATATTGATCATTACGTATGAGCGAAAAAATCTGGGTCCAATCAAAATGGAAACTCGAAGACCTACAAGCGGAAAGCGTCGAGTTTAAGTTGCCGGTTCAAGACGGTGAAGTCACCGGAGTTGGGCAGTTTGTGGTGGCGGACAATCCCGAGGGACAGCTTTCGATCAACATACGCACCAACTTGAAAGGCGAGGGGACGCGCAAGGATGGCATGCATGATTTTCATTTGAATCAATGGGCCGCCGACCGAATTGAGCGCAATTCCAACAAAGCCTCGGCTGCGTTCAAGTGCATCAGTTGAGATTATCGGAATCTCCATCCGATTCAGATGAGTGATACTAAGTGGCAAGCCGCTTTTCAGGAAGTCTATGATCGCGGCGTCAAGGCGTGGCGGGCAGGGCGGCGTGCTCCGAAAACAATGTTCAGCGCCGAGGATGCGTCGTTTCTCAAAACGATAGGATGCACAGCGCAGGAACTCTTTGATTTCGTGGATGACGGACAGTCATGTGGTGAGCCGGATTTCGAATCGGTTCTGGCGGTTCAGGCGATCCGCCGTGAATATTTTCTTAATTCGATGGGCGGCAACTATTCTGGGCGAATCGCTTCGATGGATAAGCTGGTCTCAAAAAGTGCGGCTGTTGACGGGATTGAATGGCTGCCGCGGATCATTCAAAAAGCAAGGTTGAAGCTGCGGGGGGAAATGCCCGATGATCTCATGTATGGATGTGGTGGCGACCGACCCTTCCTGCGCCGGATGAAAATGACATTGCCGGGCTTCCTATCGCTGGTGCGGGATTCCGGGGACGATGACCGGCCCATTATTGACGCTGTAAAGAAGTCCACCGCTCAGGTCCGATGAGTAGCTCCGCCTCTGAATGGAAGAGACCTTCGTTTATGCAAGCGCAGCCAAGACTCCCCTGATATAGGCAACCGATTCTACTAGACCCGGCATTGGCGAGTTGGCATGCGCCTCATATTCGAGAGCCAGATGGTAAGAGTAGTTCATGGCGGGCTAGAGCCTTGAGGACGCCGATTAAAGATGTGCGAGTTTCTCATAGTTCTTGTTTCGGTATGGATTGCGGATATTCCACGCTTGGACGGCAATTAATGCAAGAATCGGTTTTCGCAAATCGAAACCACCATATGCCCATTTGGGTTATTCACCGATAATCTTGACCAGAGCCCGCTTCTTTCGGTTTCCATCAAATTCACCGTAAAAAATCTGTTCCCAAGGTCCGAAATCCAACCTTCCATTCGTGATTGCCACGACCACCTCTCGACCCATCACCTGGCGTTTCAAATGAGCGTCCGCGTTGTCCTCGCCGGTGCGATTGTGATGGTACTGGTTTGTCGGGGAGTGCGGCGCCAGTTTCTCAAGCCAAACCTCGTAATCGTGGTGAAGTCCCGATTCATTGTCGTTGATAAAAACAGAGGCAGTGATATGCATGGCATTCACCAAACAGAGGCCCTCTTGGACCCCACTCTTCTTGACCAACTTTTCAACCGTGTCCGTAATATTTACAAAGCCGCGCCGATTCGGCACCTCAAACCAAAGATGTTCTGTCAACGATTTCATGTCCTGAATGGAACCTGAACGATTCAAAATCGCCAGAGCGAAATTATGAATGGACAGCCGCCAGAACAACATACATTTCTTCCTTGAGGCAGATCGCGGAACAATGCCGATCTGCCGCGAACATTTTGTCGCAAACATCGTTCCTCTGAAAACTCCTTGACTCTTTCCTATCCAGGCAACATGCGGGAATTCCGAAAGCATGAGATGCTGAAGGCATGACCAAGGTTATTAACATCAATGGTCGAGGGACCTTGCCGCTTTCGAAGGAGTTGCGACAGCGGCTTGGCATCAAGGCAGGCCAAATCGTCGCGGAGGAAACCGACGAAGGTATCCTGCTTCGTGTCGGAGCCGCTTTCCCGGCCGAGATCTATGACGAAAAACGGTTGGCGGAGTTCTCTCGGAATAAGGAGACGGCGCTCGCCGGTTACCGTTTGAAGAGATGAGGGTGTTTCGTGATGCGAACATTCTTTTCTCGGGTGTTCAAGCGCGCAGTCGGATGCGCGCTTTTTTGGATTTGCTCTTCAACCACGCCGAATGTTTGACCAACGCCAACGCAGTCGAGGAAGCTCGGCGCAACCTTGAATCGAAATCCCCAACTGCTAATGAGTGAGGCGTTTGGCACAAAACCAAGCAATCCGGAAAGATTAAATCCGATATTGGAAGCCTGTGCGCCGCCACAGAATAGATCCCAGCCCGGTAGCAAATCCACAGTTCGTCCATAGAAATCAAAGCCAATTTCCTGAGAAGGTGAGAGAGAGTTCGTACTCGCGCTCTCAAAATCAAGATTGATAAACTCCCCTGCTTGACACAGAGAACACATTTGGCACGCAACTATTATGAGCCCTTTTTTCATGCGAAACGTCCTTTTCCAGACTCCCAAGTATAACCCATAACCAGTGCGGCATCGACAACCTCAAACGAGGTGGCAGGGCGGAATCTTTCCCGGAACCGAAATCGATCCCCGCCTTGTCGTAGACGATAAGGACTTGCCGGCCCTGTCGCAAGCCTTGCCGAAGCCCCTTGAGTTTGACGCGTTTAAGCGCGCTCATGTCGTGCTCATGCAGTCCCTGGCCCACCGCCAAATGCCGCAGCGTGTGTGTGCGCAGATTGAGGCTATATAAATGGCCCACGGCCATCTTCTTTCCCTTATGCCGGCGGTCATGAACGGCTCCCTTGTGCCAATGGCCGTCGGCGGCGAAGCACTCGTATCGGTCCAATTCCCGAATGTTGGCCAGCCGGTCCTCAAGCATCTCTTGGGCTCGGCAATCACGCCCTCGCAGACATCCCGGATCACATCCCCTGCCGGGAGCTTTTAAACGCCGCGAAATAGTTGAAGTAGTTCGGAGCCTTTTCAAAACGCAGGCCGTGTTCCTGCAGGAAGGAGCGCCTTGCTCACGAAGCCGCCAACGTGCTAGATTCAGGTCGTTATGCAAGTCATCGTGAAAGTGCCGAATCAATCTGCCCACTAATGAAATCGCTCCAACATACGATCAAGGCTATTATACGGCGCGGGGAAGAATCCGGCTACGTGGCTGAGTGTCTTGAAATCGCGGTGGTTACCCAAGGAGTCTCGCTGGATGAAGTCACACGCAATCTGCAGGAAGCGGTGGCGCTTCACCTGGAAGAAGAGAACTTGACCGCTCTGGGCCTGGCGCAGAATCCAACTTTGATTGTAACCATGGAAGTCGAACCCGAGCATGCCTAAGCTCAAGAGGCTTTCAGCGACGGAACTCACATCAGTTTTTCAGCAATTCGGTTTCTTCATTCTTTCGCAGCGGGGGAGCCACATCAAATTGCGACGAATCAGTTCGGCCGGGGAAAATGAAACGCTCACTGTTCCGAATCATCGCCAACTCGACACCGGGACGTGCCATGCGATCTTCCGACAAGCTTGCAAGTATATCCCGTCCGGCGATCTTCGCCCGTTTTTCTATACGAACTAATCCTCGTTCCCAGGTGCTTCCATAGTTTCCGCTGCCAGTCCTTCGGCAACCGGCTTTCTCGAAGCTTGTACCAAGATTTTCAGACCTGGTACAATCTTCACTGGAGGTGAATTCCGGCGCGGATGCGCCGGATCGAATTCCCCTATTGAACATTGAAAGGAGACTCCTTATGCCAAAGAACCAGTATGTTGATTTTAAGGCGGTCAAATCGGCCGTTTCTATGGAGCAAGCGCTTCAGCATTATGGTCTGTTGGAGAAACTCAAACGCAGTGGGGACAGCCTCCGAAACCATAAGTCGTTTGTTAGTTTGGGCGGAGCCTCGCCTACCCGAATCTTCGCGACTGACAACTTCCGTTCGCGACCGTAAGCCTGGCCAACTATGTATTGTCAGGAATATATTACCGCCGATCCTAACATCCTCGAGGGCAAACCAATCATCCGCAGCCCGCGATTGGCCGTTGAGTTTATTCTGGGACTCATCGCACAGGATGGAATATACGTTACCCATGAAGAAACTCATTCTTGTCGGCTTGTTTTGTGCCGGACTGAGCTCGGCCGGCGCTGAACATCCAAATATTCTATTCATTGCAATCGACGATCTAAACGATTGGGTGGGGCCGTTGGGCGGTCATCCGCAGGTTCGGACACCCAATATGGATCGGTTGGCAAAACGGGGAACGACGTTTACAAACGCCCACTGCCAAGCGCCGTTGTGCAACCCTTCACGGACGAGTCTGATGACGGGTCTCCGGCCTTCCACGACGGGCGTTTACGGTTTGGAACCGTGGTTTCGGAAGGTCGATTCAATTCGGGATCGCGTCACGCTGCCCCAGTACTTCTCCCGAGAGGGATACCGGACGTATTCGGCGGGAAAGATCTATCATGGAGGCTATGGACGTCAAACAACGGATCGGGAGTTTGATGTACTGGGTCCGCCGGCTAGTGTCGGCGCCCGGCCGAATGGGAAGTTGGTAACAACGCCGTTCGGCAATCATCCGTTGGTGGATTGGGGAACGTTTCCGCATAAAGACGAAGACAAGGGTGATTGGAAGGTTGCGAGCTGGGCTGTGGAACAGCTTAAGCAGATGCCAAAAGAGGCGCCATTCTTCCTTTCGGTGGGATTCTTCCTGCCGCATGTTCCGTGTTACGCGACGCAGGAATGGTTTGATCTGTATCCCGCTGATACGCTGAAATTGCCGTTTGTGAAAGAAGGCGACCGCGACGACACGCCTCGCTTCTCCTGGTATTTGCATTGGGAACTTCCCGAGGTACGATTGAAATGGTTGAAGGAGGCAGGGCAATGGAAATCGATCGTGCAATCGTATTTGGCGTGCATTAGTTTTGTGGATTCGCAGGTCGGGCGCGTGTTGGACGCGCTTGAGGAGAACGGGTTCGCGGAGAATACAGTGGTTGTCCTTTGGTCAGACCACGGCTGGCATTTGGGAGAGAAGGAGATTACCGGAAAGAACACGCTTTGGGATCGTTCGACGCGTGTGCCTCTTATCTTCGCAGGCCCTGGAGTTCGAGAGGGAGTCCGGTGCGGCAAACCGGCGGAGTTGCTCGATCTCTTTCCGACGCTCATTGCGCTGGGTGGGCTGGCTGCAAAGACAGGTTTGGAAGGGCACAGTCTTGTGCCGCAGCTTCGTGATCCCAATGCTCCGCGCCCGTGGCCTGCGATCACCACTCATAACCAGGGAAATCACGGAGTTCGCACAGAACGGTGGCGGTTTATTCATTATGCGGACGGTTCCGAAGAACTCTACGATATGGAGAACGATCCGGACGAATTGACGAACCTGGCCTCTCGGTCTGACCAATCAGAGATCCTTTCAGAACTTCGAAAATGGATCCCCAAAATTGACGTGCCCCCGGCGCCGGGAAGCAGCGCGCGCGTGCTCACTTACGACGCCGATGCCGACACTGCGGTGTGGGAAGGGAAAACGGTCCGGCGGCAAGATCCGATTCCCAGCCAGTGAGTGAGACAGGTTCGAAAATCCGCTTATTGAAGCAGAGCCAAGAAAACTCCGGCGGCGACGGCCGATCCAATCACGCCGGCCACATTGGGGCCCATCGCAGCCATGAGAGGGTTGACCCGTCCGCCCGTTTCGTTAGATACGAAAGTTTGGACGACGCGCGCGGACATTGGGACGGCGGAGATACCGGCGGCGCCGATGCATGGATTGATTCGATTTTCCGAGGAGAGAAAAAGGTTCAACAGTTTGGCGAAAACGACTCCGCCCATCGTGCTAAACGCAAAAGCAAACATTCCAAGAACCAGGATAAACAGGGTACGCGCCTGTAGAAAGCTGGTTCCTTCCATGGTTGCGCCCACCGTGAGTCCCAGAAAGATTGTCACGATGTTGATCAAAGGACCGCCCGCGGCGCTGCTCAACCGGTCCGTGACTCGGGATTCTCGGAGAAGATTTCCAAACATCAGCATGCCCATCAGCGGAGCGCAACTTGGAATCAGGAGCGCCGAAAACATGCACGTTACAATCGGAAACACGATCACCGCCGCGTGCGAGACAGGCCTGGCCACCGGCATGTCAATTTCGCGTTCCTCCTTCGTGGTGAGCATTCGAATGATGGGAGGTTGAATGACGGGGACCAATGCCATGTAGCTGTAGGCGGCCACCGCCACGGCGCCCAAGAGATGCGGCGCCAGCTTCGCGGTCAGGAAAATGGTGGTGGGACCGTCCGCGCCCCCAATGATGCCGATCGCGCTTGCCTCCTTGGCTGTGAAGCCGAAGAGATAGTGGGCGCCCAAGGCCGCGACAAAAATACCCAGCTGGGCCGCAGCGCCAAGGAGGAACGTCACAGGCCGGCTTAGCAGGGGTCGAAAATCGGTGAGCGCGCCAACTCCCATGAAAATGATTGGCGGCAGGAGTTCGGTTTTAATTCCCGTGTTGTAGATCAACTGCAGCAGGGGTGTGTGGTCGCCTTTGAAGTTCCCTGACGCGCTCAGCTCGGCCAGCGGCAAATTCGCCAACATCGCTCCAAAACCGATTGGAATGAGAAGCAATGGTTCGAAATTCTTCTTGACCGCGAGGAATATCACGAAGCCCGCGACAATGAACATGACGATGTTTTGCCACGATAGGCTGAGGAGCCCGGCCTGCTGGAGGAGCTTTTGCCAAACTTCCATAAACTAAACTTCGAGCGTGAGAATTGAAATTCCCTTGGCGACCGCCGTCCCAAGAGAAGCGTCCACACTGAGGACTTTTCCGTTGCAGGGCGCCTTCACATCGTGCTTGGCCTTCATCGCTTCCACGGCTGCCAAGACTTGTCCTTTCTTGACCGTGTCTCCCGCTTTAACGCGAATCTCTACCACTTCGACCTTTCCTTCGAAGGGTGAATAGACGGGAACCAGTTTTCCGTTCGAGGCCGCCGAAGTGTCGGACGGGTTGGTTGTGGCAGGCGGTGGTGGGGAAACGGTAACGGTGAAGGAGCGGCTCCTGCCTCCTTCGTTCACGTGGATTTTCGTCTTGAAATTTCCTGAAGGAACTGATGAGGAACTATTTTCTGCTTGTGGGGTTTCCGAATTCTTCAGGGGGAGCGCAACCTTGGCGCGTCCCTCCAAGAGACGGATTCCTTCGTTCAATTCCATTTCCTTTCCGGGAACGATCGCTGCAGCGACGAGGAAAATATTCTCGTCCGAGATTTTCACGTTTCGCCGCTTCAATTCGGCCTCTGCGGGTACAAGCGTGTCCGGAGCCGCCTCCAATGGATCACCCGTAAAGGGTTCTAGTTTGAGTTGTTCGACGGCTATCTTGACAACCGCGGGATCGGGTTCGATGGGTGGTTTCCCGAAATACCCGAGCACCGAGTTGCCGAATCCCGGATCAATCTTTTTCCATCGGCCGTGCAAAACGTTGTTGAACGCCTGCAGCCAGTATTGCTGGCTTCCCGGGGTGACGCTGGTCCATGCGCCGCCTGCGCGGACCACCTCGGGAAACTCCGCCAGTACCGAGTCGTATTTGTTCAAAATTCCGGCCTCCTTCATCATATGCACATTCGGCCCGATCGCGCCTCCCGGCATTGGGAAGCCAACCACACGCGCATCACAGGTAGTCGTTACAGGGTTAAAGTCGTAGGCGCTAAGGCCTTCTTCGAGCAGTTTCTCAACCTCTCCGAGTTTGGAAACATCGATATCCAGTTGAAAACCGGTCCCTTTGAGCGCGTGCGCCATTGCGCGGATATCGGGTTGTACCGTACCGGAAGCAAGAGGACGGATAGACAAATCAATTCCGTCGGCTCCACCCTCGATGCCCGCCATGTAGCAGGCGATCCCCATCGAGGCGGTGTCGTGCGTGTGCTGCCAGATTAAGACGTCCGGACCGACCAATTCTCGGAGGCTCTTTACGGTCTCATAACACGTTCTAGGATCCGTGGTTCCGGAGGCGTCCTTGAGGCACACGGAGTTAAACGGAACCTCTGATTTCTGAAAACGGCGAATGACGTCCACGTAGAATTCCGGTGTATGAACTTTGTCGGAATGGAAAGGCAAACCCATCAGAGCGATGCAGACTTGATGATGCATTCCCGAGTCGGCGATGGGCTTTCCCGTCCGAGCCAAGTTTTCGACATCGTTCATGAAATCGAAATTCCGGTCCCATGTGGTTCCATGATTTTTCATCATCCGCGCCTGGAGATCCAGCGCGGAGAGTCTCTGTGACGTTAGAGTTACTCCCGAAACCGATCGTGTGAGGATTTGAAGATCCGCCTTGGGTCCGACTGCGGCGCGCATTTTGTCCATACACTCAAACGGGCTTTCCCCGACGTAGAAATAGGGAGCCTGAAAGCGAGCTCCACCGCCAAACTCGAAGTGTCGAATACCAGCTTGGGCTGCCGCCTCCATCGCTGGAAGAACATCATTGACTCGGACTCTTCCCCCGAAACAGCTTTGCAGGCCGTCCCGGAAAGGTGTGAACATCACCCGAATCGTTTTCTTGACCGTTGTGTATAGCATTCAAAAAAACCGGCTTGGGCCGGTACCTTGAGATGAGGCAGTTCGTCCCATCGAAAGGAGACTTTAGGGACCGCTTAGCCGTCCTCGTGCGTTTCTAATTCGACCCGAATCACGGTGGACCCGGGATACGCCTGAGCCACCGCTTTGTTGATGGCCTGCATCAGCCCGCGATCCCCCTCGGGAGATTTGTCTGGAAACACCGATGTTAGCAACCGAATGACGAATGCGAGGACCGTCAAAATAAAAAGGACTACCGCGAAGGCGATCGCACAAATAATCAAGAGACTCGGTTGCATCAATCAGACAATAACTTCAATTTACCCTGCCAGTTGGACGCCAAGCGCCCAATCCAGCGGGACGGAAGCCTAGACATGAAATTCGGCAATGTTAACTCAAAAGTTTCTCTGCCACCGAATTGTTTTGAGTGTGGCGGCGGTGGGTGAATGAGGGTGCGTCACTCTGTGTTACGTCGGTCAGCGTGCGGAGGGTTAAAAATTCCCGGCGAACGGCGTTCAAATCGGTGATTGAGGGGAGTGTCAGGCCGCGGTTGAGGGATTTGCGGGAGTTTTCGGATTCTAGAGCTTGACGAATCG